>NZ_AP024154.1:1717083-2047500 GCF_015533855.1 Echinicola sp. 20G | reverse complement strand
TCGGGAAACCACTTCATCCTTGATCGCTTCTTTGATCTCATCCCTAAAAGTTACTAGATCCTGTTCTTTATTATGACTCACGCTTTTCTTCAAAGAATCAATTTCACTTTGGATATCTTCAAAGTATTTTTCTTCTTTAGCATAATTCTCTAAATCTTCGATTGTTTTTTCAACTCTAGTAATGTAATCATATTCTCTTCCTTCCAACCAAGTAGTAAATTCATCATAAAGTTCATCGGTCACTTTAAAATCCCTAGGACTTGAAATACTATCATGCTTATAAAAATAATCATTCACAAACTCAAATACTAAGCTCCTGGCTACAAGACTATATGTAATCGGAGCATAGGTCTTTGACTCTACTTTCTCATCTGGTCTTACGCCAGCTCCATCCCAAACTGTTCTTCCATTTTTTGTTTTAAATTCCCTTCTCAAAGAATCAGCCACTGTTGTTGCATTACCATCTTCATCCTTTTTACTGTAATCAATTTCCTGAATACATCTTCCACTAGGAATGTAATACTTGGCTGTTGTAACCTTGACCTGTGAATTGTAGGAAAGTGGAATCGTACTTTGCACTAAACCTTTTCCAAAAGTATTTCTTCCAATCAACACTGCTCGATCATAATCCTGTAATGCACCTGCAACAATCTCTGAGGCAGAAGCCGATCTTTCGTTTACCAAAACTGCCAAGGGAATATCCTTATCAACAGGTGATCGATTAGTTTTATAAACAGCGTTCACATTATCCAGCTTCCCAATAGTACTGACCACTTCCTTCCCTTTTGGAATAAAGAGGTTAACGATATCAACAGCTTCCTTAAGTATCCCTCCTGGATTATCCCTCAAATCCAATATCAACTTTTCGGCCCCCAGTTCTTTCAGCTCCACCAAAGCCTTCCTTACATCGTCACCGGCATTAGTTGTAAAATCCGTCAACTTGATATACCCTACCTTGTCATTCACCATTCCGTAATAAGGAACATTAGTAATAACAATTTTCTTTCGAGTAAGCTCAAAGGTCAAAGTATCTTGATTTCTTTTTACAATCACCTCTACTGGAGTATTAGCAGGTCCTTTAAGCTTTTTTGATATTTCCGATGTAGCCAAGTCAACTACATCCACAGAATCTACCCAAAGCAATTCATCTCCAATTCTTAACCCAGCACTTTGTGCAGGAAATCCCTTGTACGGCATCAGGACCATATTCTTCCCTATCCTATTTCCGATAAGCGCACCAATCCCACCATATTCACCAGTGGTCATCGTACGAAAATCATCAGATTCTTCTTCCGGAATGTAATTGGTGTACGGATCAAGCTCCTGCAACATGGCATTGATTCCCACAGTCACCAATTCCTCTGGATCTATCTCATCAACATAATAAGTATCGAGCTCCCTTATCAGTGAAGCAAAAATATCCAGGTTTTTAGCGATCAAAAAAAGTTTATCATTTTTTCCCTTAAAGGAAAATAGCATGCCTCCACCTACTACAATAACTAATAAAAGGGCTATAATTTTGTTTCTATTCTTCATCACGCTTTGAGTTCTTTTCTCGCGGGGCCGCAAGACGCTTTAATATTTTCTTCATCTTTGGCTCAATAGCTTGAAAGCTTTCTCGCTCAGATGAAACATAAACGAAAGCTATTAATTTTTTCTTGTTTTCACCATCCAAAAGCAGTGATTTATTCAAGCGGTATGCCTCTCGCATCCTTCTTTTGATATAATTCCTACCTACTGCTTTCTTGATTTTTCTTTTAGAAACAGAAAAAAGTACTTGATTAGTTTCGGAATCATCCTCCAAGCTAAGATATAATACCTTGAAGGGATATAAAAAAAAAGAGGAACCTTTATCAAAAAGTTCCTTTATTAACTTTTTAGAATGTAATCTTTCATTCTTAGGAAGCCTATAGTCCATAGCAATAAGGCATCAAAACAAAGAAATGAAAATTACTTCTTAAGCGTTTTCTCTGAAGACACTGTCAATTTATGTCTACCCTTAGCTCTTCTAGCTTTAACCACCCTTCTTCCGTTAGGCGTAGCCATTCTTTCTCTAAAACCGTGCTTATTTCTTCTTTTTCTGCGAGAAGGTTGGAACGTTCTTTTCATGATCTTTAAATTTTCTATCAGTTGGTTTTAAAAAGAAACCTTAAAGGTTACTTCCCAAGACCCTTACTGATCTATGTTTTAATTTTTATTGCTTTTCTTTGACTTCCCTTTCAGTTGAACCCCGAAAAGGAATGCAAAGATAGTTACGTTTTTTTTATTTACAAACCAGTGGGTTACTTTTGTTTATTGTAAAGCACAAATGTAAATGGAATACCTTATATATAGAAACAATCCAGCCGATCAATTTATCCAAATTCAGCTTACGCTAAAATGTAACGCAGCAGAAACAGTGAGACTTCAACTCCCGTCTTGGCGCCCGGGAAGGTATGAAATTACCAATTATGCCCAAAAAATCAGGCGTTTCTCCATTTTGAGTAATGATCAAAAAATAGATTGGAAAAAAATAACCAAAGACCTTTGGACATTTTCAGCACCAAAGGCAGGTAAATATACTGTCAAATATGAATATCACGCTTCCCAAATGGACGCTGGCGGAAGTTGGTCAGATGACGAACAACTTTATCTAAACTTCATCAATTTCTGCTTTGAACTTAAGGGAAGAGAAGACGAATCTGTTTCCATTGAACTGAAACTTCCTGCCGAATACCGTACAGCTACAGCGTTACCAAAAATCAACAAAAACACTTTTGCTGCTGAAAACTTCCAGCATCTGGTAGACAGTCCACTAATTGCTTCCAGCAACATTCAGCATTATAGTTATCAGTTGGAAGACATCAACTTTCACCTATGGTTTCAGGGAGAAATTCACTTTGATGTGCCTGAACTTATCAACAAATTCAAAGCTTTTACCCAAAAGCAGTTGGACGCATATGGAGATTTTCCTGCTAGAGATTACCACTTTCTCTATCAACTATTACCTTATAAGCATTACCATGGTGTAGAGCATCAGTTTTCCACTGTGATTACTTTTGGTCCAGCAAATACACTGGCTCAAAAAGAAAACATGGATGAGTTTATGGGAGTAAGTTCACATGAACTCTATCATTTTTGGAATGTCTGCCGTATTAGGCCTAAAGAACTCCTGCCTTATGATTTTTCCCAAGAAGCATACATAGATACTGGAGTTGTTGCTGAAGGAGTGACCACCTACATGGGAGATCTATTTTTGTTAAAGTCAGGATACTTCAGCCTTGAAGATTTCCTAACAAATATGGAAAAGCAACTGGAAAGAGAATTTCACTCTTTGGGCTGGACAAATCAATCGATAAAAGAATCAAGTTTTGATTTATGGCTTGATGGCTATAAACAAGGCATTCCAGAAAAAAAAGTCAGTATCTACAACCGAGGAGCCTTGATTTCAATGTGTCTGGACCTACAGCTCATTGATAAAGGAATCTCTCTCCACCAAGTCATGAAAGAAATGTGGAAGAAATTCGGAAAAACATCCACTGGCTATACCTTAGAAGATTATAAAAACACCATCATATTGCTCTATGAAGATGAAGAAAAAGTAAACACATTTTTTAAACAATACATCTTAGGAACCGAAGATATTCTACCTTTATTAATCGATCAACTTGAAAGTCTAAACATAAGCCTTGAGACAGTAAATAATGCTAACCTATTGACATCAAACTGGGGAGTAAAAACTCAAGAAGATGGAACAATCATTAAAGTTCACCCTCATTCAGCTGCTTTTCAACAGTTGATGATTGGTGATATTATCCTTGAAATCAATGAACAACCTTTTGACCTTGAATCCATCACCAAAGGGGAAAACCTTATGTTCAAAATAAACAGATTCGGGAGAATCTTAACTTTTCAAATAGAAACGTCTGGAGGAAATTACTATCCAGAATACAAATTAATCCCCAGGGAAAGTAACCGTAAAAGGACAATATGGATGTCTTAATTCCATTACCAAAGGGCTGCAGTTTTGTAGCCCTTTTTTTTTGCACTACAGGAAATACACATTTTCATAATCAAATGGAAACCAATACAATGCATTGATAAAATTCGTATATTGAAGGAAACCAAACACCCAAGATAGCATGGAAACTATTTCAAAAATTGAACTGTGGGCAGATACCCACCATCCTAAATGGATCGATTTCGTTCGTGTAGCTTTAGGGCTGTTTATCCTTTACAAAGGCATCATATTTATCGCCAATACAGATGCCTTGATGCAATTGATGAGCAACAATGACCTTCAATTCTTCAACTTAGCACTCGCACATTATGTAGCTTTTGCTCATTTGGTTGGAGGATTCCTGATTGCTTTTGGTCTCTTGACCCGTTTTGCGATTATATTCCAAATTCCTATTTTGCTTGGGGCAGTTTTCTTTGTAAACATTAACCAAGGGTTCCTATCTGCGGCCAACAATCTAGAGTTTGAAATTTCCCTTATCGTATTGGTTTTACTGATTGTGTTTTTGATCTATGGGTCAGGTAAGTTCTCCTTAGATCACTGGATGAAAAATCATCCAAATTGGTAATTTAAAAATTCTGATTATGAAAAAAGGATGCTCCCTGATGGGGGCATCCTTTTTTTGTTTGAAAAGATAATTTATTCAAATAAGCTATCATCAAGTTCTTGATTAAAAACTATAGAAGTGACCGTTGCTTCCATGGGCATCGGCATCATGGCATTGGAGATGATCATTTTGGTAGGGACAGTAATACCATCCATCTCTTTATAATCCTTAAAATTTATCTTACCCGCGACATCAGATTCTGTCATGATTTTAAGACCACTCTCCGCATCATAAAAATCATTGGTTTGCATCCCATTGGCATCTTTAAGGATCAATTTATGAGCTGAAACACCTTCCACTTCTTGTAGGCCTCCGTAGGTAACTGTATAACCCAATTCTTCATAAAACAATTCTGGAAAAACAAAAGTCTGGCTTCTCATAGAGTTTAACTGATCTTCTGTAAGCTCTTTTTCCTGGCCCATACTGATCATCTTACCTTTGCTATCCTTGATCACCGTTTTGGCTACTTGGTTTCCATTCATCTCTGTAAGATTAAGTAACCGGTTATTTTCCTGATCAGTCACAGACTTGATTATCAATTTCATGCCTTGGATTTCAGTCTCCATAACCAACTCCATATTCTTAATCCCTTTGATCTTATCAAGACCTCCTGATGCTTTGATGTATTTATCCACCACTTCTTTGACACTCGCCTCTTGAACAAGTGATTCTGAATTCTCCTTTACTGGATCAATGGCTTTTGCATCAACATTTCCCAGCATTAGCATTCCAGCCAATGCAATCACTGCTTTTTTCATATATTTTTATTTAAAATCTGCATCTGTTAACTCTGGATTAATCTCCAAAGATTCTACAGTTGTATTTAGGGGAACTGGAATCATAGGGGACTTCATCACCATCTTCATAGCATATTTCACGCCATTGTGATCTTCATAATCAGAATAAGTTAACTCCCCGGTTTTTTCATTTTCACTTTTCACCTTTAACCCGGTTTCTACACTATAGTAATTTACACTTTTTGAACCAGTAGGATTGGATACAATGACTTTGTAAGCATTTTCTCCATCAACGTCTTTGATACCATCCAAGGTCAACGTATACATCAATTCTTCATAATGAGCCTCAGGGATAATAAACATATTCATCTTAGCTTCTTCATACTGCTCATCAGTTAATTCTTGGGTTTGCCCCATTGCTACGACAGATCCCTTTCCATCAGATAAGGTTGTATTGGACACCGTATTTCCCATCATGGACACTTTCTGATTGAACCTCATACCGGGATCATCATAGAGCATGGTCATTTCAATCACTTGTCCCTGAACCTCTGCCTTCATCATAACTTTTGCTGTCTCTAGCGCATTCACTGCTTCTTCTCCTCCAATAGCCGCTATGTAATTATCGATAACCTTATCTGCAGTAATATCTGCATCAGTCATTTCAATTTCTTTTGCAGGATTCCCTTGGTTATCGTACAAGCTCACTGGGCCAAACTGATCCAATTTATCCTTAATTTCAGAGCCATTGCCTACCACCGTAATGTACATATGATCTGGCTTAATATATTTCTTTGCTGCAGTATTAATATCTTCCACAGTCAATGCGCTCAATCGTTGCAAATACGTCTTATAAAAGTCAGAAGGTAAATTGTACCTATCTATGTCCATGGCAAAACTAGCCAAAGTAGATGGGCTTTCTAATGACCTCCCAAATCTCCCGCTTAAATTGGCTTTGGCCGATTCCAACTCTTCAGCTGTGACACCTTCATCTACAATTCTATTAATCTCATATACCAACTCAACAATGGCTGAATCAGTCACCTCTGTTCTTACAGATGCTCCTGCCGAGAAACTAGTAATCAATTTATCAGCACCGATAGATGAATAAGCTCCATAGGTATATCCTTTATCCTCTCGCAAATTCATGAATAATCTTGATGAAGACCCGCCTCCTAAGATATAGTTCAATACCCTGGTATTGAGATAGTCTTCACTAGAAAGTCTCATTTCTAAAGGATAAGTAATATCAATAACGGATTGAACGGAAGCAGAACGATCCACCAAAGCCACCTTGTTTTCACTTGGAGGGGTTGGAGTATCATATTTCATTTCAGGTACTTCACCTTTTTCCCACTTACTAAAATACTGCTCTACTACTTTCTTAGCTTCAGCCTTATCAATGTCACCCACAATAGCCAAGTATGCGATATTAGGTTTATAATAAGTTTGATAATAGGACCTAATATCTTCAACACTAACATTTTCCAAGGTTTCTTCTGAT
Source organism: Echinicola sp. 20G (assembly GCF_015533855.1). GTDB lineage: Bacteria > Bacteroidota > Bacteroidia > Cytophagales > Cyclobacteriaceae > Echinicola. The sequence goes on along the minus strand of NZ_AP024154.1, from coordinate 2,040,655 downwards.
TCCGTTTCCCCATACGGATGATCTTTCCCAAAGTCTAATGCCGAAGTCAACCTCCCAGAAATAGCATTGGGATCATCCTTGGATGCCGCCAAACCAGTAATCGCCTGTTTTTTCAATTTATCCAATTCAGCCTCAGGAAAAGCAGGGTTATAAAGCACATCAGACATCAAATCCAAAACTCTCCCCTGATGCTTTTTCAATGAAGAGGCAAAAATGGAAGTAGAGCCAGCACTTAAAGACGCTCCTATAAAGTCAACTTCTTCATCCAGCTGGTCCTTTGTACGATTTGTCGTTCCGGCCATTAGCATTTCTCCAACAAAGCCAGTCATCCCTGCTTTGTCCTTTTCTAAAAGCGGATCCCTGTCTATCACTAAAGAAAAAGCTACTCTCGGTAATTTATGATTCTCCACTACAAACACTTTCAATCCATTTTTCAATGTAAAAGTAGCAGGGTCCTTCAACTCGATTTTGGGGGCAGGACCTGGCTCTGGATATTTACTTCTGTCCACTTGCGCATAGCTCAAACTTGATATCACCATGCAAAGGCATATATATAATACTATCTTTTTCATAAGTTGTGTCAATCTTGTAGTAAAAACTATTCTTGTGGCTGTTCAGATTTTGGCAAATAATAAAGCACCACTCTTCCATCCAAAGTCAGGTACTTGTTGGCCACTTTTTGCAAATCTTCTCTGCTCACTTCCCTGTATTTTGCCAATTCATCATTGATATGGTCGGTACTACCATAAAACACATACGATTGTGACAAATTCTCCGCTATGCCAGCCATAGTTGAGTTTTTGCTCACTAGATCATTTTCAATGATATTCTGAAGCTTCGCAAAATCCTGCTCGGAAACCCCTTCCTCCTGAACCTGTTTGATCAAAACATCAATTTCAGTTTCTAACTCATCTGCTTTTACCCCCATATTCGTGATACCATACATGATAAAAATACCACCATCCTCCAACTCAAGGGGAATCGCTGCTACTGCAAGTGCCTTCTGCTGCTTATCTACCAATTCTTTGGTCATTAAGGATGATTTACCACCAGTTAGGTAGGTCGAAAGCATGTCCATTGCGTAAGAATCAGCATCATTTTTAGGAGGTAAATTATAAGCCTGAATCACCGCAGGAATCTGGATATTGTCATAAATAACATCCCTGATCTCTTCTTGTTTCTTGGGCTCCTCTATATTTGGCCTGTAAATGTCATCATTTCCCTTTGGAATTTCAGAGAAATACATCTTCACCCATTCTTCCGTTTGGTCATAATCGATATCACCAGCAATGGTCAATGTCGCATTATTTGGCACGTAGAAATCTTTGTAGAATTTCATGAATTCAGCCAAGGAAGCTTCGTTCAAATGATCCAATGAACCAATTGGTGCCCATTGATATGGATGCTTCGAATAAGCTCTTTTTAGTGTCTCTGGCAAGATGGTGCCATAAGGTTGGTTGTCATAACGCTGACGCTTTTCCTCTTTTACCACCTCTCTTTGTGTTTCCACTCCAGTTTCATCAATTTTGGCATGAAGCATTCTTTCACTTTCCATATAAAGGGCCATCTCCAACTTATTGGAAGGAAGCGTCTCATAGTAATAGGTAAGATCGTTACTGGTATAGGCATTTAATGTACCTCCTTCCGACTGAATTTTCTTCATGTATTCTCCTCTACCAATGTTCTCACTTCCTTCAAAAAGAAGATGCTCAAAAAAGTGTGCAAACCCAGTTCTGCTAGGATCCTCATTTTTGGAGCCAACATGATACAATACGGAAGTCACTACAATCGGTGTGGTGTTGTCTTTGTGCATGATAACATGCAATCCATTGTCCAAGGAAAATTCCTTGAAGTCAATACTATTTTGAGCGATGATTGGCGAGGTCACTATACAAGCCAAGAGCATCAAAAATGAAACTTTTTTCATATTTGATTTTTAAAATTTTAGGGTTCAATACTCCGAAATGGAAACAATTTTTATGTCAACTACTTTAATAATGAATGATAAAAATTCCATTAAAAGTATTTTTTAATGCTTAAACAAGCAAATTATGGAATACTTAAATCTTTACGAATCTGTAATAACAAGAAAATGAAAACAATATAAAAAAAGAAAGGGATACACCACACATGTATCCCTTCTGACGTTAATCAACACGAGAATTAAAAAATCACCAACATAGTAAATACTAAAAAATATTCTTTAAGGATATTTACAGTTTCAAGTCTAACCCAAGGTTAGTACCTAAACTCAAGAATCCTAAGTCTAGCGGAAGCATGATCACACCTCCTAATGATATAGGCCCTCCCAGACTCAAGGACAATCCTCCATTGGTCTGTTCTAGCTCAGTTTTTTCTAATTCTTCTACACCAAATTCTTTTAGGTCAATACTCTTTTTGTTAAGCTCCATAGTCTGTCAAGTTTGGTTAAAAATGTTATTTTGGTCTATCAACTTTTCACTTAATTACTTCCATTTTAAAAGTCCTTAATGACATCAAGTGTGTTATTGATCACTAACCATGGTTCTAAAGTAGGGCATGAGCGTGCACAAAACATGCACGGAAGAAAAAAGCACCAAAAAAAAATTATTTATTTTTAGTAATCAGTGATTTGAAAAAGGTGAAAAACACTAAAAAAAGGCCCTGCGGTTTACACAGAGCACTTTTCGTAATCATTGTTTATTTCAAAAAATTAAAATTGTTTTATTTTGACTTACCACATTCTTCCCCAATCCAATCCTACCATCAAATCATCAAACAAAGGAAGAAATACGCCACCATAAATATTTTCTGCTTCTTCCGGGCCTATCACCTTTAAACTAAAGGTCATTTCCAAATGTTTATCTTCTACATAATAAAAACTATTGATCTTTCTGGAAAATGCTACTTCAAGCCCCATATCCTTCAGGCTTTCCAAATGATTGTATAATTGCCTTCTACTAATCCCCAATCTATTGGACAAATCTTCCGGACTCCCTGTCTTCCCTTCTTTTACCAGTTTATTGATGAGCTGAATACGCTCAATATGTTTTATAAAGTTCATAACCCAGCCTTTTATTTACCCCAATTCAAAAGTTTGCTTTTTCACCATATCCATATAGGTACCTTTTTGGGTGAGCAAAACATCGTGGGAACCTTGTTCCACCAGTTTTCCTTCATCCAAAACCAATATCTTATCAAATTCTTTAACCGCAGCTAATCGGTGTGTGATAAACACTACTGTTTTTCCTTTGTTTGCTAAAGACCTTATTACTTGCTGCACATAATTTTCAGCCTTTGGATCGAGAGAAGAAGTAGCTTCATCCATGATGATGATCTCAGGATCTCTATAAAGTGCCCTGGCAATAGCCACTCTTTGTTTTTGCCCCCCAGAAAGAGAGGCGCCATTCTCCCCTACATAAGTGCCAAAACCATTGGGAAGCCCCTCGATAAACTCCATCATCCCCAATTCATGACAAATGGCTACAATTTTTTGCATATCAGGTTTGTAATCCCCAAGCGCAATGTTCTCCACCAAATTTCCTGCAAACAGATCGATTCTCTGAGGGACTACTGTGACAAATTTTCTTAGACTTGCATGATCCAAGAAACTTATATCGTGATTACCTATCTTAATTTGCCCAGATTGCACAGGGTAAAGGTGCTGAAGCAATGCTATCAAAGTCGACTTACCCGATCCACTCTCACCAACTATTCCAGTAATCTTTCCTTTTGGAATATGAAGATTAAGCCCATCAAAGACTTTGGCCCTTGAGCCATATCTAAAAACCACGTTTTGGAACACAATATCTCCTAAAGCTTCCCTGTCTATCGAAAACTTCTCTCCTTTTTCTTCAATCTCCAAATCCATTATCTCAAAAAGCCTATCCGCTGCAATCACTGCATTCTGTATCGTTTTGTTCATCCCAATCAAGCCAGTAATTGGGCCAGTCAAGTAACCTACCAAAGCGTAAAAGGACAAAAGCTCTCCGGGAGTGATTTCATTTTTCAACACATACCCTGCACCAACCCACAGTAAGATTATGGTGAATAATTTAGAAATAAATTCTGAGGAATTGTTAGAAAACACATTGTTCATGCCTGAACGGTAAACAGATCCCAACATGGAAATAAACTTGGTTTCTGTTTTGATATTGGCATGATCCTCCGCCCCAAACTGCTTTATGGTCCCAATTGAATTGATTGATTCTACCAATTGGGATTCCAGTTCAGCAGAGCTTTCCATTAACCTTCTTTCCACTCTTTTGTTCAAATAGTTAGTGATCACATAAATGACAATGTACAAAGGAACTATCATTGTCATGATCAAAGCCAACTTCCAGAAAAATGTAAACATAAATGCAAAGGAAAATACCACCACAAAAATGTTTACGATCAAATTAATGGAAACATCATTGATAAATGCCCGGATTTTAACTGCATCATTGATCCTGGAAATAATCTCACCAACCCGCATGGCATCAAAAAACCGCTGTGGCAATGTCAATAGATGTTTATAATATCCTAAAATAAGCCTAGCATCAATTCTTTGTCCTGTTTTTAAAACAAATACAGTTTTGTAAACTCCGATAAAAATCTGGAACAGGAGCAAAAGAATCATGACCACACTCATGAGGTTGAGCAAGTTGGTATTCCTGCTCACAAAAACATGGTCCACTATCTTCTGTACATAAATGGAAGTAGAAAGGCCTAATACTGTGTAAACTCCGGCTCCAATTACGGCCTGAAGCATGACACTCTTATGCGGACTGATCAAATACCAAAATCTTCTTCGGACTGGGACAGTCTCATTCAAAGACTTGAATTCTTCATTGGGCATCAGGATTACCAACACACCAGACCAAATGGCTTTGAATTCCTCATGAGGAACCTTTCTCATTTGTCCATCCGCAGGATCCATTACCTTTACATATTTTCTATTAATACCATAGATCACCATAAAATGATGTAACACTTTATTGATGATCACATGCGCAATAGCTGGCCTAGGAACTTGAGACAAACTCTCAAAGCTCCCCCTTACTCCTTTCGCAGAAAAACCTAATTTTTCAGCAGCATCTATTAAGCCCAGCACATTAGTCCCCTTTTGATCTGTAGAGGCCAACTGCCGGATTTTCGAAATGGGCATTTTTAACCTATAATGCCTCGCTACGGAAGCAAGGCAAGCTGCTCCACAATCTGTGATATCTCGCTGTTTGATTTTAATATTCATTCAACTCGTGTTAACGCGCTACATAGAAGGGTTCAACCAATCGTCCACTTTATCATACAATAGCTGATACAAACTTCTTTCAGTTACCAAAAAACGACCATTGAATGTCATCCCCCGTTTCATATCACCTTTCACTCCGCTTTTCAAATACAATGCTTCCTCTTCGATATTGCAAATAACCCGAAAAGCCACTTGGTCCTCGCTGATCATATTGATATCCTTTGACACTTGCTCCACTTTTCCTTCCAACAATCCCCATTGATTATAATCATAGGCATCCACTTGAAAATATACCTTCTGTCCCGGCTTGACGAAAGCAATATCAGAAGGAGGCAAAAAAGCAACAGCCTTTAAAGTGCTGTCAGGAGATATTTCGGCTATTTTTTGGTTTGCAAACACAAAATCTCCAGTTTTGATATTCTCAAAATTGATGATAGTCCCAGACACGCCAGCCACAATCTTATACTGATGGAGCCTATCTCTAAGCAGTTTCTTATCATTGACCAGCTGCTCCCACTCATTTTGATAATCACTTAGCTCTTGCTCCCACGCGGACATCTTTTTACTTTGGTAGATGTCCAGATCTGAGAGAGCCTGTTCAAATTTGGCCCTTACTTCTTCATATTGGGAGGCTGAAATGGCCTTACTGTCATAAAGCACTTTTGAACGTTTGACATCCCTCTTCTCCTTTTCCAATACAGTTTGCAATTGCTGTATCTCTGATACATATTCAAAAAAGGCCGCTTGATAATATTTTGAATTCAGGCTTCTCCCTAAAAATTCATCCACGCTATACGGTGTTAGTTTCATGAGCTTGCGCAAATCAGCAATAAAACTCTGAACCATCGTCCTTCGATTATCCAGCCCATCAATTTCCAAATCTACTTGGTCTGATTTGATCTCTGCCAAAACATCACCTTTATTAACCGAGCCATTTTCGACAATAGCCAAAGCAGAAACCCTCCCAGAGACTGGCGCATAAATTTCATTCCTTCCCAATGAAGTTTGGAACCTGCCCCTTGCACTTACAGACACATCTACAAAGATGAAAGGGAGGCTTGCCAAAATAGCTATAATGCCAAGCAATAAACTAATGTAGATCACTTTAGACTTGACAGAAATAGTACTTTGGTAATACTCGGTTGTATGTTGGATTATCGCCGCTGGAAAGATCGTTCTCATTAAAAATAAACTTTAAAGCAGGAATAATATAGATCATAAATAGATAAAATAAAAAGCCCTGAACACTGGTATAATTCACTTGAAAATATAAATAAAAAAACAGATGCAATGATTCGGTACCTTTTTGTCATCAAAAAACACATAAGTGAGATAACCTCGTAAATTGACCTTAAAAAATAAATGTGATTAAATTATCAATTCAATTACTTTACAGTAAGAGCCGCACGTATTCAACAAAAAATGTATCATTTCAGGTGATAAACAAAAAAAGCTACCCCTTTTCAGGAGTAGCTTATATTCTAATGCTTTTCGCTAATAAAATCTTATGCTTCTGCAGGAATAACGCTTACATAAGATTTACCATCGTGCTTTTTCTTAAATTCTACTTTACCATCAGCTACAGCAAATAGTGTGTGGTCTTTACCCACTTTTACATTTACTCCAGCGTGATGCTTGGTTCCTCTTTGTCTAACGATGATATTTCCAGCAATTACAGACTCGCCACCGAATTTCTTCACGCCAAGTCGTTTACTATGAGATTCTCTACCGTTTTTAGAACTACCGACACCTTTCTTGTGAGCCATAACTTTTAATGTTTTAGGGCTATCCTAAGACAACCTTATAGTGTAATGTTTTCAATAAGTAATTTAGTGAATTCTTGTCTGTGACCGTTTTTCTTTTTGTAACCTTTTCTTCTTTTCTTTTTGAAGACGATTACTTTGTCACCTTTTACATGATCAAGAATTTTTCCTGTCACCTTGGCGCCAGCCAATGTAGGGGCACCTACCGATACTGTACCGTTGTCATCTGCCAACAATACCTCATCGAATTCAACGGAAGCGTCAACATCGCCTTGCAACTTTGGTGCATAGACAAATTGATCTTTAGTTACTTTGAACTGCTTTCCTGCTATGTTAACTATTGCGTACATACTAAGAACTTTTTATCAAAATTGAGGTGCAAATATACGGATGTTTTCCATAAGTAAAAAACATGACCTAGTTTTTTATAAAAAACCTTCACTAGCAACTGCTTATCATAGCTATAGCTCAATCAATAACTGACACAAAATTAAGCAAAATAAAAGATGAATCTAGTCCACTGCTCAGGAATGTCATCATTGAAATCATTTATTTTGGAATATCCATTTACTATTTCAGTTGTCTCCATTAAAATCTTTCCAATTTGCTGATTTCCTTTTATTTCATTAATACTTATTGATTCAATAGGCATTAGAAATAATGCTCAAATCACCATAAACAGCAAACATTCATATCACTCTTTTATATTAAGACCGTCATGATCCCAAAACTTGTGGGTCTACATAAATTTTCACCAACTTACAAGAGAATCAAACGATATCTTTTTCTTAAAATTCTCTTAATATTTCTTGCTTATTTTTAGGATTTGAAAATCAGTCAGTTGTTTTATTACGGAGTCAAAAACAACTCAATCAACTGAATAGCAGTAAATTATACCAGACAGTAAAATTTGACCCAAAGTCAGTTTTTGATTAAATTTTAGTTGGTCAATTTTTTTTTATTTTTTTTTGAAGTAGTCCTACAGCCCATTTTGAAGCGTTTTAATAGAATGTTAACTTTAAATTAACATATATACTTCATTGAATTTTAATAATTTATAACTAATTTGACTAAAAGTCAAAAACTAAAACACTACACCATGATCGAGGTTTTATTTTTAAAAATTCTTGGTCATATTTGTTGTAAGGCTCTACGAAAAAATGTCTTTTTTCAGGACATTTATAGCAATGAAAGTGAAAATTGTGTAAGCCAACTACTTATAAGGATAAAAAACTTAGATAAATATAACTGACTTATTGTGATGCAAAAACCGGAACCCATATTAGCACAAGGAGATAGTAGTAGATTTGTATTGTTCCCAATCCAGCACGACGACATTTGGGATTTTTACAAAAAAGCTGAAGCAAGTTTCTGGACAGCTGAAGAAATTGATCTTAGCCAGGATCCAAAAGACTGGAAAAACATGACTGCAGATGAACGTCATTTTATTTCACATGTCTTAGCCTTCTTTGCTGCAAGTGATGGCATAGTAAACGAAAACCTGGCCGAACACTTTGTCGCTGAAGTACAATATACAGAAGCAAAGTTCTTCTATGGCTTCCAAATTGCCATGGAAAACATCCATTCTGAAACTTACAGCTTGCTTATCGATACCTATATCAAGGATGCTGGTGAAAGAGACCGTTTGTTCAATGCAATCGAACACTTGGACTGCGTAAAGAAGAAAGCAGAATGGGCTTTAAGGTGGATTGACAAAGGGAATTTCCAAGAGCGCTTGATTGCATTTGCAGCAGTGGAAGGAATTTTCTTCTCTGGATCCTTCTGTTCTATCTTCTGGCTAAAGAAAAGAGGCTTGATGCCGGGTCTTACCTTCTCCAATGAGTTGATCTCAAGAGACGAAGGATTGCATTGCGACTTTGCATGTCATTTATACACTAACCACATCAACAATCCCCTTCCTAAAGAAACTGTATCTGAAATTATTCAAGATGCTGTAGCTATAGAAAAGGAATTCGTTACTGATGCCCTTCCAGTAAGGTTGATAGGAATGAATGCGGATTTGATGTGTCAATATATCGAGTTTGTGGCCGACAGGCTATTGGTAGAGTTGGGCTGTGAAAAGGTTTGGAACAGCACCAATCCGTTTGATTTTATGGACATGATTTCCCTTCAAGGAAAAACCAATTTCTTCGAGAAGCGTGTTGGTGATTATCAGAAGGCAGGTGTCATGAAAGGTAAAGACGCTTCTGATTCTTCTAAGTTTTCCATAGAAGAGGACTTTTAATTCTTTTTTCACTCCCTAAATCCCCAAGTTAGCATGTTAGTAATTAAAAGAGACGGTAGAAGAGAATCAGTTAGATTCGATAAAATTACCACAAGAATAGAAAACCTTTGTGACGGATTGGACTCCCGCTACATTCAGCCGATTGAAGTCGCCAAAAAGGTGATCGATGGACTTTATGACGGAGTTACCACTTCTGAGCTTGACAACCTTGCTGCAGAGGTCTGTGCTTCCCTTACAGTGAAGCACCCTGAATATGCAATTCTAGCAGCGAGGATTGCCATCTCCAACCTGCACAAAACCACTAGTCAGTCTTTTTCTAATACCATGAAAAGACTGTATACCTATGTCAACCCTAAAACCGGTGAAAACGCGGCTTTAATCGCTCCTGACGTTTATGGGATTGTTAAAAAATATGCCGCTAGATTGGATGAAGTAATTGATTACAGCAGGGACTTCAACTACGATTTCTTCGGTTATAAGACTTTAGAGAAAAGTTACCTGATCAAACTGGACGATAAGGTTGTAGAAAGACCTCAGCACATGTTGATGAGAGTGGCCATCGGTATCCATAAGGAAGATATTGATGCAGCAATTGAAACTTACACCTTGCTTTCAGAGAAATGGTTTACACATGCTACACCTACACTCTTTAATGCCGGTACACCAAAACCTCAATTATCCTCTTGCTTCTTGCTAAGCATGAAAGACGATAGTATCGATGGAATTTATGACACCTTGAAACAATGTGCCAAGATCTCCCAGTCTGCTGGAGGTATTGGTCTTGCTATTCATAATGTCAGGGCAAAAGGCTCTTACATCCGTGGCACAAACGGTGTATCCAACGGTATCGTTCCGATGCTGAGAAACTTCGACATGACAGCACGTTATGTTGACCAAGGTGGTGGTAAGAGAAAAGGAAGCTTTGCGATTTACTTGGAACCATGGCATGCGGATATCAAGGATTTCTTGGAATTGAAGAAAAACCACGGTAAAGAAGAGATGAGAGCCCGTGACCTTTTCTACGCACTTTGGATATCTGACCTTTTCATGAAGAGAGTTGAGGCAAACGAAGAATGGTCTTTGTTCTGTCCAAACGAAGCTCCTGGACTATCTGAATGCTACGGGGAAGAATTTGAAAAACTTTACGAAAAATACGAGAAAGAAGGCCGCGCCAGAGAAACTGTAAAAGCGCAAGAACTTTGGTTTGAGGTTTTGGAATCTCAAATAGAAACAGGTACACCTTACATGTTATATAAGGATGCTGCCAATAGCAAGTCAAACCAAAAGAACTTGGGAACCATCAAGTCTTCCAACCTGTGTACAGAAATCATGGAGTACACTTCTCCTGATGAAGTAGCGGTTTGTAACTTGGCCTCTATCGCATTGCCTAAATTTATCAAAACAGATAGCCAGGGCAAAAAGTCTTTTGACCACCAAAAGCTCTACGAAATCACCAAGGTGGCCACCAAGAACCTTAACAAGGTAATTGATATCAATTACTACCCAGTAGAAGAAGCAAGAAGATCCAACTTCAGACACCGTCCAATTGGAATCGGTGTTCAAGGACTTGCCGATGCCTTCATCATGTTGAGAATGCCTTTTGACTCTGAAGAAGCCCAAGGCTTAAACGAAGATATATTCGAGACCATTTACTTCGCAGCCATGGAAACTTCTATGGAACTGGCAAAAGTACATGGCACTTACGAAACCTATGAAGGTTCTCCTGTTTCTGAAGGCAAATTCCAATTTGACCTTTGGGGAGTAACGCCTAAATCCGGCAGATGGAACTGGGACGACCTAAAAGCAAGAGTAGCCAAATACGGTGTAAGAAACTCTCTTTTGGTTGCACCAATGCCTACAGCTTCCACTTCTCAAATCCTTGGAAACAATGAGTGCTTTGAGCCATACACTTCAAACATTTACACCAGAAGAACACTTTCAGGTGAATTCGTTGTGGTCAACAAACACCTGATGAAAGATTTGATCAGATTAGGCTTATGGAATGATAATATGAAGAACCGACTCATTGCCGCTAATGGCTCTGTCCAAGCAATGCCTGAAGTTCCTCAAAACATCAAAGACCTTTATAAAACAGTTTGGGAAATCTCTCAAAAAGTGGTCATCAATATGGCTGCTGATCGAGGTGCTTACATTTGTCAGTCTCAAAGCATGAACGTCTTCATGCAAGAACCTAACTTCGGCAAATTGACATCCATGCACTTCTATGCTTGGAAAAAAGGACTTAAGACCGGAATGTATTATTTGAGATCCAAAGCTGCCACTAGTGCCATCCAGTTCACTGTGGACAAGTCAAACTTGAATAGCACACCACAACCAACACAGCCAAATGCTGATCAGTCCAAATCCCACAATCAAGATGCAATTGCATGTTCATTGGACAATCCGGACGATTGTGAAATGTGCGGAAGCTAAACATATAAATCAAATAGCTAAAAACAGAAAAGTGTCCGACGGTGATCGGACACTTTTTTTTGTGATCATACTTTTAACTCGAAATATCATTATTCTAAAAAATTGACAAGAGATTTACATCACTCTGAAGATAATACATTATATTTCGGACTGATCAAAAGCGAGTTACACCAATTCTCAATTGATTCAACCCTATATAAATGGTTTCATTTGATATTAATCATAGATGAAAAAACTCATACTCCTATCGATTTGCCTCTTTTCGACATTCACACTGCTTTATGCGCAGAAAGTTGGAGTTGAAAAAGTTTATAAACCATTTAAGGTAGATGTGGGAATCAATTTAACTTTTCCTACCACATCTGAATTAACTACTGGTGGAGGCTTTTTTGTAGAACCAAGATACGGTATAAATGATCATATTCATCTTGGGATACAGCTTGCCAGCAATATACTAGGAGAAGGAGAGTCACTATTCAATCATCAAGAAGCCATTTTTAAGGCCCAAGCCATTAGTAACCTTTCTTTCACTTCTGAATATCAATTTGGAAGAGAAAACACCCGGCCTTTTGTAGGATTGACCACAGGAATGTACCGAAGAAGTGATTACGAGATCGTTGACTCTGATGATGGCACCATCATCAACAGACAAAGCAACGCGGTCAATTTTGGTTTTGCTCCCAGAATTGGTGTTGTGTCGGGAAAATTCAGAATGAACGCCACTTACCACATCACTGGCAGTGACATCAGCAACTTTTTTAGCATAGGGCTAGGTATCCAATTTGGAGGAGGAAAAATAAAAGACAGTCGCCAAAGGCCTGATTACAACACCAACTGGTAACTTATTCTTCCATTGCTTCCCCTGATGTCTGCTTTTCATAAAGTTCAGCATAAACACCTTTTTGTGCCATTAGGACTTCATGAGAACCTTCTTCCACCAAATGTCCATCATCCAAAACGATGATTTTATCAGCCAGTTTCGCCGATGAAACCCTGTGAGAAATAATGATGGAGGTCCTTCCTTCCATTATCCCTTTTAGGGCATTGAGAATTACATTTTCAGTTTTGGTATCCACGGCAGAAAGGCAATCATCCAGTAATAAAATTGCTGGATCCTTAGCGATCGCCCTGGCAATGGACACTCTTTGCTTTTGTCCACCACTCAATGTAATCCCTCTTTCCCCAAGTTTGGTGTTAAAGCCTTTGGGGAAGTCTATAATATTTTGATAAACATCTGCATCTTTGGCTGCTTGCTCTACCACCTCTTGCGGTATTTTATCCAAACCAAAACCAATATTATTGGTAATGGTATCACTAAAAAGAAAGACATCTTGTGGAACGTAACCTATATTCTTTCTCAGGTGAGAAATATCATAAGCTTTAATGTTTTTTCCATCGATCAAAATATCCCCAGAAGTACTATCATACATGCGCATTAACAAATTCGCCAAAGTGGACTTTCCTGAACCTGTAGTCCCAATAATGGCGAGAGATTCTCCAGGTGCAATACTGAAACTAATATCCTTGATCGCTTGAATCCCTGAATCTGGATATACAAAAGACAAATGATTAAAAGAAATGGCACCTTCTACCTCTAAGGTAAGGTGCTCTTCACTTTGAATATGATTTTCCTCATCCAAAAACTCGTTGATTCTAGTCTGTGAAGCTGCAGCCCTTTGGATGATACTGGTTACCCAACCCAATGAAGTTACCGGCCAAGTAAGCATATTCACATATAAAATAAACTCGGCGATCACCCCATAACCTATTGCTCCTTCTATAACCTGATTTCCTCCCACATATACTGTAATGATGGTACTCACACCAATCAAGCCCATGATAAGTGGAAAAAACAAAGATTGAACCTTGGTAAGGCTGATAGATTTATCTTTGTACTCCTCACTGACCGTTTCAAAATTTTGGCTACTATCTTCTTCCCTCACAAAAGCCTTTAAAACCCGAATACCGGAAAAAGACTCTTGAACAAAAGTACTCAGCCCAGACAGACTCCGCTGAATCTTTTCTGAGCGCTCATTGATCATATTGTTTACCACATAAATACTAATGGACAGAACTGGCAAAGGCAGTAAAGAGTAAATCGTCAAAGGCACATTTACCGTCAACATATAGCCAATCACCAAAGGGAATAGCACTATCAAGTTAATCCCATACATCAATGCAGGTCCAAAATACATTCTTACCCTGCTCACATCCTCAGTAATCCTTGCCATCAGATCACCTGTACTGTTTTTCCTATAGAAACTTAGCGGTAACTTTTGATAGTGCTCGAAAATCTCATTTTTAAGATCATACTCTATCAACCTTGACATGACAATTATGGTCTGTCTGATCAGGAAAAGGAAAAAACCTCTTAAAAAAGCCATAGCCAGAATAAGGGCTCCAAATACAAAAATAAAATCCAGGAAAGCACTTCGGATGTCTTCAGCCCCGCCGCCTTGCTCAAACATTTGATAGAAGCTAAAGCTTTCCACCACGTAATCGATAGCAATTCTCACCAGCTGTGCTGGAATCATCACAAAAATGTTGGAAATGATCGTAAAGAGAATTCCTAAAAGGAGATATCCCTTATATTTATACAAATACTTATTCAGTCTCCAGAGTGAGCTCACGAAATAAAAACTTTAAAATACCTTGTTTTGTTTTACAATAATCTTTTATGTAGCTTTACAGGGGACTAAAAGAGTATTAAATTCTAAATACTTCCCCAAACCTAAAGATATACCCAAATATAACATAATCTAAACATCAAAGTTCATATGATAGAGGTTAAAACGGAGGAAAAAATCAAAGAAGCATCCATATATGGACAAATCACTTCTTTGGGACACGAACAATTGGTCATCTGCTATGATGAAGCCACGGGTCTAAAAGCAATCATCGGTATCCACAACACTGTTTTGGGCCCGGCATTGGGCGGTACCAGGATGTGGAATTACACTTCCGAGCAGGAAGCCATTACCGACGTATTGAGACTTTCCAGAGGCATGACCTTCAAAGCAGCCATTACAGGACTTAACTTGGGAGGCGGTAAAGCGGTGATTATTGGCGACCCAAAACTTAAAAACGAAGCTTTCCTTAGAAGATTTGGTAAGTTTGTTCAAAGCTTGGGCGGAAAATACATTACTGCTGAAGATGTCAACATGAAGACGAGCGACATGGAGTATATCGCCATGGAGACTTCTCATGTAACCGGACTTCCTGAAATCAAAGGTGGTGGTGGAGACCCTTCTCCTGTAACTGCTTATGGTGCCTATTTAGGCATGAAAGCAGCTACTAAAAAAGCCTATGGAACTGACTCATTGAACGGAAAGAAAATCGCTGTTCAAGGAATCGGTCAGGTTGGAAGACACCTTATCGATCATTTGGTAAAAGAGGGAGCCAAAGTTTACATTACTGATATCTTTGAAGACAGATTGAAGGATGTAGCCCAAAATACCGGAGCTATAGTGGTAGCACCTGATGAAATCTATGATGTAGATATGGACATCTACGCTCCTTGTGCTCTTGGTGCCACAGTAAATGACGATACTTTGAGCAGACTAAAATGTCAAGTAATCTCTGGTGCAGCAAATAACCAGCTTGAAAACGAAGAAAAACATGGTCAGATTCTTTTGGATAGAGGGATCGTTTATGCGCCTGATTTCCTGATCAACGCTGGTGGATTAATCAACGTGTACGCTGAATACTTAGGCGGATACAACAGGGAACTAGCTTATCAGCAAGCTGAGAAAATCTATGACACTTGTTATGCTATCTTAAACAAGTCAGAGAAAGAGCAAATCCCATCTCAGCAAGCAGCCATCGAAATGGCATGGAACAGAATCCAAAGCATTAGTAAGGTAAAATCAACCTACTAAGCTTTACTCAATACGTTTTCATTAAGACCAAATGCAATGAATGATAAATTCCGTGCATTTGGTCTTTTTATTTTCTACCTTTGCCTGAGATAAGCGCGGAGGTATTTCATAGCCCCTAGCTTAGTCTTAATCATCAATTTACGTTCTT
The DNA here is from genome assembly GCF_015533855.1 of Echinicola sp. 20G. Lineage (GTDB taxonomy): Bacteria > Bacteroidota > Bacteroidia > Cytophagales > Cyclobacteriaceae > Echinicola. Next base: position 2,024,976 of record NZ_AP024154.1, on the reverse strand, counting down.
TATATTCAGGTAATGTTAAACAGAAGAATACTTAGAGTTAAGGCCTTCCAAAACCTATATGCTTACGAGCAATGCAAGGCATCTAATCTAAATTTAGCCAAAGATTATGTAAGGGAAGCATTTATGCCAGACCTAAACAGCATGGAGGTTCAAGATAAACCGCAGCTAAAAAAAGATGCTGAAACTACTATTGCTCTTTTTTCCGAAAACCTGAACAACAAATCACTGATTGCTTCTGGTGAACATGGCACAAAAATCAAGTCTGAAGCCATCAAAGCCGTCAACCTGTACCACCATAACAACCAAAAAGACCTTGAATTCCTCAGGAAAAATATGGTGAGTGCGGCCGAAAACATCCCTCAGCTGTACCTTAATGTGATTCAAATCCTTATCGGTTTTAGCAATCATGTCAAAAATGAATACGAGCGAAAAAGAAAACTAAACCAAGAACACGTTTCTGCCTTTTCCGGAGAGCTCAATTTGGCAGAAAACAAAATCCTTGACTTCCTTAAAAACGACCCTGCTTTTACCAGCGAAACAATCCGTCAACAGGCAGATGTTGAAGAGCTGGAATTGGAGATTCAAGAGTGGTTTAGAGAATATGTCAAACCGTGGGACAAATATCAAGAATATATCAAACTTAGTGAACCTTCTAAGGAAGACGACTTGGATATTCTCCAGGACCTCATAAAAAAAATCATTTTCAAAACAGAAGCTATACTTAGTTATTTCTCTGAAAAAGACCTGAACTGGACTGAAAACAAAGCGGTAGTGCGAAGTTTGGCCATTAAGGTCCTGAAAAACATTGACGAAGGTGAAGAAGGTGAAGAATACGCCCTTCCAGAGATCGCTATAAACTGGGAAGAGGATAAGGAATTTTTCCAAAATATCTTTAACTTGACTATCGAAAATGACGAGGAAAACAGAGCGTTAATTGCGGAAAAAACCAAAAACTGGGACATTGAGCGAGTTGCCTCGACGGATAAAATCATTATCTCAATGGCTATCACAGAGATGTCGTTTTTCCCAAGTATCCCTGTGAAAGTGACGATCAATGAGTATATTGATATTTCTAAAACTTACAGTACCCCAAAAAGCAAGCAGTTTGTAAACGGGTTATTGGATGTTTTGGCGAAGGAGCTAACCGATCAAGGAAAAATCCGTAAAAGTGGACGTGGCCTTTTAGATAACAAGTAAATATTATTTTATTATGAGCAAACAAAGTAATTCTATTTTAGCTTTTGTACTCGGTGCGGGCGTAGGTGCTGCATTGGGGGTTTTATTTGCACCTGACTCAGGAAATAACACTAGAGACAAACTTTCTTACCAATTATCAAAATACAAAGCAGAACTTGAGGATATAATCAAAGACCTTATGGAAGGCAAAGACCTTCCGATAAATGAAGCCAAGTCTGAAGGTAAAAAAGTAATCTCAGAAGCTAAGGACAAAGCTGAAAACCTACTTAGTGATGTGAATAAGCTCATTGACCAAATCAATAAAGAAAAAAACTAAGCGTTTATCCAGTATGAAATATTTATTCTTGCCTGCAATCTTCCTTGCAGGTTCTCTTTTTGTATCAAGTTGTGAAACAAAAAACAAAGAGAAAATAGCAGAACTAGAACAAAAAATTGCCAAACTGGAAGAAGATCAAAATAGCGCCATGGCAAAGCCCAGCAATGTGCAAAGCGTAGCCAAAATCGATCCTTCTACCTTAGGCAGCTTTAAGTTTGATGAAATGGAATATGACTTCGGCACCATCAACCAGGGAAAAGTCGTAGAACACATATTCAAGTTCAAAAATGACGGCAAATCACCACTGGTCATTTCCAATATCCAGGCCTCTTGTGGATGTACCACTCCAGACTGGACCAAGGAACCTATCAAGCCAGGAGAAGAAGGTCATGTAAAAGTAAGCTTTAACTCTGCTGGAAAAGCAGGAGCCCAAAGCCCTACAGTAACCATCACAGCCAACACTTCTCCAAGTGTGACCAGATTAAAATTAAAAGGAACCGTTAATACAAATACCACAGCCAGCAAAACCGTTGGCCCGGTGAAAAAGTAATCATGATAAGTACAATATTATTACAAGCGCAAGGTGCCGGAGGAAGCGGCATTTATGGACAGATATTTCTTTTTGGCGGCATCATTTTGATCATGTATTTCTTCATGATCAGACCACAGCAGAAAAAGCAAAAAGACGCCAAAAACTTTATCGATTCCATTAAAAAAGGAGATCAAGTAGTAACCATCGGTGGAATTCACGCTAAAGTGAGCAGCATTGAAGGAGACACTGTCATCCTAGAATTGGACAGAGGTTTTAAAATCAAAGTTGAAAAATCAGCCGTATCCGCTGAATTCTCAAAAAAAGTCAACGAAACTAAATAAGCTGAGATCTTGAGTAGATTTCAAAAATACTTCGGGAAGCTTCAAAAAAAGAAAGCATCTGACATCAAAGTGGTGGCCCTCTGCGTAATAGCAGCCACCACTTTTTGGGTTTTGAATGCTTTGAACAAAGACAACTATTCCACAGTAGTCAGCTACCCCATTGAATTCCAGTACAATGCTGAAGAATACATGGCAGTCAAAGAACTGCCATCTGAAATCAAAATTGAAATCAATGGCAATGGTTGGGACCTTTTCAGGAAATATTTCAATTTCAATGTAAATCCATTTGCTATAGAGCTTTCCAATCCTGATAACCAGGACTATTTGCTTTCTTCCGAATACAGAAGAAGTCTGGGAGAAATCTTAGCTCCAACCAACCTTTCAGCAATTCTAACAGACACCTTGAAATTTGACTTTGACAAAATCATCGAAAGCGATCTAATTGTCAAAATCGACACATCAACTTTGGAACTTGCTCCTCATCATGAATATGCCAGTGAAATCACCATTGAACCCATATCAGTCCATGTAAAAGGGCCTGAATCTAAAATAGATGCCTTAGGAGACTCTTTAGTCTTAGCATTGAATGAAACAGGAATTCAACAAAGCTTTAACCAGTCAATCTCCATTGACATGCCTGAGGATTTACAACCATTCATTGAATTTTCTCCTAAAAACATTCAAGTGACTTTTGATGTCGTGGCATTTCTTGAAGGCAATAAAAGACTGAAAATAAGAGAGGAAAATTTCCCAAAAAATGTCACCCTTTCCAGGGATGTTTCATCCGTTCTCATGAACTATAGAGTAGACGAAAGAAAGGTTTCTGAGCTTAGGAACGTTGAGTTTGAAGGAATCCTCAATTATAGACACCGAAATAAAGAGGATAGCACTGTTACCATAGAAGTGTTGAACTTACCGGATTATATCAAGTCGGTAGAAATTGAACCAAATACTTTTAAATTAAGCTATGACTGATCAAAAACCATTATTGATTGGCATTACCGGAGGTATTGGCGCAGGAAAATCTACTGCTGCTAAAATTTTTTCCGTTTTAGGAATCCCCGTTTACTCGGCTGATGATCGGGCAAAGTGGCTTATGGCGCATAATGAAACCTTAAGAAAAGAAATACAAGACACTTTCGGTAAAGAAGCCTTTCTCCCTGACGGAAGTTTGAACAAACTCTATTTGGCCAATGAGGTCTTTTCTGACGAACAGAAGACAAAAAAAATCAATAGTTTGGTCCACCCTGCGGTCAAATCAGATTTCGAATTCTGGGCATCTAAACAAAATACACCATATGTACTCAAGGAAGCTGCCCTTCTTTTTGAAACAGGTTCTTATAAAGAACTAAATAAAATCATCAATGTAAGCGCTCCTGTAAAGCTTCGTGTTAGTCGGGTTCTCATGCGAGATCCACAGCGTTCAGAGGAGCAAATCAATGCGATTATTGATCGACAATTGCCAGATACCGATAAAAATAATTTGGCGGACTTTATAATTAAGAATACGGAAAACCAACAACTGATACCACAAGTCCTAAAGATACACAATGAGCTGTTGCTCCTGAATTGAAAAGGCTATAGCTTCAAATTGATCTGATCCAAATAGAACTTCATCCTGGTATGTTCATGGTTTAGAAAATCTATTTTGTCGATCTTATCCAATTTATGGTTATAAAAAACTTCCACGTATTCATTGTCAAGAAGATATAAATTCACCTTGTGCGCATAATACCTAATCCCCACCACAAAGGTTCCTTCGGTGTAGAGCTTATTGATCTTTTTATGCAGAGGCAATTTTTTAAAATCTTCTTTAATCATCTTGTTATCAAGGAGTTTCCAACTTCATGTTTTTCACTAAAGTATAAAACTATTAACCATCTCTGTTAACTTCAAGTTTCAGACCATGAATATTTTTTCTTTTTCAAGGTTAATTTCGGCTTTCAAGTCATTAGGCTAATATTGCTTAGATCAAGATACTTCAGTATAATTGAAAAACGATTCACCAAACCAATGACTCTACCAACACGCCTCAAAGCTAAGCGCACAATTCTTCTAGTACCTTCACTACTCATTTTGATTTTTTTCAGTTCCTGCTCCGCTTCAAAAAAAGCCTACCGCCGCAATGTAAATACTGTTGTCCAAACCGCTAAATCATATCGAGGCACTCCTTACCGATACGGTGGCGCCACCCGATCAGGCATGGATTGTTCCGCTCTGCTTTATTTGTCATTCAATAGTGTTGGAATAAGTCTCCCAAGAACCTCTAGCGAGCAGAGCAAAACTGGAAAAAAGGTATCAATAAAAAAATTGGAAATAGGAGATGTGGTTTTCTTTGCTACCGGAAAGAAAAGGAACAAAGTGACTCATGCGGGAATTGTGACGGACACGGGCAGGCGCAGCATCCAGTTTATTCACTCTTCATCTTCTTTGGGAGTAACGGAAGACAATCTCTTCTCTACTTACTGGAACCCAAGGTTTGTACGGGCAAGGAGGTATTTTTAATTCCAACAGCAATGATAACAAATTGCAAAAATTTAGTTATAAAACAACTTTCCAAAATTTACCTCTCGAAAAAAGGCCTCTTCCAATCTGCCCATCAGAAATGCAACTTATAAAAAATTGACCTAAAGTGGATTAATTTTTAAAACATCCTTTGGTATTAACCATTATTAGTTAATTTTGCAGTCGAATAATAGATTTGCATTAATTCCTTTTACATTAATACACAAAAATGGCGAATACTGGTAAGATAACTCAGGTAATTGGCCCCGTAGTGGACATCTCGTTCGAAGGGGGAAAACTACCGAATATCCTGGACGCACTCGAAATCACCAAGGAGAATGGTCAAAAAGTAGTATTGGAAGTTCAACAACACCTCGGTGAAGACCGTGTGAGAACTATCGCAATGGATTCCTCAGAAGGATTGGTAAGAGGTATGGCAGCTGTCGATATGGGCGCTCCTATTTCTGTTCCAACTGGTGAAGGTATCAAAGGGCGTTTGTTCAATGTGGTTGGAGAACCAATCGATGGTCTACCTAAAGTAGATTCTGCTAATCGACTTCCTATCCACAGACATGCTCCTAAATTTGAAGACTTGTCTACTTCCACTGAAGTGCTTTACACAGGTATTAAAGTTATCGACTTGATCGAGCCGTATGCCAAAGGTGGTAAAATTGGTCTTTTCGGTGGTGCCGGTGTAGGTAAAACCGTATTGATCCAGGAATTGATCAACAACATCGCCAAAGCTTATTCAGGTCTATCTGTATTTGCTGGTGTTGGTGAAAGAACCCGTGAAGGAAATGACCTTTTGAGAGAAATGATCGAGTCTGGTATCGTAACTTACGGTGATGATTTCGTTGAGTCTCTTGAAAATGAAGGTGGATGGGATCTTTCCAAAGTAGATATTGAAAAACTTAAAGATTCTAAGGCAACATTTGTGTTCGGTCAGATGAACGAACCTCCTGGTGCTCGTGCTCGGGTAGCCTTGACAGGTCTTACGCTAGCTGAATATTACCGTGATGGTGAAGGTGATGGCGCTGGTAAAGATATCCTATTCTTTATCGATAACATCTTCCGATTTACCCAAGCTGGTTCTGAAGTATCCGCCCTTTTGGGACGTATGCCTTCAGCGGTAGGTTACCAACCTACACTAGCAACAGAAATGGGTGCCATGCAAGAGAGAATTACCTCTACCAAGCACGGTTCCATTACTTCCGTACAAGCCGTTTACGTACCTGCGGATGACTTGACTGATCCGGCTCCTGCGACTACTTTCGCCCACTTGGATGCCACTACAGTACTTTCCCGTAAGATTGCCGAGCTAGGTATCTACCCAGCAGTAGATCCTTTGGACTCTACTTCTAGAATCCTTGAGCCAGGTATCTTGGGAGATGAGCACTATGACTGTGCTACTAGGGTAAAAGAATTACTTCAACGTTATAAAGAACTTCAGGATATCATCGCCATCCTTGGTATGGAAGAACTTTCTGAAGAAGATAAGTTAGTTGTACACAGAGCTAGAAGGGTACAAAGATTCTTGTCTCAGCCTTTCCACGTTGCAGAACAGTTTACAGGCCTTAAAGGTGTGCTTGTAGACATCAAAGATACCATCAAAGGCTTCACCATGATCATGGACGGTGAGTTGGATCACCTTCCTGAAGCAGCATTCAACTTGGTAGGTAACATCGATGATGCTATCGCCAAAGGTGAGAAAATGCTCGCTGAAGTTAAATAATTAAACACCTCTTCCTTATAGAGGAACAAATCACAGGGTAAAAGCTTATTCGTCTGCTTTTCCCTGTGATTTTTTAAACCAAACTAGCAGCAACATGCATTTAGAAATCATAACACCGGACAAAAAGGTATTTCAGGGGGAAGTATCCGAAGCCAGTTTCCCAGGCGCTTCAGGTGCTTTTCAGGTATTGAAAAACCACGCTCCTATTGTATCTGCACTGGCAAAAGGAACCGTTTCTTACACTACCAATGACGGCAAGCAATCTCTAGAAGTAGACGGCGGTGTAGTGGAAGTTAGAGATAATGAAATTATTCTTTTAGCTGAAAAAATCCTGGATTAATCAGCTAAGCATCAAGATAAGAAAAAAGCGAACCAAATTTGGTTCGCTTTTTTTGTTTCACTTAAACGTCACCTCTATCAGGTAAAAGCTTTCCACATCTTTTATTTTTTCATGAAACGGACTGTTTTCCATAAGGATATATTCCTTTAATAAAGCTCCTTGCCAAACACCCACAAACATTTCTTTTTCTTCATCTACCACCTGAATAGGGGGTAATGCTATATGGTAACGTTCATTTTCAATAAAGGCTCTTCCATTGGCTATCACTTTATTTTCAGATTTAGAATAAAGCGAATGAAAACGTCCATAATTTTCATCAAACGAATTAATGACCGCATATTTACTTGACTCCTTCCAACTCCCCGCAAACCCTGATTTACCTTTGAAAATAGACTTAACTTTTTCAAAATCATGTTTCCTAGATTTAAAGTATGCCCCATTTGGTAAAATAACCTCCTGCTCCCAATTCTCTGGCATTGGATTAGGTTGGTATTTTATAGCAAAACGCTTTATCAAAGTATCTGCAGATTGAACATGATAAATAGTGGGATCAAAATTTTGATAAAACCTTATAGAATCCCTATATCGCGCAAAAGGACTTATTGGAACAGTCACCGAAGCCCAATCCAACTCAGCAGGGTAACTCAAAGCAGTATTTTTTAAACTAAAATCCTTATCCAGAAAACCAATTTTATAGTAAACATCATTAAAAGGACCATTAAAGCCACTGTATGCTTTAAACCCGACATAACCACCATCATCTCCTACTAACTGAGTAACATTATGAAATATGAGAGGGTCTTTGGTCTTAAAAGAGCTCTCAGCAATAAATTCCTTATCAAAAACCACAATTTTTTTCAGGTTGAAATCATAGATTTCCAAACAGCCTTCTTCATTTAACCAATAATCATTTATTTGCCGTACTTCTAATGGCCCCGGCCCTTTCTCACCCACTTGCTTGACCAACTTCCCCAGCCTATCATAGACTTTGACTTCACCTGAATTAAATCGATCAAATAAGATATAATGATCCTTTGTAATCAAAACCCTATCCGCTCCCTTCAAATAATCACCATCTTTGTCTTCAAGTGGAACAAAACGGATTTCTTTAATTATAGAGGAGATGTCCACACTATCCTCAATTTCCTCAGTATTGATAACTATGGTCTCTACATCATTTTTAATTGTTTCTTTAGCCTGAGTGCAGGCCACTAATAAAGCCAGCGCTAAAAAATAATATTTGCTCATTTGATAAAAATTCATTTTCGGTTTGACAAAAATTAGTTTGTGCCCAAAAATAAATACAAAACAGCAGCCAAACAAGCCCCGACCAAAGGCCCCAAAATGGGCACCCAACTGTATGCCCAATCACTTCCTCCCTTTCCTTTGATCGGTAAAATTTGATGGGCCAAGCGAGGCCCTAAATCCCTCGCAGGGTTAATTGCATAACCAGTAGTACCTCCAAGTGACAGGCCAATCACCCAAACCAAAAAAGCCACAGGCAAAGCACCTAAAGCACCTAGTCCAATTGGAGTATTGTTGGGATCTTCCAAATTGGCTCCAGTGGAATACAAAATCACAAATATCAATACAAACGTACCCACCACTTCTGAAAGGAAATTCGAAGAATAGTTTCTAATGGCAGGAACAGTTGCGAAAGGAGCAAACTTCAAACCTTGATCATCAGTAGCATCAAAGTGATCCTTGTATATCAACCAAGCAATACTAGCTCCAAATGCCGCCCCCAATACTTGCGCAGTGATATAACCCGGCACTAATGCCCAATCAAATAAGCCAGCAACAGCCAGTCCGACACTCACAGCGGGATTGAGATGGGCACCGCTATATGGCCCCGCGACAACTACACCAATAAATACGCCCAAGGCCCAGGCTGTAGTAATCACCATCCAGCCACTATTATTTCCCTTGGTTTGCTTCAACACTACATTGGCTACAACTCCTGATCCCATGGTAAGTAACAGCGTCGTTCCTATAAATTCAGCTAAATAAATATTCATAAGGTATTCCTGAAAGTGTAAAAAATCATTCTTCTTCCCAGTCTTTGGTTCTCTCAACTGCCTTATGCCAAAAATGAAGTTTCTCTTTGACAATATCCTCCTCCAATTTGGGTTCAAAACTGGCGTCTTCTTCCCATAGCTGCTCCAAGGCTGCCTCATCTTTCCAGTAACCTACAGCTAAACCAGCCAAGTAAGCTGCCCCCAAAGCAGTAGTCTCGGTTATCTGTGGCCGCTTAACCTCACTTCGAATCAGATCAGCTTGAAACTGCATCAAAAAATTATTGGCTGAAGCACCTCCATCTACTCTCATTTCCTTTGTTTTCTCCCCAGCATCCTTTTCCATGGCACTAAGGACATCATAAACCTGATAAGCTATTGCTTCCAGGCCCGCCCTTGCAAAATGGGCTTGAGTAGTCCCTCTAGTAATTCCAAAGAAGGCTCCTCTGGCATCCTGGTCCCAGTAAGGTGCTCCCAAGCCTGTCAATGCAGGAACAAAATAAACCCCTCCACTATCTTCCACGCTGGTAGCAAGTGACTCACTTTGCTCAGCATGTTGAAAAACCTTTATTCCATCTCTCAACCATTGAATGGCCGCTCCTCCGATAAACACACTTCCTTCCAAAGCATATTTCACCTTCCCGTTGACCTCCCAAGCAATGGTCGTGAGCAATTGGTTGTTTGAAGCAACTGGTTGTTCACCGGTATTCATCACCAAAAAACAACCTGTTCCATATGTGGTCTTTGCCATACCGTGACGGGTACATAATTGCCCAAAAAGTGCCGCTTGTTGGTCTCCTGCTATACCTGCTATCGGAATTTTGGAAGACAAAACATCTCCTGCAGTGGTACAGTAAACCTCACTGCAGGATTTTACTTCTGGTAATATGGACTCAGGAATATCAAATAACTCCAACAGTTCTTTGTCCCATTCTTTTTCATGAATATTAAAAAGCAAGGTTCTGCTTGCGTTGGTTATGTCGGTAATATGTTCCTTTCCTTTTGTCAACTTCCAGATCAACCAACTATCGACCGTCCCAAAACATATTTTACCTTTTGCTGCCTTTTCACGTGCTCCATCCACATGATCCAAAATCCACTTAATCTTTGTAGCGGAAAAATAGGCATCAATGATCAACCCGGTTTTCTTACTTATTTTTTCAGAATAGCCCTTCCTTTTCAGTTCATTACAATAGGCCGAAGTCCGTCTATCCTGCCATACTATCGCCTTATACAGCGGTTTTCCTGTATCCCTGTCCCAAAGAATAGTTGTCTCCCTTTGATTGGTAATCCCGATTCCAGCGATCTGATTAGGAGCGATTTCTGCCTTGGCAATTACCTCCAAGATGACTGAGGCCTGTGAGGTCCAAATCTCAGCAGGGTCGTGCTCCACCCAACCTGACTTAGGGAAATACTGCTTGAAATCCTTTTGGGCCAAGGCGACAATTTGACCTTGCCTATCAAAAAGAATGGCCCTGGAGCTAGTTGTACCTTGGTCCAACGCCATGATAAATTGGTTATTTTGGGTCATTGTTTTATATTTTAATCAAATACTTCTTAGCTATATTCTCAAAATCTACCAACTCCTTATTGATCCATACATCATCTTCTTTCAATTCCTCGGCCATCAGTTTGGCTACCAATGGCGCCATTTCTAATGCAGTCTTAGTATCCAGAATCAACATCCTTATTCTTCTGGACAACACATCTTCCACCTTCATGGCCATTTCCTCTCTTACAGCCCAGACCACTTCCCCTGCAGTATAAGGGTAGTCAGCGTGAAGAAGCTTTGCATAAGCCGGATTATCCTTGATCATTTGGAGAATCTTGACCGCTTCATTGCCATATTTTTTCCAATGGCCTTCCAGAATAACCTCCCCATAACCATGTATTTTAACTTCCCATGATTTACTCACCCTTAATTCTTCACCAGTTATTCTATGAAAATAATTGACCGTATCTTCTCCCATCTTCCTAAACGTGGTCCATTTACCACCTGTAAGGGTCACCAAACCCGAATCAGCAACGATAATCTTATGATTTCTGGAAATTTCTTTTGTTTTGACTTTTCCTTCTTTAGGGGCTGCCAAAGGTCTCAATCCGGCATAAACAGCTAAAATATCTTTTCTGCTTGGTTTTTTGGTCAAATACAAGCCAGCTGTATTTAGGATAAAAGAAACCTCTCTAGACAATGCTTCTGGTTCCTGTTTTGCCTTCTCTCTCAATGTATCTGTAGTCCCCATCACCAGCTTCCCTTTCCAAGGCACGGCAAAAAGCACACGACCATCAGAAGTTTTTGGAATCATCAACGCATCAGCTCCTCCTAAAAATTCATTGGACAGGACCAAATGAACCCCTTGGCTCGGTTGAATCATCTTTGCCACTTCCGGTTGATCCATCCTCAAAATTTTATCCGCAAATACTCCTGTCGCATTTACCACCATCTTAGCTTTCACCTGATAGTTTTTCTTGCCAAGAGCATCCCTTACTTTAAGCCCAGCCACTTTTTGATTTTCATCCTTCATCAGAGCAGTCACAGGAGTGTAATTCAACATTAGCCCACCTAAGTCATCACAAGTCTGGGCAATTGCCAAAGCCAATCTGGCGTCATCAAACTCTCCATCATGATACACTACCCCTCCAAGCAATCCCTCTTGCTTTATCTGAGGTAACCGCTCAATAGTTTCTTCTTTTGAAATAAAATAAGAATCTCCAAGACTCAACCAACCTGACATCCAGTCATAAACCTTAAGCCCAAGAGTATACCTGAGTTTCCCCAAATAAGAATAGATAGGAATGACAAAAGGTTGCACATGGGCTAAGTGGGGAGCGTTTCTAAGAATCCGCCCTCTCTCCCTTAACGCTTCCCAAACCAAAAGAATATCCCCTTGGGCCAAATACCTGACACCACCATGAACCAATTTAGTACTTCTACTGGAAGTGCCTTTAGCAAAGTCGGATCGCTCAAAAAGCACGACACTCAATCCTCTCGACAAAGCGTCCAGAGCTACCCCTAAACCTGAAGAACCTCCTCCAATTATCGCTATATCCCAAATCTTTTCATCATTTTTTAATTGCTTGAGGTTACGGGGTCTGTTCATAGGGTAATTGGCTTAAAAATGTATTGGATAAGTTAAAAAAAATCATCCCCTAAAACAATTTAGACTCGGCTAAAATCCAATTATAGCAATGCCTTTTTGAAAGTAGGCACAAAAAAAAGGAGCTATTAAAGCTCCTCTTCTCTTTCCAGCATCAAAATGGCATTTTGAGAGACAATATAGAATTTCTCTCCCTCATAAATTACTTCATGAGCTCCATTCAATAAGAAAATGGCTAAATCACCTTCTTTCGCTTGGAGCGGCACATACCGAATGTTCTCTTCTTTTTCTTTCCAAGGCTCATCTTCTTCCACATGCATTGGAATGGGATAACCTGGACCGGCCTTTATGATATAGCCTTGCTGTACCTTTTCCTTTTCCTGGACACCAGGAGGAAGGTAAAGACCACTTGAGGTCTTCTCGGTGGCCTCTTTAGGTTTGATCAATACCCGATCACCTACTACTACCAGCTTTCTAAGCTTATTGTCTTCCGTCAACCGCATTGTTAGTTCACTTGGATTAAAAACAAAAAGCACCCCGAGTACACGAGATGCTTTTTACTTATTGATCTCGAAGAAAATTATTTCTTATCTTCTTCGTTTACTTCTTCATAATCTACATCAGAAACACTGTCTCCAGCATCCGCACCTGCTTCAGCAGAAGCACCTGCTCCCGCTCCAGCAGCACCTTCAGCACCAGCTCCTTGAGTAGCGTTGTACATTTCTGTAGAAGCCGCTTCCCATGCTTTGTTAAGTTCTTCAATAGCAGGAGTGATGGCAGCCAAATCCTGGGCTTGGTGAGCTGATTTCAACTTCTCCAATGCTCCATTGATATTGGTTTTATTTCCATCAGAAAGCTTATCACCGAATTCTTTCAACTGCTTCTCAGTTTGGAAGATCAAACTGTCAGCTTGGTTAAGCTTTTCGATTTTTTCTTTTTCCTCCTTATCAGAAGCAGCATTAGCTTCAGCCTCTTTTTTCATTCTTTCGATTTCCTCATCAGAAAGTCCTGAAGAAGCTTCGATTTTGATTTTCTGCTCTTTACCTGTTCCCTTGTCCTTGGCAGATACGTGAAGGATACCGTTCGCATCAATATCGAAAGTTACTTCGATTTGAGGCACACCTCTTGGTGCTGGCGGAATGTCGCTCAATTGGAATCTACCGATACTTCTGTTATCCTTGGCCAAAGGTCTTTCACCTTGAAGTACATGAATATCCACTGCAGGTTGGTTGTCAGCTGCGGTAGAGAAAGTCTCAGACTTCTTGGATGGAATGGTAGTGTTGGCTTCGATCAATTTGGTGAATACTCCACCCATGGTTTCGATACCTAAAGAAAGCGGTGTCACATCTAGCAACAATACATCTTTCACTTCACCAGTCAATACACCACCTTGGATGGCAGCACCAATGGCTACTACCTCATCAGGATTAACACCCTTAGACGGCTTCTTACCGAAGAACTTCTCTACTTCTTCCTGAATTTTAGGGATCCTTGTAGAACCACCTACCAAGATTACTTCGTCAATTTCTGAAGGAGACATGCCTGCATCAGACAAGGCCTTCTTGCAAGGCTCCATAGAACGCTTCACCAATGTCTCAGACAGTTGTTCGAATTTGGCTCTAGAAAGGTTTCTTACCAAGTGCTTAGGGCCTGTTTGGGTCGCAGTGATATAAGGAAGATTGATCTCAGTAGAAGATGAACTTGAAAGCTCAATCTTAGCTTTCTCAGCAGCTTCCTTCAAGCGCTGAAGCGCCATAGGGTCTTGCTTCAAGTCAATATCCTCTTCAGATTTGAACTCTGCTGCCAACCAATCAATGATCACTTGGTCAAAGTCATCTCCCCCAAGGTGAACATCACCGTTAGTAGACTTCACTTCGAATACACCATCACCCAACTCTAGGATAGAAATATCAAATGTACCACCACCAAGATCATACACTGCAATTTTCATATCCCTGTCCTTCTTGTCCATACCATAGGCCAAGGCTGCTGCAGTAGGCTCGTTGATGATTCTTTTCACTTCCAAACCTGCAATTTGACCAGCTTCCTTAGTGGCGTGACGTTCTGCATCATTAAAGTAAGCTGGAACAGTAATGACTGCCTCTGTTACTTCTTGTCCCAAGAAATCCTCAGCAGTTGACTTCATTTTCTGAAGAATCATCGCTGAAATCTCTTGAGGTGTATATGATCTGTCACCGATTTTCACAGCTACAGTATCATTGGAACCTTTTTCAACTTTATAAGAGGCATGTTTCTTCTCATCAGAAACCTCAGAGAATTTTTTACCCATAAACCTTTTCACGGATGAAATGGTATTGGCTGGGTTAGTGATTGCTTGTCTCTTTGCTGGATCCCCTACCTTTCTTTCTCCATTTCCATTGTCCAAAAATGCCACAATAGAAGGGGTAGTTCTTCTTCCCTCACTGTTCTGGATCACCACTGGCTCATTACCTTCCATTACGGCAACGCAGGAGTTAGTGGTTCCCAAGTCTATACCAATAATTTTTCCCATAACTTTATTATATTTCTTTATTGCTGTTATTCTATCTGTTACTCGAAAACATAATTAACAACTCATGTGCCAAGCCTATTTCAGAAACTTTCTGTGTCAGATTGGCAGTATTTATGACACATAACTTTCTGATCGGTACAAAAGTCTGTCAAACTTATTTTACTATTACTTTCTAAGAATGTTATTTTGTCAAACCCTGTTTAGAATATAGAAACCTCAATTATTTTCTCCGTCACTTTAATCAGAGGATTAGTCACATTTATTATTAAAATCTTCATTTTTTGATGTACTTCATGCAACCTTTTGGTCCTCAAACGCATCTAAAGAGTATGAAGCATCAGTTTTTGGACTGGTTATGATCTGCAATTAGGCATGCTAGAGCAATAGCATTTTTCAGAATTAAACTATTAAAACAAGTAAATCACACCAATACATTAAATGAAAATTTCCCGTAAAGATGAACGCGTACGATGGGCCCTGGTCTTTTTGATAGGCCTTTTGGTATCTTTCATTATTTCGGAAATGGATGAAAAGCCACAAAAGTCAAGTAATATTTCACAGTCGGATTCAACCCTTAAAGCAAAAGATCTTAAGTTTCCTTCTGATAAAATCATCTTGAAATTACTCCCAGATCAAGCAGACAAACCCAAAGAACTTCTTCACTATTAATATTTTTTTCTGACAATCCTCTTAATTTAGTTGATCAAAAGTCAGCTATGAAAATTCAAGATATCTATATCTACCCAATCAAGTCGCTTGGTGGTACCCGGGTGGAGAAAGCTCAAGTACTAACCAAGGGCTTTAGGTGGGACAGAAGGTGGATGCTGGTCGATGAATCAGGCAAATTCCTAACGCAACGTACGCTTCACCATATGGCTTTGCTACAAGTAAGTCTGCAGGAAGAAAGTTTAAAGGTTCAACATAAACATCAGCCAGAACTAACCCTTGAAATCCCTTTTGTTCCAGAAACTGATGAATTTATAACCGTTAATGTATGGGAAGACTCTCTCAAAGGCCAAATTGTCAGTTCTAGAGCCAACCAATGGTTTTCTAAAATCCTCAAAGTAAATTGTAAGTTGGTTTTTATGCCAGAAAGCACGGTCCGTAATGTCGAAGAAAAATATTCGACCAATGGGGAAACGGTAAGTTTTGCGGATGCTATGCCTTATCTATTGATTGGCCAATGCTCCTTGGATGACCTCAATCAAAAATTGGATACTCCTGTCCCCATGGAGCGCTTCCGACCCAACATCGTATTTTCTGGTGGGAAAGCATTTGAGGAAGACCTTTGGAGTGAAATCATTATTGGAGAAACGCGTTTTAAAGTAACCAAGCCGTGTGCCAGATGTGTCCTCACTACCGTGGATCAGAATACCGGGACCAAAGGAAAAGAACCGCTCAGAACTTTGGCTACTTACCGATTAAAGGACAAAAAAGTACTTTTCGGCCAGAACCTAATATCCCTAGATCATGGAGTAATTAAAATAGGGGATAAAATTATTATAAAATAAAACCTCCACCTGAACAGGTGGAGGTTTGTAAGCCGTATTCAAACTTCTATTTTATTTTATACTGTTTCCGCTCTCATTTGAGAACTGTATTCCTTTACAGTATTGATAAAGACTTTTACCTTTTCAGGATCAATATCAGGGTAAACACCATGCCCCAAGTTGGCAATGTGCCTTCCCATCCCAAACTGATCCAGCATTCTTTTGGTTGCTGCTTCTACCTCAGCTGCTGAGCCATATAATGCCGCAGGATCTAGGTTACCTTGCAACGTCTTTCCTGCTCCGATAAGCTTCCTCGACTCTGCAATGCCCATGTTCCAATCCAGGCCAATAGTTTCACAATTGAGTTGGGCCATTTCTTCCCTTGCAAAGAATGCTCCTTTGGCAAAAACAGTTACCGGCACCTCGGTGATGGCATCGCAAATTGTGGAAATATATTTCAAAGAATACTTTTTATAATGATCAGGAGGCAATATTCCTGCCCAACTGTCAAATATCTGCACCATATCTGCTCCAGCTGCAATCTGGGCTTTCAGGTAATTAATGGTAGACTTGGTGATCATATCCAAAAGCAATTCAGCCAATTCAGGCTCCTGATAAAGCATAGCCCTGGACTTGGAGAAGGTCTTGCTTCCTGATCCTTCCACCATATATGCAAAAATGGTCCAAGGAGCTCCAGCAAAACCAATCAATGGCACACGTCCAT
Organism: Echinicola sp. 20G; assembly: GCF_015533855.1. Classification (GTDB taxonomy): domain Bacteria; phylum Bacteroidota; class Bacteroidia; order Cytophagales; family Cyclobacteriaceae; genus Echinicola. The sequence continues at coordinate 2,008,174 of NZ_AP024154.1, read as the reverse complement.
TCAAGGCCTTCTTGGTGATTTTGATGGCATCGATCACATAACTTAAATCATCCACCCCATTTGCAATTCTCAACTTCTTTAAATCTGTAGCAGAGGACACGGTTTTAGGAAATTTTGGCCCTCTCTTTTCTATCATCTCATAAGGCAAGCCCATTGCCTCCGGAATCACCAAGATATCCGAGAAAATAATAGCTGCATCCACCCCCAAGAGATCCACAGGCTGTATGGTAACTTCAGCCGCCAGCTCTGGAGTTTGTGCCAATTCTATAAATCCGCTAACGCTATTCCGCACTTCCCGGTATTCGGGTAAAATCCTTCCTGCTTGCCTCATCAACCAAACAGGTGTTCTTTCTACTTGCTCCCCACGGGCAGCCCTCAATATCAAGTCATTTTTAAATTGCATGGCACAAAGATAGTTGATTGCAATAAATAATACGAACCATCAAACTTAAATGGACTTAGCTTTCCATTCATGGACTTCTAAAAAACAAAAAAGCCACCAAAAGATCTTCGGTGGCTTTCAAATTCTTTTGGGATATTTATCTAGTCAATCTAATAAAATCCCCTTCCTCAATATCAAGATATTTCATGGTTGCTTCATAGTCATAGAAATCCATTCTTGCACTTGAGCTGACTAAATCTGCCGGCAAAACCACTACCCTGAACAACAGATTGTCTGTCCAGTAAGAGTCTAATTGTGCAAAATCTATAGGAGAGTTATCCAAGAAAATACTGAAGTCAACTGGTGTATAATCAAAATTATAAACCAAAATTCCATTTTCAAAGTAAAAGGTTTGCGGCAAAAGTCTCCATGCAAACGCCTCTGAATCTACTGGTGAAGCTTCATACATATAAACCAATACTGCATCTCCTTCAACAAGTGGCTCTGTGAAATCAAAAAACTCGATATAATTATTCTCGGCATTAAAACTAACTTCAACCTCGTAAGCCTCACCAACAATATTTATCCCCGGTTCACCTGGAGGTCCTTCTGGCCCTTCACATGCTTGCATGATGATTCCTGTGGCCACGAATAAAATCAAAAATAGTTTTTTCATAATAGGGGAGTTTAGTATTACATTATTTTCTCTAGACGGTTTTTTAGAAATTATGTTTCTTTCTTTATAAATAACCTTTTCGTTTGTTTTACTAAAACCGTACCAGTTTTCACAAAATCTTTAATTTCCGGATTTGATTGGCGCAATGACCTGAACATGGTCCTCTGCTATCAACCTATCAATATAAACACCTTGCAATGCCAAGCCTTCTTCCTTTGCAAATCCCTTGATTCTATCCTTCACCTTTTCAGGTCTGGGCATCACCAGTTTATTGAATTTTAGATCCGCTACAACAGCTGACTTTGCGAAGATAACCTTTTCCTCCCAATTACCGCCATCACTATTCTCCAAACGATCCAGACCTACAAAAACTTGCATGGTATCCAACTTCCCTGCCGGCTCGATCATATAAATTGTATGCAATACAGCCGAGGGGTTTGACTGTTTTAACCCTTCCACCTTTTCAAAGGTTTGCTTAAGCCCTTCATCTTGCGGTGTTCCTATATAGGTCAAGCCATATAGCCTGACATCACCCACTTCTTCCACCTTGAGTGAAATTTCCTCAAAACCGCCCAAATAGGCAAAAGCCCCAAAGCCAAGCAAAGCAATGACTCCCACAATAATGCCTGCAATTTTCATCTTAGAAAATATATCTAGCGCCAATCCCACCTTGTAGCTTGACATGCCCAGGACGATCGGCAATTTCCAACATCAAACCCAGTTCCGCAAAAACACTGATTGGCATTTCCTCAAAATAATACTCTGCACCACCAAATACTTCTGGGCCGAAGTCGATGTTATTTCTACTCTCATACCTTACCACGTTAGCATCAGGAGCTTCCTCGTAAGCATATTCCAAACCAATACTTCTCAACTGTAAACCAGCTCCACCAAAAGCCAACAAGGTACCTTCTGTAATATCAAACTCAGCCGTGATATCCTCATGATAGGCCACCCGGCCATTCAAAGACACCCCACCTCCAGCACTATGGTTTAAGTAAAATGCCCCTGGTGCCGGCTTATTGTTATCAAACACCTTTCTGTAGTAAGCGGAACTATTGGCACTACCGCGACCAATCATGGCTTCAATGGAAATCTTTTCTTCAATAAAAGTTTTGTAAGTAATACTCAATGGTTCGCCTATTCTCAAACCAATAGATTGTTCTTGAGCAAATGCCACAACAGGCAAGCTAAAGATGACCAATAGCAGTAATTTTTTCATTTGTTGAATTAAAATTTAATCGGAGATTTAATAAAATTTGGATCACGACGTAATGAATAGATCATGACCCCTCTAAAGGAGTTTTAAAGTTTAAAGTGACTCCCTACTTTTAACGGTGCAAAATTAATTGCTATTATCAAATAGACTTATTTCCTAAAGAAAATTTTTACTTAGTTGGCCATTGACTTGAGCTGCATCTGGTGAAGCTGGGCATAATAACCTTCTTTCTCCAACAAGACTTCATGGGTTCCCATTTCTTTAATCTCGCCTTTGTGCAACACAATAATATTATCTGCCTTTTGGATGGTAGAAAGCCTATGGGCAATAACGATTGAAGTTCTTCCTTTCATCATTTTATCTATGGCGCTTTGGATCAGCTCTTCTGTTTCTGTATCTACAGAGGAAGTCGCTTCATCCAAGATGATGATTTCTGGATTGTACACCATGGCCCTCACAAAGGAAATCAACTGCCTTTGGCCCACTGAAAGGGTAGCCCCTCTTTCCATCACATTATAATCCAGTCCTCCAGGTAGTCGCTCAATAAACTTCTTTGCCCCCACCAACTCGGCTGCCTCCATCACTTGCTCACGAGTGATGTCGGGATTGCCCAACGTGATATTGAAATAAATGGTATCTGAAAACAAAAACACATCTTGGAGCACCACCCCTATGTGCTTGCGAAGCACGCCCAACTCATAGTCCTTGATATCTGTGCCGTCCACCTTGATACTACCTTTATTGATATCATAGAACCTGCTGATCAAATTGATGATAGAAGATTTTCCAGCTCCTGTGGCACCCACTAAAGCCACCGTCTCACCATGCTTCACTTTGAAATTAATGTCCTTCAGCACCCATTCCTCATCATTATAAGCAAACCAAACATGCTCCAGTTTGATATTCCCTTTGATTTTTTCTGGCTTTAACTCTCCTTCATTGGCAATGTGCTCTTGGCTTTCCAACAACTTAAAAATCCGGGAAGAACTCACCACACCCATCTGCAAAGTATTAAATCGATCAGCCAACATTCGAATGGGTCGGAAAAACAATTGCAAATACATGATGAAAGAAATCAACACCCCTACCTTTAGGTCTAACCCAAACACTCCAGTAGCGCCATACCAGACCACCAGACCAATCCCAATAGCCTGAATAATCTCTGCAACAGGATAGTAAACGGAGTAATACATCACAGACTTTACATGAGCCTTTTTATGTTCTGTATTGATCTCTTTAAACTTTTTGTATTCACTCGCCTCACGGTTAAAGATCTGCACAATATTCATCCCAGTGATATGCTCTTGAAGAAAAGAGTTCAGGTTGGAAACAGCATTCCTCACTTCATTAAAGGCCACTTTGACCTTCTCCTTAAAAACATAAGTAGAAATGATCAGCAATGGCAAAGTGCATAAACTGACCAAGGTCAGCTTCCAATCCACCCAAAACATTACACCCAAAATGGTAACCAATTGCAGCAAATCTCCTATAATCGCTGCCAGACCTTCACTGAATACATTGGAAAGTGTCTCTATATCTGAAATATTCCGGGTCACTAAACGACCAATAGGCGTATTATCAAAAAACTTCAAACGCATCTTCAATAAGTGGCGATACAGTTTGGTACGAATGTCCCTGATGATTACCTGACCGATCCATCCTGAAAGGTAAGTATGTGCAAACTGAACAACCGCTTGCAGTATCAATAAGCCTATTAAAAGGTAGATTATTTGCAGCAATCCTTCTTGATCACCAATGGCCACATGATCATCTATTGCCATTTGGATGAATAGCGGTCGTGTTGGAGCAAGCGCAGCCAAGGCAATTGTCAGGAAGATCAAAAAGAAAAACCTGCCCTGATATGGTTTTACAAATTGGTAGAGTTTTCTCAACACCTGGGTGTCTATGATGTCTCCACTCCTTTCATTTTCTTTTTCCAGACTCAAAATCTAATACTGTTTTATATAAATATTCTTTCAGGATAAGTCACTTCACTCAAATACAAGCCTTGTGGCGGTGCGGCGGCTCCAGCTTTGCCTCTACTTCTACTGTCCAATATGTTTTGAAACCCTTCTAAATCAAGCTTCCCTGTCCCCACTTCCACCATCGTCCCCACTATGGCCCGTACCATTCCCCTCAAAAATCGGTTTGCCGTTATATGGAAAATCAAATGTTGGTCTTTTTGTTCCCAAAAAGCTGTTTTTATTTCACATTCAAAATGATTCACTTCAGTCTTCACCTTACTAAAGCATTCAAAATCCCGGTGTGCCAGTAAAAGCTGGGCAGCTGAATTCATCAAACCCAAATCCAATTGATAGTAACAATGCCAAGACAACTCTTCTTCAAACGGATTTTTTCGTAAAGAGATGTAATATTCATAACTTCTCCATGCTGCATCGAAGCGAGCATGTGCTTCAGGCTTAACTTTTTGAAGATTATAGGCACTGATATCTTTTGGTAAAACGGCATTTAGCTTTTTGAGAAACGTCCTCCTTTCCAAATCTCCCTCAAAATCAAAATGCAAATACTGTTGCTTTCCATGCACTCCAGTGTCCGTCCGGCCACTGCCCATGGTTTCTATTTCCTTTCTCAATATGGTTTTAAGGGCATGGTTGATTTTCTCCTGTACGGTCATGGCATTGGGCTGTACCTGCCAGCCATGATAATGGGTGCCTTTGTAGGCTACTTCCAGAAAATACCTTCTAAGTGTTTCCATCAATCCACAAAGATACTATTCCAGCGGAATTTAAAAGTGCTTTACCACTAATCCTTGCGAATATTCAAATTACCCTGTTTCTTTGTCAAAAGTTTTAAAATTCAACAATGATACAACGCGTACAAACGATCTTTCTATTTCTTGTAGCTGTAGCCATGCTATTGGTCACTTATTTTCCTATTTGGTCACAAGTAAATACAGGACAAACTGAAACCATGACATTGACGGCCTGGTATATGACCCATTTGGATGTAGCCAATGATACTGTAATTGAGGAAACTGGCACCTTCTACATCGGTGCTTTGGCCATTTTGGCTGCTTTGATCGCCCTCTACAGTTTGAGCCAGTTCAAAACCAGAACCAAACAAATGTTTCTTAACATGATCAATTCCTTGGTCATGGTGATCAACCTTGGCCTTATCGTGTACTTGACCTATAGCTTCAATATAGATTTCAACCCTACGGCCAGCGGGGCATTTATGATTGGCTTTTACTGCATTATCGTAGCCATGGTTTTCAATATCGTGGCCAACAGATTTATCCGTAAAGATGAAATGCTGGTAAAATCCGTGGATAGAATTCGATAGAATCAATATTTCTCAACAACAAAGGCCTACCAAGTTTGGTAGGCCTTTGTTGTTTAATTGCAAAAACTCGACTAACTACCAAAACCTCACACCAATTGTCGGGTAAAAGGTTTTCAAATCATTAGTACCGACCACACCTGCCTGAATATAAAGGTGGTTACTTACCCGATGTCTATAAACTGCTTTCAAAGTAGTCCCATTGAACAGTTTGTAGCTCCCTTGATTCAACAAAACGCCCAGTTGTATGGTTTGATCGTTGTTGACAATCCTTTGACCTTTGTTCCAAGAAAACTCTGCATTCAAAAACCAATTACTGTTGACCTCTATCTCTCCTGCTTCCCTATCCGGAAAGTACACCGTATTGGTAATCGAGGCTCCCAAGCTATACCCTGGCAAAGACAAGTGTGCCCGAAATCCTACTTCTGGTGTAAAGTACCCAGCCGTAAAATCCAAGCCAACGGGAATCCCCAACTCAATACTTTCCAAATGCTTTCCATACTTAATGTCAATGGTGTTTTTTACCGTTTTAAGACTTGTTGGAGCGAAATTATCGGCAACCCGATAAGCCCTGGTTTCAAACTCAGGAAATTTGGTCGCATTCTTCATCAGCGGCGCTAGTTCAGAAGTAAGCTGCTCTACGGAGAACTCTGTATTGTTAAAATAAAACAAGACCTTTCCTTCATTGGGCAGGCTAAACTGCAAAGTATCAGTCACCGGCCAGCCTTTATCCAGCCATTCCTGTTGGTTTCGGGAAAGCTCATTTTCTACTTCTTGCGCCTTGGCAGAGAACACAATAATCCCCAGCAACATGGCAATCAAACCTGTCGTTTTCATTATTTCATCATTTTTTAGATTATTGACTTATTTAGGATGGAAACCAATGGAGTCAATTTCATGGTGTTTTAGAAAGCTTCAAGACAAGCTTTCCGGAGGAATTCCTCACCTGCTGGAGCTTTTCTTGATTTTGTACTGCTTCATTTTTGTCTGAAAAGGCGGTCCTTATTTTTATCTTGTCATTCAGCCCCCAGGAAATAGCCACTTCGTGGAATGATTGATTCGCAGCAATCTTTTGCTCAGAAAGTGAGGCTACCTGAGGGACCAAGGATTCCAAATCAGGAAGCAGCAATTCAGGGACATCCACTTCCTCTAAAGCTAAAGCTCCTTCTTCTACTTTCACCTTCTTCAAATCACCTTGGTGCTGGGTTATGAATGGCTTTTCATTTACGGCTATTTCCTCTTTTGCTTCTATCATCTTAGGTGGTGACATCACTATGTCTAAATTGGAATAGGTGTTTGTTAGTAAATAATCCCTTTCATTTACAGGAGTTTCATTCCTTAAAAGCCCCCATAACAAATACCCGAAACTCATCAATAGCAATATTGCGGCAGCACTCCACCAGTAATATCCTTTGGAACTTTCCTGATCCATTTCAGCTTCAATGCCTTGCCAAAGGTTTCCTTTAGGTGTTGACAAAGGCAAATTTTTCAACTCCCGGGCAAGCTGGCTATCCAATGACTTGGACCGTTCCAAGTCTCCCCAAAGCTCATCATTGGGAAGATGCTCTGGCAAATCAAATTTTCCTCTCATGCTTTCAAGAGTTTTGTCAAACTTTCCTTTAGCAATTTTTTGGCGTAGAAAAGCTGAGACTTAGAGGTACTTTCCGAAATAGAAAGCATCTGCCCGCATTCCGCATGCTTATATCCTTCTACTTCTACCAATAGAAAAACACTCCTACAGCCCACTGGCAAGTCTCTGATGGCTTGATCCAGCATCTCCCCATCTATCCAACCATCCAAAACACCTTTTCCTGCTTGGATTTCTACTTGGTCCAAAGCAGTAAAATACATTTTCTTCTTGGCCAGATTAATCGCCTTTCTCACTGCAATGGTCTTCATCCAAGCCCCAAGCGTCCCTTCTCCACGAAACTTTTTTATGCTTTTAAATATCTCAATAAAAGCCTCCTGAAGTGCATCATGTGCCTCCGCCTCGTCATTCAAGATCCTATATACTGAAGAATAAAGCGCAACCTTATACCGCTCAAACAACTCAAATTGAGCTTTTCGGTCTTGCTTTATACAAGCAGCAACAAGATCTTTTTCAAAAATTGACTTCATTTTAATCGGTTTCCATACTAAAGAGGCTTTTTCGGTGATAAAGGTTGGAAAGCAACAAAAATTATTTCCTTATTCAATTTATTAAAAATTATCCGTGAACTTATTCTGCCTGATTTAGTTTATCCAATTCAGCAGGGCATTACATCGTTCTGGCCCAAATTCTTTAATTTTAGACAAAACAGCCAAACATGAAATTTGAGACTTTAGCCATCCATGGTGGCAACTTGAGCACTGACAGCCAAAAGCCTGTAGTCCAACCCATCACTCTAAGCACTACTTTTGAGCACCAAGAAGACTCACTCATTTACACCAGAGCCAATAATCCCAACAGAATGGCTTTGGAGCAGCTCCTAGCGCAAATGGAGATGGGAGCTGCCGCTGCCGCCTTCAGCTCTGGAAATGCAGCAGGAATGACCGTTTTCCAAGCCCTTCCCCTCGGAAGTCATATCATTGCTCCCTCAGACATGTACCATGGCATGAAAAAATTATTGATGGATGTTTTCAAGGACAAACTCGAATTGACCTTTACTGACCTTACCGATATTGAAAATCTCAAAAGGAGCCTCCAGCCCAATACCAAGTTGCTGTGGATCGAAACACCTTCCAATCCGCTTCTGAAAATAAGTGATATCAAAAGTCTCTGTACCCTTGCTAAGGAAAATGATTTGATTACTGTCTGTGACAATACTTTTGCCACACCCGTTTTCCAAAACCCACTAAAACTGGGCGCTGATATCGTCATGCACAGCTCTACCAAATACTTTGGTGGACACAGTGATATCTTGGGAGGTGCTTTGATCACCAAACAAAACAACAGCTTTTGGAAGCAAATTGTCAATATTCAAAAAACCGGGGGGGCTGTGCCTTCACCATTTGATTGCTATTTGCTCTGTCGAAGTATCAAAACCCTTGCTTATAGAATGAAAGGACATGCCGAACATGCGGGAGTTCTAGCTACTTTTCTGGATCAGCACAAACAAGTGGAAAGGGTATTCTACCCTGGCCTTACCAACCACCCAGGGCATGAAGTTGCGTCAAGTCAAATGAGTGGTTTTGGAGGGATCCTTTCTTTTTTGGTAAAAGGAGGCCCAGATGATGCCGATAAAGTGATATCAAATCTTAGATACTTCAACAACGCAACAAGCCTTGGTGGAGTAGAAAGTTTACTGGAAAGAAGAGCTGCTGTAGAAGGACCTGACACCAAAACCCCACAAAATCTTATCCGTGTATCAGTAGGATTGGAACACCTTGATGATTTATTGGAAGATATGGAAAGTGCCCTTGATAAAGTAGGCTAAAACGATTAAAAAACAAAAGGCCATTCGCCTCTGCGAATGGCCTAATGATTTAACTGACTTTTACTAATCTAAAAAAAGTGTGTTGTACAAGTTGGATTGTTTTATTCTTTGGGTGATCACAACTTTTGATACAAATTAACACATAACTTTTTCTAATCACAAAACTTGTCGCTAAATAAAGTACAATTAATTTCATAAAAATAATTCAATGTAATTATTCAAATTAAAAATTTTAACATGTCTTATTTACACTTAAACTTAATACAGCAATAATTATATTTTAAATCCCCTTATCTCACTGACTATCACCCTGCCCAACCTTCTCTATCCAAGCTTCTATATTGAATTGCTTCTGCCAAATGCTCCACTCGAATCGAATCAGTATCCGCCAAGTCTGCAATTGTGCGCGCCACTTTTAAAATTCTATCATAAGCTCTAGCTGATAAGCCAAGCCGTTCCATGGCCGTTTTCAATAAGACCTTTCCTCCTTCATTTATCAAGCAAACATCCTTGACCATATGCGACGGCATCATGGCATTGCAATAAATATCCTTATAATCTTTAAATCGATCTACTTGGCGATTTCTACCTGTCACCACTCTTTCTCTAATGGCCTCGCTACTTTCTGATTTTCTGGAAGAGGTCATCTCATCAAATTTCACCGGTGTCACTTCCACATGCAAGTCTATTCGGTCCAACAAAGGGCCACTGACTTTGTTCAAATAGCGCTGAACGACACCCGGACCACAGACACATTCTTTCTCAGGATGATTGTAATATCCACATGGACAGGGATTCATACTGGCAATCAGCATGAAATTCGCAGGATAATCCACCGAAACACGCGCTCGACTGATCGTTACCCTCCTTTCTTCCAAAGGCTGACGCATCACCTCCAAAACTGTCCTTTTAAACTCAGGTAACTCATCCAAAAACAAAACGCCATTGTGAGACAGTGAAATTTCTCCCGGCTGGGGATTACCGCCCCCGCCCACCAACGCGACGTCACTGATGGTATGATGTGGGGATCTAAAAGGCCTTTGGGCTATCAAGGAGGCCTCACTTCCCAATTTCCCCGCCACAGAATGAATCTTGGTAGTTTCAAGTGCTTCCTGTAAAGTCAATGGAGGCAATATCGATGGAAGTCGCTTGGCCAGCATCGTCTTTCCAGCCCCAGGAGGCCCAATCATAATGACATTATGCCCTCCAGCTGCTGCTATCTCCATGGCTCTTTTGATATTCTCCTGTCCTTGGACATCTGCAAAATCAAAGGCATAGCCCTCCAAGGAACTGTAAAAAACATCCCTCGTATCTGTCACCAAAGGCTCGATAGCAATTTCACCCTCCAGAAAACCAATCGCTTCTTCCAATGTCTCCACCCCTATTACATCAAGATTATTTACAATTGACGCCTCAGCGGCATTAACTTTGGGCAATATAATTCCTTTAAAGCCTCTTTTACGAGCCTCAATAGCAATGGGCAATACACCTTTAATGGGCCTCAAATTTCCATCCAAAGACAGCTCCCCCATAATGACATATTGCTCCAATTCAGGAAAAGCTACTTGTTCCGATGCTTTCAATATCCCCATAGCAATGGGCAAATCATAAGCAGAACCTTCTTTACGAATATCTGCTGGCGCCAGATTGATAACCACCTTTTGACGTGGCATTCGGTATCCGAAATATTTCAGTGCTGATTCTACCCTTTGTTGGCTTTCTTTGACAGCACTGTCTGGCAGTCCTACCATATAAAAACTCGTGCCCTGCCCCACATTCACCTCAATTGTAATCAGTATGGCATCCACACCGGACACCGTACTTCCAAAAGTCTTTGCTACCATTTTGATCTCAAATCTATCATCATAAAAAAAGGAAATCTCCGGTCGAGATTTCCTAATATACTAATTTTAAACCAGTCCTTAATACTACCGACTATTTGATGTTTTGCCTGGGCTTAATGGCCGAACTATCTTTTTCTTCATCGGGATCAGGCGCTATTACCTTAGGCTTGGTTATTTTCTCACCTTGCTCCAAATCATAAAGCTTGGCCTTCAAACCATTGCTTTCTGTCTCCATTTTCTTGATTTTTTTTACAAGACTATTGGCATACATACTCTGGAACATCCAGGTCACCAAAAACAGTAAAAAGCCTACCGTCAGCCATACCACCACTTTACCAGCTGTCAACTCCTCTATCCCAAAGCCATTCTTTACGCTGTCAAACGCCAGAAAAAACACCAGCGCTATGGCAAAGAACAGTGCCACTAAAAGCTGAAATATACTTGTTACTTTTTTCATATGTGTAAAGTTAAGTTTCTCTACCTAATATACTAAACTGACTGCATTGAGGAAAGTTTCTTATACAATCCTTCTTGACTTATTAATGACTCATGGGTCCCTCTCTCTACAATTTCACCCTGTTGGATCACCAATATTTCGTCCGCATGCTGAATCGTACTCAAACGATGCGCAATCACCAAGGTGGTTCGGTTGCTCATCAAGTTGGTCAAAGCCTCTTGAACCAAGCGCTCTGACTCCGAATCCAAAGCAGATGTTGCTTCATCCAGTATCAAAATCGGTGGATTTTTAAGCACAGCCCGGGCAATGCTCAATCTTTGTCTCTGACCTCCAGAAAGCTTGCTTCCTCTTTCTCCAATATTAGTCTGATAACCATTTTCCAGGCGCTCAATAAATTCATGTGCATTAGCGATCTTTGCTGCCTCCTCGACTGCTTCCTTTGAAACTTCTTCCAAACCAAAAGCAATATTGTTGAAAACAGTATCATTGAAAAGAATGGACTCTTGGGTCACTATCCCAATCTGACTTCTTAAAGCTTCTATTCCCAGCTCTTTTATATTTACTCCGTCTACTTTTACAGCCCCTTTCACAGCATCATAAAACCTGGGCACCAGATCTGCTATAGTGGATTTCCCTCCCCCCGAAGGTCCAACTAATGCAATTGTCTTGCCTTTCTCCAAAATAAAATCAATGTCTCTAAGGACCATCTCCTGATCATATCCAAATGACACATGATCAAATTCAATGCTTTTCTCAAAATTATTGAGGTGCTTTGGAGAAGCTACCTCCCGAATTTCAGGTGTGGTGTCGATTACTTTGAAGATTCTTTCCGCAGAGGCAAGCCCTCTTTGAATGGTGCTCATTGCCCTTGAGATTTCCTTTGCTGGATTCAACACTTGCGTAAAGAGAATAATATAGGCCAAAAACTCACTCGCACTCAAGTCTGAAGCATTGTTCAAAACCAGACTGCCACCATATAAAAGTATTCCTGCAACTACGAATACCCCTAAAAATTGGGAAATGGGAGAGGCCAACTCATTCCTTTTGGCCATGGACACATTGATATTGGAGTATCGATCCGTTTCTTCATCGAACTTACTGTACACATAGCCCCTGGCACCAAAGGCTTTGATAACACGCATCCCTCCAATAGTTTCATCCAGAATATTGACAATCCTTCCCAAAGACTCTTGACTTTGAATGGCCTTCTTTTTTAATCGTTTGGTAATGCCTCCTATTATCGCTCCTGATATAGGAATGATTAGGATAGTAAAAAGGGTGAGTTTTACCGACATAAAAAACAATGCCCCAAAATATAGAATGATGGTTACCGGCTCCCTAAACACTACCCTTAGAGACTGCACCACACTGTTTTCCACTTCTTGCACGTCGTTAGTCATCTTAGACATAAGATCGCCTTTTCGCTCATTGGAAAAATAACCAATATGCATCCCGCTCACTTGATCAAAAATATGCATTCGCATGCCTTTGATCACATCCGCCCTTACTTTGGCTAAGACTACACCGGACAAATAGGTAAATAGGTTGGCCAAAAATACTGAAACCACTATAATAATACAGACATAGACCAAAGTCCCGAACTTCCCATAAACCTCAGACACATGAATGAAATAGTAATTGAACAGGTGCATGAAATATTCGATCGTAAAAGCAAATTCGGGCTTCTCAGCAAAACGCTGTAAAGCCTCAGGCTCCACCTGCTCAAAGATCACATCAAACAGCGGTTTCAATAAAGTAAAATTCAGCAAGCCGAAAATAATGGCCAAAAGGGCATAGACGACATAGAAAGGCAAGTACCTTCTAAAAGGGCGTGCATATGCCAAAATTCTGAGATAAGTCTTCATCAGATTTGGTCTGTAACCAGGTAAATTTTATGATTAATAATTGTAGTCTTCCCTTCCGATATTCACCCTTAGGGACAATTGCGAATAGTTGGTTACCTCTGGACTGTCTAAATCTTGGGCAGTTCTTCGCCGATAACTGTGCCCTAAATCCAAGAACAAATTATGTCTAAGCATATAGGATGCAGTTAAACTCCCCACCATCATCTTGTTCTCCACACCTTGACCTATGGTATGCCCATAAAGTCCCAAACCATCTGTTCCTTGCAATCTGTTTTTCAACAAATCACCTCCCATATTGGTTTCTTCATCAGGGTCAGCTCCATAATAATGATAAACTCCTGTAAAGTTAAGGGAAAGTTTTGGAAGAGGTTGATACCTTACGATACTAATCATTTCACGGAAGTTGGCTCCCCTTGGGTTGGTAAGAGGCGTCCTGTAATTGGTGTAAGCTTGATATTCTTGTTTTTCCTGATAAGTATAGGGACGGGCTTGGTTATACTCCAGTTGTAAATCCAGATGAGGAATATTGAACACCTCAATGTACTTATAACCTACTTGCAAGCCATGTTTGTTTCTACTTGAGTTTTTTCCATCAATGCCAAAAAACTCTCCAAATACAAACTCATCTAAGGCAAACTGCCCATATAGCTGCATGGATTTGGCAAAGTTCCACTTAAAATCCGTCCCCACCATCACCTGATCTGGAGTACCCAACTGGTGCTCTACCCATCTGAAAAATATCACTGGGTTGTAATAGGACCAGTCAGCTTGATTGGCCATCACGGACTCAAACACACCAAGATTAAAGCGCTTTCCAAGGTTCATCCCTAAGCGATGCATCGAGAACCACTTCTTAGGATACCTGCCGTCTGTTGGTCGTCCGTTACCATTTAAAAACACATCAGCATTCATCTGAGCCCATAAATTGGTATACTGAAGTTTCCAAACCCTTGTATTCAGCTTAAAAAACATATAGGCATTTGAAAAGTCGGACAATATCATAGATCGATAACCTTCTCCTACAAAATTCTTATCGTGTCCCATCTGTGCAGAAATATGTTTGCTCACCTGCGCTGTTACATATCCTCTTGCAGAAAAATAACTGTAACCATTATCTCCATATGGCTTCCAAAATCCTTCTCCTGGTACGGCTCCATTGTGCCGGGCGTAATCACTGGTCCAAGAAGGAAAGATCACTTCATTGGAAGTGAAGTAAGTATAAAAGCCGACCTTCCTATCTATACTTCCCCTAAGCACAACCCCCCGTGTGTTTCTGAAATTCATCTCATCTTGATTGGAATCAGAGCCTCCCCGAAAATAAATGACAGGGTTAACATGAACATCAAATACATCATCCCGATGAAAATAAAAATCCGAAGGCTTACTATATATAGTGTTCCACAAAGGATTGTTTGATTTATCGGTTTCCTCATCCACAAACTCCCAATTATCATTTTTGAGGTATTGCAAGTTAAATTGATCAACTCTATTTAATCCATCGCTGTTTAGTGAGGTTAAAAAAGGCGCTACATCATCTCTTCTGTATGGCTTAATCCCTGAGTGGAAATACGGATTAAAATCACCTTTCAATATCTCATACCTATCCAATAAATGGTAATAATCCCGATTAAAAGTGATATACGCACTTTGAGCCATTAAAGCCCCGGAGACAAAAACACCCAATAGTGCCAGCATTAAAAGCTTCTTCATCAGCTAATTTTATTTACTTAAAATAACCTTTCAACCACAAAACTTAGAACAATAATTATTGAATCCACATTTTTTCTGAAAAATATTCCCCCAATTATATTTTGAATACTTCCATCACCGAAAGCCCTTTAAAAAGAAAAAACCAGACTAGGTAATGATAAAGTGCTCGATTTTTCAGAAATTTGGGCACAAATAGATCATTGAATGCCTTCTGGTTAAATAATTCATTGATAAACATTTGGACGCTTTTATAAAAAAGGATAACTTTGTGCCTCCATTTGAAAAAGCGACATTTAATATAAATAGGGATTACCATGAAAAAAGACATTCATCCAAACTACAGAGAGGTTGTTTTTTATGACACTTCCAGTGAATATAAATTCATTACCAAGTCTACAATCGAAACTAACGAGACTATCACTTGGGAAGACGGGAACGAGTACCCAGTTTACAAAATAGAAGTAAGCTCTAACTCTCACCCATTCTACACTGGTAAGAAGATGCTATTGGACACTGCTGGTCGAGTAGAGAAATTCAACAGAAGATACAAGAAGAAGTAATCAATTACTTTTCTGTAAAAAAGCGTTTTAAAAGTCTCTTGGAAATTGTATTCCGAGAGACTTTTCTATTTTTGTAGCATGGAGCCAATTACATTATTTGACGACCCTGCATTCCGCGGTTCGTTATTACCGTTTACTTTTACGCGCCCCGTGGCTGACATTCGCGTGGGGATATTGAAGATCAAAGAAAAATGGGAAAAGTACCTGCAAACTTCTGCTGGTTTTTTCACCCAGGATTACCTGAAGGACAAATTCCCTCTTATTGAAGAAAGCAAATTATTCATCAACGGTGGACTTTGCCCTGACCATGGGCTGGTCACTGCCATCAAAAACCTCAAAAAAGGTCAGGCCATTTTCAAAGATCAGTATTTACTGGCTGCTTATGTGGACCAACCTGATGATTTTTCTATTGACGAGATCAAAGAACAAACTGAGCAAATTCAATACGAGGGAGAAATCACCTTGATCCATCGTAGTTGGCACATCTTCCAGCACAATGCTTTGGAGATCAGAAAAGACTTTGTATTGATTACGGCGAATAGGAAATCTATAGGAATCCATGACAAACACACTATTGTCTATAACCCTGAGATGGTCTTTGTGGAAGAAGGAGCTGAAATCAGAGCAGCGGTGCTTAATGCTGAAAATGGCCCCATTTATATTGGCAAAAACGCACAGGTTCAGGAAGGCGCTTTGATCAGGGGACCTTTTGCATTGTGTGAGGGATCAGCAGTAAGTATGGGAGGAAAAATGAGAGGAGACACTACCGTTGGCCCTTTCTCCAAAGTAGGAGGAGAAGTTTCCAATTCGGTTATCTTTGGCTACAGCAACAAGGGCCACGACGGATTTATGGGCAACACGGTAGTTGGCGAATGGTGTAATTTCGGAGCTGACACGAATATATCCAATCTAAAAAACAATTATGCCCCAGTAAAAATCTGGGATTACACTAAAGGAGGCTTCAGCAATACAGGACTGCAGTTTTGCGGGCTAATGATGGGTGACCACTCCAAGTGTGGCATCAACACCATGTTTAATACGGGCACCGTAATAGGTGTTGGAGCCAATGTATTCGGAGATGGCTTTCCACGTAACTTTGTCCCTTCCTTTGCATGGGGCGGGGCTGCAGGCTTCTCCACTTTCCAGTTCAGGAAGTTTGAAGATACCGCCAGCAAAGTCATGGAGAGAAGAGGGCTCACATTTGATCAGCAAGAAGAATCAATCCTCCAAAGGGTATTTGAAATGACCCAAGCTTATCGTATTTGGGATAAAAAAGTCTAAGCAAAAACTAACCAATGCTATTTTCATCCATACCGGGCTTACAGGAAACTAAAGAAAAACTAATCCAGGCCATCAACAACAATCACCTGGCCCATGCCTTGCTATTTCACGGACCTGAAGGGGCTGCCAATTTAAAAATGGCTTTGGCTTTGGCCACATATGTCAATTGCGAAAACAAAGGTGATCAGGATGCCTGTGGCACTTGTAGCTCCTGTCAAAAAATGGCAAAGCTCATTCATCCTGACTTGAATTTTACTTTTCCCGTGCCCGGCAGCTTGGTCAAAGAAGATGATGATGGAAACAGCAAAAAAACAGACATCCTTGCCCCCTGGAGAGACTTTGTGTTGAACAAGCCGTATGGAAATCTCCAAGACTGGATCTATCACAATGGTTTCGAAAAGAAACAACTCAATATTTCCAAAGCGGCTGCAAAAAAAATCATCCAGACCGTATCACTAAAATCCTTCGAGGGAGGCTACAAAACCATTTTGGTTTGGATGCCGGAATTAATGCACACTGCCGCTGCCAATGCTTTATTGAAAGTACTGGAAGAGCCGCCAGAAAAGACATTGTTCCTGATGGTAGCCCATCAACCTGAGCAATTGCTGACAACCATCCTTTCCAGAACCCAAAAAGTATTGGTTAGGGCTTTTACAGATGATGAAATTAAAGACCATATTATATCAGAGGGCTTAAGCTCCAGAGAAGCAGCCCTGCAAATTGCTCCATTGGCCAATGGAAATATGCGTGAAGCTTACCGATTGGCTGACCAAGTAGTCGATGAAAACACAGCAAAATTTCGCGATTGGATGCGAATTTGCTTTACTTTAGACATTAACAATATTATGTCTTGGTCAGACAACTTCCAGACTATTGACAAAGAAGGGCAAAAAGCGCTTTTCCTCACTGGTTTGAACATTTTACGCGAGAGCCTTTTGAAGAGAAGCCAACTGGAGAATCTCATGAGAACAGCCCCTTCTGACAGGGAGTTTATTGAGAATTTCAGCCTCAATGCCATGACGGAAGACAAGATCATGAGTATTTATCAATTGCTCAACACGGCCCATTATCATTTAGAAAGAAATGCAAATGCGAAAATTCTGTTTGCCGACCTTTCTTTTGACATGGCCAAAGTTCTAAGACGAAAAGAACCTGCATGAAAAAACATGTTATTGGTAGAAGAGAAAAAATAAGCCTTCCAGAATGGGACTTGTTCATGATTTCCGCTAAAGTGGACACCGGTGCCTACACCAATGCCATTCATTGTGAATGGATGGAAGAAAAAGTAATTGATGGTGAAGAAGTCCTGGAATTCAAATTGCTTTCTCCAAAACACCGCCTTTTTAAAGACACTACCTTTAGGACAAATAGATATAGTCTCAAAAAAGTCAAAAACTCTTTTGGAGGAGCTGAATTAAGGTATAAAATCACTACCAAAGTGGTGATGTTTGATGAGGAGTTCGAGACGGAATTTACCTTGTCGGACCGTTCTAAAATGCGAAATGCCATTTTATTGGGCAGAAAAATGCTTAAAGGCCGGTTTATCGTAGATGTCGATGAAGCCAACCTATCCAAAAAATCAAAAGCCTCACAGAAATGAGAATAGCCGTATTATCAAGAAACCCAAATTTATACTCTACAAGGAGACTAAAAGAAGCCATCGAGGCCGCTGGGCATGAAGCCTTGGTCATTGACCATTCACTATGCGATTTGGTGATTGAGCAAGAAGGACCTTCCATCTTCTACAAAGGAGAAAAGTTATCCAACATACAAGCCATTATCCCAAGAATCGGAGCATCAGTCACCTTTTATGGTACGGCTGTAGTCCGTCAGTTTGAGCTTATGGGCACTTTCTCTGCCGTGGAATCTCAAGCCATTGTGAGAAGCCGAGATAAACTTCGAAGCCTACAAATTCTTTCAAGAGAAGGTTTAGGGATGCCCAAAACAGCCTTTACCAATTTCTCTAAAGGGGGCGAAAAACAATTGATTGACCAAGTTGGTGGAGCACCTTTGATCATCAAATTGCTGGAAGGCACCCAAGGCCTAGGGGTTGTTTTGGCAGAAACCAGAAAAGCAGGTCAATCTGTAATCGAGGCATTCCATGGGTTGAAGGCAAGGGTTATTGTCCAGGAATTCATCAAAGAAGCGAAAGGAGCCGACATCCGGGCTTTTGTGGTCAACGGAAGAGTAGTTGGTGCCATGAAACGACAGGGAGAGGAAGGCGAATTCAGGTCCAATCTTCACAGAGGAGGAAAAGCCACAGTCATCAAGCTTTCAGCAGCAGAAAGAAAAGCAGCATTGGGCGCAGCAAAAGCCTTGGGATTGACAGTAGCTGGAGTGGACATGCTCCAATCTGCCCGGGGCCCTTTGATCCTAGAAGTCAACAGTTCTCCCGGACTGGAAGGCATTGAAAAGGCCACAGGAATCAATATTGCAGGAAAAATCGTTGAATTCATCGAAGCTTCCGCCAACAAAAAAACAACTAAAAGAAAAATCAAAGAATAATGCAGCCTATCAAAATAGGAACCAGAGGTAGCAAACTTGCCCTGTATCAAGCTTATCACATTGCAGACCTGCTTAAGGAAAAAGGACTTCAAACAGAAATTGTCACGATAGAAACCAAAGGAGACAAAATTCTCGATGTCTCCATTTCAAAAATCGGAAGCAAAGGGGTTTTCACTGAAGAATTGGAAGACCAGTTAGCATCTGGCGAAGTGGATATTGCTGTTCACAGCGCCAAAGACATGCCTTCCAGTTTACCTGAAGGTTTTGAGTTAATCTCTTTTACGGAGCGTGAAAAAGTAAATGACATTATTCTCAGCCACAAAACTGACATTGATTATAAAAACCCGGAAAAACCTTTATTACTGGGCACTTCTTCTACTAGGAGAGTTGCCACGTTGAAGCATTTCTATCCCCATATCCAAACCGTAGAAGTAAGGGGCAACCTACAGACCCGTATTAAAAAAATGGAATCCGGAGTTTGTGATGCCTTACTTTTGGCCTATGCTGGAGCGCATAGAATGGGGTATGATGACATGATCCGTCATGAACTTTCTCTGGATGAATTTACCCCTGCGGTAGGTCAGGGAAGCATAGCAGTAGAAGCTTCGCACAGACTGGACAGCGACCTTAAAAAACTTATCATTGCAGCCACCCACCATCAAGAGACAGGGTATAGGTTGGTTGCAGAACGCAGCTATCTAAAAGTATTGGAAGGTGGATGCAGCATTCCTGTCTTCTGCTTGGCCAACTATCAAAATGGGACAATTTCCCTCAACGGTGGCATTGTAAGCCTAGACGGCCAAGAAAGAATACAGCACAGTATTTCTGGCGCTGCTGAAAAAGCTGAAGAGCTTGGCAAAATGCTGGCAGAAAAAGTGATCCAATCCGGTGGAGACAGAATATTAGCAGAAATCAAAAGGAACCTTAACAAGTAACTTATGAACAAGAAACTTTTATGGTTTGCCTGCTTGCTACCATTGGTATTCTCATGTGCTTCTGAAAAAGATGCTTTAATCAAAATTCACACACGTCATGGAGACATCTATGCGATCCTGTACGACGAAACCCCAAAACATAAAGCCAACTTCATCGATCTAGCGGAATCCGGCCGTTTCGATTCTACTGAATTCCATCGGGTCATTGAAGATTTTATGATTCAAGGAGGCGATGTTTTTACCAAGGAAGTATTACCGGAATCTGAACAATACACCATTCCAGCGGAGTTCAACAAAAATCTCATCCATGAAAAAGGCGCCATAGCAGCTGCTCGCCAGGGTGACAACATCAACCCGGAACAACGCTCCAATGGCAGCCAGTTTTATATTGTGGAAGGAAAAGTTTATACTGAGTTAGAGTTGACCACAGACATGAAACGGCTACAAAAGTATTTCATGAAATACATTACTTTGGAAAGTAGAAAGGACTTGGCCAAGCGCTACGTGGAACTATATAACTTTGGAGATTTTAATGGAATGACCCAATTGATGCTTTCCAAGAAAGGCGAAATGGAAGAGTTCCTCAATATCAACTTGGACAAAAAGCTCACGCCACAACAAATTGACACCTACACCACTGTCGGTGGCACACCTCATCTAGACGAAGAATATACTGTATTTGGCAAAGTCATCAAAGGAATGGATGTGGTGGAGAAGATCGCTGCTGAAAAGACAGACGATATGGACGTACCAGTTGATCCTGTCTATATCACGGTAGAAGTAGAAAACATCTCAAAGAAAAAAATCACCAAAGAATACGGTTTTGAATACGCAGAAGAACAATAAACCATCTATCTTAATTACTGGAGCCAATGGACTTTTGGGACAAAAGCTGGTAAAGCGCTTGATCGAAAAAGGTTCATTTGAAATTATCGCTACGGGAAGGGGAGCTTGCAGGCTTCCTGCCTCTTGGAAGGATTACACCTATGCTTCTATGGACATCACTTCTCAGGAAGATGTCAAAAGTGTCTTTAACAAATTCCAACCGGACCTAGTCATTCATGGTGCTGCCATGACCAATGTGGACCAATGTGAAACAGAAAAAGAGGCATGCTACCAACAGAATGTGGCTGCAGTGCAACATATCATCAAAGCTTGTGAGCAACATGACTCCTACATGGTTCATGTCTCTACTGACTTTATTTTCGATGGGGAAGATGGGCCTTATGATGAGGCTGCCAAGCCAAACCCGGTCAATTATTATGGTGAGACCAAATTATTGGCAGAAGAGCTGATCCAACACTCAAACATCAATTGGGGGATTGCCCGGACCGTGCTGGTTTATGGTATTTCCCACGATATGAGCCGCTCAAACATTGTACTTTGGGTGAAGAACTCTATCGAACAGGGCAAAGACCTACAACTGGTAGACGACCAGCTCAGAACCCCTACGCTGGCCGAGGACCTAGCCGAGGGTTGTATTTTGATGGCAGAACAAAAGGCTAGGGGTATTTTTAACATCTCCGGGGAAGAGTTATTGACCCCTTACGACATGGCAATAAAGACGGCTGACTTTTTTAAATTGGACAAATCCAAGATCAATAGAACAAACTCAAGTACCTTTACCCAGCCAGCAAAAAGACCCCTAAAAACAGGTTTTAACATTCAAAAAGCTAAAACTCAGTTGAATTATCAGCCAAAAAGTTTCAATGAAGGGATTGATATTCTAGCAAAACAACTTAATTTAGCTAATTGAAAAAATTAATATTTATTTGAAGAAGTCCAATTTCTTCTCCTCTACTATGAAATTCACTCCCAAAATAAGTTATTATCTATGCTATGAAGGATGCATTCCCAACCAAGGAAAGCGCCTATTGGCAGTCTGATATATTGGAAGGATGGAAATAGAAAAGTGGAAAGATAGGAATTGGGTTTATGAACTATAAATAATTAAAAATCTAAGTTTTAGACTCAAATATACAATTCAAATTTAAACTCACTATGTATAGAAAACTTCTATCCTTCTTAATTTTTCTACTTCCCGTTTCTCTATTTGCCCAAGAGGCTGCTCCTACGGAAGAATTAAGTTTTGGACAAAGAATAGACCAATCCTTTCAGCCAGTTGCAGACGCTTGGGAAAGTCTGGTACTTTATCCCATTCCAATTGGCGAATACAACATCCCCTTCATCCTTATTTTACTAGTAGTAGGTGCTACTTTCTTCACCATTTATTTTGCCGCCCCAGGTATCACAAAGATGCCATTAGCGATCAACACGGTCAGAGGCAAATATGACGATATGGAGAAGACTTATAAAGATCCTGAAAGCGGCGATATCGTAGTAGATGAAAGCAAAGGAGGAGAAGTAAGTCACTTTCAAGCCTTGGCCACTGCAGTTTCTGGAACAGTGGGACTTGGAAATATCGCTGGTGTAGCTGTTGCCATTGCCCTTGGTGGGCCTGGAGCCACTTTCTGGATGATTGCTTGTGGTATCTTAGGTATGAGTACAAAATTTGTTGAATGTACACTCGGAGTAAAATATAGAGATATTGAAGATGACGGAACGGTACACGGCGGACCAATGTACTACCTTTCTCGCGGCTTGGGCCATGACTTGAAGAAAGGTCGTTTGGGACAGTTTTTGGGAGGCCTATTTGCTGTACTTTGTGTGGGGGCTTCTTTTGGTGGCGGTAATGCTTTCCAATCTAACCAGGCAGCTTCCCAGCTTTCAAATTTATTGGGTATCAATTTCCAAACCAATGGTTTTTGGATAGGCGTTGGACTTGCCGTTTTGGTAGCCATTGTGATCATTGGTGGTATCAAAAGAATCGCTAACATTACTGAAAAGATCGTTCCCTTTATGGCCGGTGTCTATGTATTGGCCTCATTGGTCATCCTAGGAGCCAATTATGACTATATTGACGATGCCTTTGGTTTGATCATTGAAGGAGCATTCACACCAATGGCCGGACTTGGCGGGATGATGGGTGTCATCATTGTAGGCTTCCAACGTGCGGCATTCTCCAATGAAGCGGGAGCTGGATCTGCAGCCATTGCCCACTCCGCTGTAAAAACCAAATTTCCTGCCAGTGAAGGGGTGGTAGCCTTATTGGAACCACTTATCGATACCGTGATCGTTTGTACCATGACCGCCTTGGTCATTATCTTTTTCAATATTGACGGTGGTTTGAAAAATGTAGAAAGCATCTTTAATTATGGTGGAGATGGAAGTGGAAATGTAATCTTAAAAGACGGCGGCGCATCTGTCGGTGGAGTAGAATTGACCACTATGGCTTATGACGCAGTAATCCCTCATTTCTCCTATGTATTGACTGTAGCTATTATTTTGTTTGCTTTCTCTACCATGATTTCCTGGTCTTATTATGGGCTTCAATCTTGGAAATTCTTATTCGGAAGAAGCAAAGCAGCCGACCTTACTTATAAAATGCTCTTCATTGCTTTTATTGTGATTGGTGCATCCACTACCTTAAATGCTGTCGTGAAATTCTCAGATGCCATGATCTTGGCACTGGTATTCCCGAACATGATCGGGCTTTTCTTCCTTTTCCCTAAAGTGAAGAAGGAACTGAAGAGATACACTGATGCTATCAAAAAAATGTAACGCATAAACTTTCGTTTATTAAATACCTTGCCATACTTAAATGGCAAGGTATTTGAATTTAATGGCGATAGTATATAAATCTTATCAAGTAAAAGCTCCACAGTAATGAAAAAAATTTGTCTTGTAATTATCGCAATCCTGGGGATCAGTGCTTCTCTTCAAGCTCAGGACTTTTCCATTGGCCCTAAGCTGGGTATTTCTCAAGGAAACATCAAAGTAAATGGTGATGGATATGAAAGCGGAAGTGATAAGTTCGGTTATCATGTAGGTGCCTTTGTCAGAATGGGCGGCAACTCACTTTATCTCCAACCAGAAGTTCTTTATGTAAATACAGGTGGTGAAATCAAAGAAACCCAAGGAATGGAAGAAAAAACCTATGAAGCATCCTTCAACCGTCTTGATGTACCTGTGATGCTAGGATTTAAGTTAGGAGATGTCTTTAGAATCCAAGGAGGTCCAGTGGCCAGCTTTCTTCTGAATTCAGAATTTGAGGACGAACTTAATGGTGCAACTGTTCCAGATTATAAAAGCTCGACCATCGGCTATCAGGCCGGTATAGGTGTAGACATCGCCAACATGATCATTGACCTGAAATATGAAGGATCTCTAAGCAAGCAGGCAGAAAGCATTGCTGGACTGGAAACTGATCAAAGACAAAATCAACTGATACTATCCCTTGGCCTCAGGTTGTTCTAAGCCAAAAAGCCATTGATAAAAATGCGGATGGAAAATGATTTTCCATCCGCATTTTTATTTTATCTCATCCAAGCCTACACGAGGTTTTTCTTTCATTTTCTTATAGGCTGAGGGCGTCATGCCTGTTACTTTTTTAAATTGATTGGAAAGATGCTGCACACTACTGTACCCTAGCCTCCAAGCAATCTCACTAAGCTGTAATTCTTGATTAAAAAGTAACTCCTTGGTCTTCTCCAGTTTTAACCGAATAAAAAATTTCTCAATGGTTATTCCCTGATCTTGGCTGAATAAATGGCTGAGCTTACTGTAATCCTCATTGATTTCATTGATCAGGTAACTTGACAAATTCAAAGATGTAGGGATCTCTTCCTCCTGAAGCAGCTGATAAAGCTTACTTTTGACCTTCTCAATCAGTCGGCTCTCTTTCGTCCTAATCAGCCCAAAGCCCAAGGACTCCAATTCACCTTCCAAATGTTTTTCCTGCTGATTGGTCAGGGCATGAGAGACAGTCACCTTCCCTAATTCAATCCTACTGATCGGCACCTCTAATTTGCTAAAAACACCCTCAACTGCCATGATGCAGCGTGGGCAAACCATATTTTTGATCAAAATCTCTGACATACTCTATAAACTGATCTTTATTACAGGAAGTTCGGAAATTTTCTTTCTCTACATCACTTAAGGTTAGATAAAATCCTAATCCATTAATAGCTTTGCTTTCAAATAATCTTCCCTTATTTTGGACTAAGCATGGCCCCAATACTATGAGCAATAAGACTATCAAGATGACCTTTGACCGAAAATCCATGGATGACAAAACGCTTTTGGATCTCTACCGCTCTTTGCTTCTTCCCAGAAAGATAGAAGAAAAAATGCTTATCCTCCTGAGGCAGGGAAAAATCAGCAAATGGTTTAGCGGATGGGGTCAGGAAGCCATATCCATTGCCGCGGTGAAGGCCTTGGAAGAAGACGAGTTTATATTGCCCATGCACCGAAATCTGGGTGTATTTACAGGTAGGGATATCCCTTTGGAAAGGCTCTTTGCCCAGTTTCAAGGAAAAAAGTCAGGTTTTACCAAAGGCCGTGATCGATCATTTCATTTTGGATCAATACCCCATCATATCGTAGGAATGATTTCCCATCTCGGCCCTCAACTGGCCGTAGCCAATGGAATTGCCCTAGCCCATAAGCTCAAAAAAAATCCGAAGGCCACACTGGTTTTTACTGGAGATGGTGCCACTTCTGAGGGAGACTTCCACGAAGCACTCAATGTGGCTGCTGTCTGGCAACTTCCCGTTATTTTTGTAGTAGAACACAATGGCTATGGTCTTTCAACTCCCAGTGAGGAGCAATTCATATTTAAGCAGTTTATTGATAAAGGCCCAGGTTATGGGATGGAAGCCATCAAAGTGGATGGCAATGATATTCTAGAGACTTACCAGTGTCTGAGCAAACTGGCAAAAGACATCCGCAAAAAACCACGTCCCATTTTAGTAGAAGCCATGACCTATCGAATGCGGGGCCATGAAGAAGCTTCTGGCACTAAGTACGTACCTACAACTTATTTCGAAGAAGGCAGCTCAAAAGACCCTGTGGAGAACTTTGAAGCTTTCTTGATATCGGAGGGCGTCTTAAATCCGAAATCCCAATCAAAGATTATCAATGAAATCTCAATAAAGATTGAAAAGGGACTGGAAAGTGCTTTTGCAGAAATGAAGAGTGAAGCTTATAGTGAAGAAGAAATCGGCGACCTTTATAAGCCTTTTGCTTTCAATCCTAGTGCAGCCGATCACAATCAAACCAGCGAGAAAAGATTTGTTGATGCAATCAGCGATGGGTTAAGGCAAAGCATGCAAAAATTCCCTGAGCTGGTTCTTATGGGTCAAGATATCGGCACCTATGGTGGTGTATTCAAAATCACAAATGGCTTTATTGATGAATTTGGTAAAGAAAGAGTCAGGAATACCCCACTTTGCGAAAGTGCTATCATCGGGACGGCCCTGGGGCTTTCCATCAATGGGCATAAAGCCATGGTGGAAATGCAGTTCGCCGATTTTGTCAGTTGTGGTTTTAATCAAATCGTAAACAATCTAGCCAAAATCCATTACCGATGGGGGCAACATGCAGATGTGGTCATTCGCATGCCCACTGGCGCAGGCGTTGGAGCTGGTCCATTTCACTCCCAATCCAATGAAGCTTGGTTTTTTCACACTCCTGGTTTAAAAATTGTCTATCCATCTTCTCCTTTTGAGGCCAAAGGACTGCTTGCCACAGCCCTTGAAGACCCCAATCCCTATTTATTCTTTGAACACAAAGCACTTTACAGGGCCATCAGCGAGCAGGTTCCTGATAATTATTACACCTTGGAAATTGGAAAAGCAAACTGGGTCAGGGAAGGGAAGGATGTAAGCATCATTACCTATGGCATGGGGGTACATTGGGCCAAGGCTGCAATGGAGGAAATGGATGTCAATGGAGATTTACTGGACCTAAGAACCTTGCTGCCTTGGGACAAAGAGGCGGTAAGGAAAACTGTTGAAAAAACGGGCAAGGTAATTATCCTACATGAAGATTGCCTTACTGGAGGAATTGGCGGAGAAATCGCAGCTTGGATAGGTGAACACTGTTTTGAGTCACTGGATGCACCAGTGATGAGGGAAGCCAGTTTGGACACCCCAATACCTTTCAGTTCAAACTTGGAAGAGAACTTCCTTCCCAAAAATCGCTTCAAAGAAAAACTTCAACGCTTACTGGAATATTAAAACAAAAAAAGAGGCTGCCCCTGATACTGACAGCCTCATGCCCAAACCTATGCTAATTTGGGATTAGAAATAAATGTATTTCTTTCTCCCTTGGGCATCCTTGATCCGTACATATAAACCTTCCACATTTCTGTTGGTAATTTTATAATCTCTTTCAAAGCCTTTCTCAACTTTCACATGATCACTGGCAATTTTATTGTTGCTCTCATCGAAAATATCTACTTGAGTACCAGCCTGCTCAATACCAATAACAGTCAGGTTAATGGTGTGATTATCCGAAGCTTTACCGAAGGCCACAATCGGCATTTCAAAAACCACTTTTTTCTCCTCAGTTTCTACGTTATAAATGGCTACTTCGTCCTTAGTTTTGATTTTGATAGAGTAATCCCCTTCTGGTAATTCTGAAAGATTGTAAGGAATCTTCATAGGGGTCTTCGCATTGTATTTATTTCGCGCTAGGAGCTTATTGTCCTCATCTAAAATGGAGACTATTACTTTGCCTACTGGTACCTTAAAAGTGATGTTTACTTTTTCATTGGTTGCCTCGACCATGGTTACGGCCATAAGACTTTCTTTCGCTGGTGTTTCTGGTTCTGAAGCTTTTGCTAGGAATATCATTCCAAATACAAAAATTGATGTTAATAATGCTTTCATGACGGTGTTTGTTTATTTTTTTTGAATGTTATTGTTTTTGATTTCAGTTGTACATCCACTAACACCAATTGCGTACCATACCAATTTCACCCTCTTTTATTTGGAAAAATTTATTTTTTCAAAATGACTAAAATGTTAAAAGTTATTGATTTCCCCCTCTTTGGCATGGGGCAAAAATCCATACACCTGTATCAATACAGGATAACTGTTCGCAAAATTGATCGAAAACAGTACACGTTTGATCGATTCTGCGCTAAAATCCGTCTTTCAAATTATTGTTCTAACATCAAAAAATTAATATTTATTATTTTAATTTTCTCTTAAATTTATTTTGCCCTTCCTCAAAAAAGACTGTACGATTGTTCTATATCGGACAGATTACTGTACTAATGTGACACAAAATCAAGCATATTTTCACCGTCCCGTCTATAGTTTGGCACGCATAATTGACTCAATTTCTTCCTCAAACCTCTCAGACTAACTCTTTTATCAAGTGCTTTTTGACCATCTCATGAACTAAAAACCATAATTACCGAACTGAAAACCATTTGGAGCAATATGGCATAGTGATTGGCCTGTTGCCTCGAAACTAAACCAACTATATTATGAAAAAGCAATTATTGTTGATTGGTCTTTTGGCCGCGGGATCTTTTGCCTTTGTATCATGTGACAACAATGATGAGGGTGAAAAGCCAAAAGCGAGTGTATCAGTGAAAGCCAGAGCTATCGCTACCAACAGCCAACCGGATGAAAATGCTCGAATGATCTCAGGAGCCAATATTATCAGTGCCAATGCTTCTATTGCCAACCTAAGTATTCAAGGAGAAAGTGAAAACAATTCAGGAATGCAAGTACCCATTGAACAAGGAGCCACTATCAACTTGGGATTAATAGAAAGCGCCCTTCCTCTTAGTCAAAGCCTCGGGAATATTATGGTAGACCAGGGAACTTACTCCAAAATCTCATTCCAGTTCCAAAGTGACGATGTTTTGCAAGAAGGTGATGACATGTTCAACAAAACATTGCAAATTCAGGGAAATGTAAATGAGCAACTGTTTACCATTTATACAGACACAGAGGAAATGCTTGCGGCCAAAGCAGAAGGAGGAAGCATAAAAATTGAAGGGAGTCAAGATCTTTATCTCAACTTTAACCTGAACAAGCTACTAGAAAATGTAGACCTCACTTTGGCAGTGGACGGCAATAATAATGGAACCATTGAAATCGAGCCTACCAACATGGATGGCAACAGGAATATTTACCTGACCATTATAGGCAATTTGGAAAATGCCTTGAGCATCTCCAATGACTAAAAATGAAAAAGGCGCTTTGAAATAATCAAAGCGCCTTTTTGTTGTCTTGTATTATGATTAAAGAGCAGAGATGTATTTACCCTGTCCTTCTTCATTTCTAACTTCAAATACCAAGTTATCAAGAGAAGCTACTTTTTCGAATTTGAAAACTTTTCCAAATTTGTTTCCGTCAAATTCTTGTTCGAAGATCACGTTACCTTGGTCAAGGATTCTTACAAACTTCTTGGACTCATCTGTAGACTTCACCAAGAAAGCGATGTTGTTATCATCAAGGACTTTTACCTTTGTAAAGAAGTCTGCTTTTACTTTTTTAGTACCTACAAAAAGGTCTTTGTTCTGAATAGTTCCTTGCTCAGGAGTGAATACTTCAAACTTGTACTCTCCATCAGCCAAAGCAGAAAGGTCATACTTTTTAGCGAAAAGCTTGTCGCTTGAAATGATATCTTTGAAAATAACTGAGCTGTTTTCATCCTTGATTCTTACAAGTACTTTGCTGCTTGGTACAGCCAAGAACTTCAACTCAACTTTTTTGTCTCCTACTTTCTCAATTTTTACTGTTTTTTCATCCAGGTCAGAACCTGTTTTCGCGAATGTACTTACTGAAATACTTAACGCTACTAGTGTTGCAATAATTAATCTCATTTTTTAGAAATGTTAATAGGTTTTGAATTTTTTTAAACCTCCAAGTCTCTGATGAGCACTTGTATTTTCCTAGAGGCTAATTATTTTGGGTGCTTTGTTTGATCATTGATCACACTACAAATGTAAACCAAAGACTATTAAATTACAAAATACTCAATAAAAATTATTATTAATTAACAATTCAGCAACACAATAAGCTAATTATTAATTATTTTGTATTTTTCAGTTTTAAAAACAGAAATTGACAAAGCCAACCCCGAAACAAAATATTATTCCGAAAATAAACCATAACTCGACACAGAACCATTTATAAAATATCTGAAAAAAAGTTTTAACTACATTTATCCCGTAAAAACCGCAATCGTTTTCGGTAGTTTCCTCGTTTCAAATCAAACCTATTTTAATTCAATCATTGAAATAATTAGAATTCAGGATTTAATAGGAACTCCTACTTAAGTCTTATGCCAACTACTGGTGATAATGCATCTTATAATAGACCTAATGAAAATCATTCAATATTATTCAAGCCACAGATAAAAAGGAGGAACACAGATTTTATCGGAATTATAATCACATCTGTGTTGGCTTGCTTAGTAGTAAGACAGACTTCTATCTAAGTATTTCAAAAATTGTTTTAAGAAAGTAGCCCCATAAAGCTTATGACTGATTTATCACTCCCGCAGAAATCTGAATAAATCCAGTATTTTAATTCTGAATCAATTCATCAAAAAACGTAAATTGATCCAATAACGCCAACTCATAAACATGGACGCACAAAAAAGGCTGCCTATAATTAGACAGCCTCCAAATTCTTTGTTGGTTTTAGTTTTACAGAGCAGAAAGGTATTTTCCATCTCCATCTTCGTCTCTTACCTCAAATACAAGGTCATCAAGAGAAGCTACTTTTTCGAATTTGAATAGTTTACCGTACTTGTTTCCCTCAAAGGAATCTTCAAAGATCACATGACCTTTATCCATAATACGGATGTACTTTTTGTCTTCTCCTCTAGACTTCACCAAAAGCGCGACATTTTTTTCGTCAATCACTTTCACTTTGGTGAAATAATTGGATCCAGCAGACTTTTCTTTACCTAAGGTTACTTCGAAATTGTTAATGGTTCCTTGATCACGGGTAAACACCTCAATTTCATAATCACCTTCAGCCAAAGCAGACAAATCGTAGTTTTTCTTAAATTCTTTGTCTGACTTGATGATTTCCTTGTAGATCACACCCTTGTGTGAATTTTTGATCCTTACCATAACTTTTCCGCTTGGTTCGGTCAAAAATTTGAGCTGAACTTTCTTGTCCCCAATTTTCTCAAGGACCGCCTTAGCTTCTTTTTCTTCTTTCTCTAGGTCTGTGTGACCTGCGGTACGGGCTGTTGCACTGAGTGAAATGCAAAGCGCCATCATTGTTGCAATAATTAATCTCATGGTTTTAAAATTTTAAGGGTTAATAAAATAACTCTTTCAAACCTCCCAGCTGTCCGTCCGAACAGCCAGATATTACTGAGGCTAATTACTTTGGGCAGGTACTATTAATTAGTTAATCACGTGATTGTACCTCAAACGTAAATAAGAGATATTAAAATTGCAAATTCCACAACAATAAATATTCATTATTAACAATTTAGCAATAATCAGTAATTTGAAATAATAATTCAATATTCTCAACCCGAAACCGTTTGCAACGCATCCGAACCACAGTTTAAAGCACCATTTTCACTGATTATTTACAATATTCAAAATTTCACACCCGAAAAAATATTTTTTCCTACGGTTAAAAAAACTATTCCTTGATCCTGATTTTATAGAAAACATTGTAATCTCGCTCTATTTCCGGGTCTCCATTGTCATTCACAAATAAGACTCCATCTTCATCTGCGAAGTCCACAACGCCATGTACTGGCAGCTTGTCAATGACTCCTATTTGCTCACCATCTTTGACATAGATATAATAAGGCTTGGCATACTGATCATTTGCCTCTTGAAATTCCGGTAACTTATAGTATTCCTCACTTTTGGCCCGAAGCTCTTTGATAACATCTGATGGAATACGGGTATAAAAACCTACCAGATAACCATCTCCAAACACCCTCAAATCTGTAAATAAGGGATAATCATCAGACCATCTTTCAGCATTCAGGTCCACTTCCCGAGCCTCATCAGGCCTGTGACGGTGAGTCAGCCGCACAGTATCGATCAATATGGGCGCTTCGCCCATATAATCATAAATGAACAACTGATTGCCTACTGTGGGCAACAGGGCCATTTCCATGGTTTTTCTATTAATAGCCACCAAAGGGAAAGCCTGACCTACAAACCTTTCATTGGCCCTAGGCTCCCAAACCTCTGGGAAAGTAGTAATCATTTCCTGCTTTTCTTTTTCAATATCATAGTTAAATATGGTCTCGGCCAAGCTATAAAATTTAGGTCCCAACTCCTCGGCACTGATCTCCTTGTGGTCAAAAGCATTGGGTTCTTCCCCAATAATGTAGTTCTCAGTCTGTCCGCCAAATTTTTTGACATAAGGTGTAAATGTAGTCCTATTGCTATAAATGGAAATAGAGAAAAGCCCAGCTCTCTCTGCGGGAAGCTCTTTGATCTTCTTACCTTGATAATCAAATATATGATAGCCTGTCATTAGGTTTTGGGCGACCCACCGGCTATCATCCAACAACCTGTACCCCGTACCAAAACTCCCTATGCCGTCGGGACCATCATGGAGAATATCGAATTCTTTGATGACTGTCCCTTTCTCATCTACCAAAAGCGGTTGACGACTTTTGGTGTTTCTTAAAAGGTAATAACCCAAACTGGCCATATGATCATCCATCACCAAAGGTTCCAGCTCATCCACTACCAGTGAATCCACTACCTCCAGTTCAAGCGGTGAAGTGGGACCTTGTTCTTTTTTCTTTTCAGATGTATTACAGGCAAATAGCCCTAAAACTAAAGTAAGGGCATAACTATACTGAATATGTGGAAATTTCATAGTGATGGATAATATGATTTTTAAGAGAGTTACAAAACGATTGTATTTTAACAACAAGTTAAGAAAACGTATTAAAAATCTTTTAGTTTCAAAACTATTTATATAGTTTTTATATATTAACATACCTACATTTACTAATATGAAATATAATTCTGTCGTATCATTTTTCTATATCCTATTTATCTGCCTTTCCTGTGAAAAGCCATCTCAATCGGATGAAAACACCATCATCATTTCTTTGTCCGAGAAAAGAGAAGTCCCCATGAGTGAGATCATCAGCAAGATCGAATATGTTGCGCTACCTGATAATTTCAACTTCTCCTTTGTGGACGAAATCCTTTTTACAGGGGAGTCCTATTTCTTCTGTGACTTTGGACATACTTATAAAATAGCTATTCTTGATAAAGATTTTAATTTGACGGGAACCATCGAAAACTATGGAGAGGGGCCAGGTGAATACCAGTATATCACTGATGCCTGCATCAATAGTTCCTGGAAAAGCCTTGACATCCTTTCTAATCACAAGCTTCTTCGCTTTGATTTTAAGGGAAATTTTATCGAAGAATTCAAAGTGCCCTATAGTATTTCCAAGCTGGAGCACATTCAAAACGATAATTATATCATTCATATCCACCCTTGGGTAAAAAGCGTTGTAACTAAAAATGATGAATCCTTAAGCAACTATTTACTGTATCAGTGGAACGCCAATACAAATGATTTAACACCCATTTTGCCCAATCCTTATGAGGGGGAATTACCCTATATGAATGAACCTAATATCTTAAAAAAAGTAAATAAGGATTACTTCTTCACCAAATCATTTACCGATTCCATCTACTGGGTCATGGACAATCAAGTAGTCCAAAAATATCATCTAGAGTTTAGAAACAAACTGATCCCCATGAAGCTTTTACAAGAAAATGATTTGGTCGAATTACTGAACCAGCCCAGCACAAGAGAAAGGTATATTTATCATTTTGCAAGACTCTTTGTGAGCAAGGATTATATGATCACATCTTACCTGGAAAATGGCAACGGTACTTTAATTTATAATAGAAACACTGGAAAATCCATTTCGAGTACCAAGTTCAAAAACGATATTGACTTGGGACCGGAATACCTGCACCCCAGGTTCCTCCAGGACAACATTATTTTGGGCAACTTTTCTCCTGAATCACTGATGGAACATTATGAAAAACACCAAGAACAATTATCACAGGTTAATAATGCTTTCACCAAAATGGCCAAGCAACTCAACCGAGATTCCGGAAGTATTTTGGTAAAGTATCATTTGAAATAGCACCCTTCTATGCTTCAAAAAAGGCACAACCACCAAAGCCAACTTAAATCAGCGCAGGACGTATAAAACAGCATATAAATTCTTTGAAACATGAGAAGTCCTTTACTGTTTTTGCTCTTTCTATTGACATTTTTAGGTTGCCGATTACCCAGCCATGCTCAAGATTTTTACTTTGGAGCCACCCTTAGCCCGAGCATAAGCCATGGAGAGTTGAAAAAGGATGCTGGCACGCTTATTTTACCAAGCTTAGGCATAGATGTCCTCTATCAAGTTCCAGAAACACCCATATTCATTGGCTCTGCCTTGAGTTATGGCCAATATGGCACCAAGCTCACCATAGACCATGAAATCATTGATGGAGTAGAGCAAAGCTGGAGAATCCGTAGGAACAATAACTTTGTCACCCTATCAGGTATCGTTCGCGTGATGCCAGCACTACCTGGCATTGTCAGGCCTTTTATTGAGGGGCAATTAGGAGGGCTACACACCTATACCCGATCAAAAGTCAGGGAAGACCGGTTCTCCGAACCCTATTCTGAAGGAACGGAATTCTATGACTGGGCAGAGTTTTGGCAATTCGGAGCGGGTATGGTCCTAACTCCTAAAAGTTGGGGAAGGCTTTCCTTGGAACTAAGAATGGACTATCTCCATTCCGCCATCACGGAATACCTTACCAGTAAGGACACCTCCTACGATTCTGAGGGAGCGTATTACTTTCATCCCCGACGCAGTCCATTCGAGCTTCTCCGACCTGGTGTAGCTGTTAGGATATTACTTGATTGAGGCCACTTAGAATTTCTAAAAAGTTAATAATTCATAACCTAACTCAGACCTGAAGTTACTTGTATACTACCAGCCGTAATAAGGCGTAACCAACCATTATCTCTTTCTTATATCAACAAAAACTTAACTCCCCTTTTAACATAGTAATTGACACTCAACGTTTTCAACCTTTTAAATGACTAGACTCAAAGTCATTTGTCTAGCGTCTAATGTCTAAATTCTTATTGCTTCCTTCTCCCTTTTCTCCATAAAAACACGGGCAAAGCCAAAAACACCCCGACCATGCTGAAAACCAAGCCACCGATGGTGCCGATGGCCAGTGAAAACCAAAAGATCTCGTTTTGACCTTCCATGATAAAAGGAATCAGCCCAAAACAGGTGGACAGCACCGTCAGCAAAATGGGAATGGCCTTTCCGGCTACGGCCTTCAGCACATTACGGTTGTACACCCCAAAAGCTTCCCGGCTGTTGAGGTCATTGACAATGAAGATGGCGGCATTGACGGCCAAGCCTCCCAGCATCACAAAGGCAGCATAGCCCCCTTGGTCAAAGTAAAAGTCAAAAACCGAAAAGATCAGGAACAGGCCTATAAAGGCAATAGGGATCACGGCAATGATGTAGAAAGGCTGCTTCAAGTTTTCAAACAACACTGCGCAAATAAAGAAAATGGCCAAAATCAGCACCAAGAGCAAAGTATATTGCCTTTTGGTCTTGCCATAGCCCCATCCATAGGAGGAGGTTTCTGCAGAGTAGCCAATAGGCATACTCCTTTTCATCTCTTCCAGGACTTCCTCCAGGTATTCATTTCCGAATTTTCTGGAGCCCATATACTCAAAGGCAACGCGACGGATATACTGGCGATCCTCCTTGTGCAGGGAATTGGTGGTGGTTTCCTTGTCCAATGATCCAAAGCTGGACACCTTGAACATTCGCTCTTCACTGCCAATCAACGTAGTCTCCTCCAAATCATAGCGGGAAAAATCCTCAGCCGCTTTTTCCCGAACCATCACCCCATAATTTACCTCATCCAGGTTCAAATACAGGGCGGGGCCGCTGGGTTTGGATACATCCTGCAATGCCCCGATCACTTCATATTGGTTGGTACCTTGTAGAGCCAATTTTTGCTGATCAAAGCGCAGCACCAATTCCTCGGAGCTTTTTTCGCCATAGGACAAGCGTTCATTGGTATTGACTTCTTGAATCCTTTTATGTTTGAGTAGCTTTTCTGCCAGGACTTCTGACTGTCTTTCCAGTTCGTCAAAGTTATAGCCTTTCATCATCACCGTAAAAGAGGGAATGCCTTCTCCTCCCGGCCCGGCACTAAAGCCTTGCCCGACCCCATAAATACCCCAATTTGCCCCGCTCCAGTCCGTGGCTTTGACGGACAACCTTCCCTTGAGCTGATAAGGCACTGCTGAGTTTTCGTAGGCCTCTTTAAAGGTAATGGTGATAGAAGCTTGTTGTCCAGAAGAAACATTGCTGACAAACTTGTCCACCCCTTCCACTCCTATTAGGAACTCTTCAAATTCACGGACAATAAAATCCATTTGGTCCAAAGTATTGCCAAAAGGCAGGCGTACATTGACATATAAACGGGTCTGGGCAGCCTCCCGATAACCTGACTTCTCGAATACCCCACGAACAAACATGCGCAAAGAACCTCCCAAGGCCTTGTCCACATAAGGCCTGATATCCTCTTGGTAAACCGTGCTGCCTATGGTCTTGTTGTTCCATTCCTGTCCTTCCCATTTGGCCGGCAGGTAAAATATGGGCAGTCCAAAAAGCAGGACCAAGAGAATGATAAAAGTCTTTCGATAGTGGGCAGCAAAGCCAATGACCCTTTGGTACCTTCCAAACCACCGTACCCGTCTCCTCAGCTTGATAAAAGTAATTTTTCTTCCCTGCCCCACTTTGTCCCCAAAAAGCATTTGGTACATGGCCGGGGTAAACAGGAGGGCTACCAGCAGCGACACTGCCAGCATCACGGCCACCACCACCGCAAAGTCCGTCAGGTTCTTCTGATCATCTTCCGGCAATAAAAACACCATCAGCAAAGCGGCAATGGTCGTCAAGGAAGCCGCCAACAAAGCCAAAAAGACCTTTCTGTTTTTATGCTTGTGGAGGTGGTCGATCATGATGATGGCATTGTCCACGATCAAGCCAAAAGAAATGGTCAATCCCGCAATGGAATAGAGGTGCAAATGGGTCCCCAAAGCATAGAGGATAATGCCCGTGACACTTAGGTTGACCAAGATCCCCAAAAACAATACTGTCAGGTAACGCCAATTGCGGTTGATCAAAAAGATAAAGACCACCAAAATCAAAATGGAAAGCCCAGAGCGTTGATAGATCTTATGGAGCTCTTTGGACAGGTATTCGGTATCATCCTGCTCCAATCGCACATCATAATCAGCAGGCAACAATTCCGAAGCTTCTTCCATCGCCTGTTTAAGCTTTTGTGCCAACACTACCTTGTTGACCCCGGCGCGGCTGGTAATGCTCATGGTCACCGAGTTATTGCCATTGATGCGGTAATAGCGGTTCGGCTCTGCCTCCTCCAAGGTCAGCTTGGCCAGGTCGCGGAGGTACACTTCCTTGCCTCCTCTGGTAGTAATTCGCAGGTTTTCCAGTTGCTCCACATCAGTCAATGACCGATCCACTTGGATAAATAAGGCTTCACCCTGATGGTTCAGCGCCATCCCCGGATAACTGGTCCCAAAGGCACTGCGCAGCATGCCAGTCAACATGCCCCGGTTGACCCCATAAGCCTGCATTTTCTGGATGTCGTAGGTCACATACAGCTGCAGGTCATTGGCTCCGTAAACCTGGATTTCCTCCACTTCATCAAACCGGTTGATCACGGACTTCAGTACATCTTCCGTGACCTTTTTGATTTCAAAAGCGGCAAAGGGAGCATTGATGCTGTACTGGAGAATAGGAGGCTCATCATTGCGCTGGGCAGACTGGTAGATCAAAGGATAGCTGACCTTCCGGTCCAAAGAAGGGTAAACCTGCCTGATCAGCGAGGCCACTTCAAATTTCTTGAACTCCATGTCCGTATGCTTGTCGAAGCGCAGGGTAATCCGGCCATTGTTATAATTGGATACCGACTCAATCTTCTTGAGATCTGCCAGTTGGCTAAAAAGTCCCTCTAAAGGCGCTGTCCCCAGTTTCTCCACCAATTCGGGAGCGGATTGCCGCACGGAAAAAGAAACGGTCAATACCGGCTGCTGCTCACGAGGGTTGAGCTCCACTGTCAGCTTGGGCACCAAGGCAAAACCAATAATGGCAAGGACAAAAAACGATATGACTATTCTGAATGAATTCAATATTTTAGATGCTAGATGTTATTTTATAGATGTTAGACAATAGACTTTAGATTTGAGACATGTACAATGAGTATTGAGTCGTGAGTCGTGAGTATTGAGTACTTGTTGTCCATTCAGCTGCGCTGATGGACCAATTAAACCTGAGCCTGTGGCTCATTTGTCGAGCGAAAAGCTCTGCTTTAACTGTGCTGTCTACCATGGCGGATCGGCACAACAAACTCAGTTTTCTGATACTCAATACTCCCTACTTTGTACTCAATACTATCTACTCATTACTCCTTCCTACCTACCGCCCAATACGCCAATGGGACAAAATACAATGCCGTCAGGGTACCGATGGTCAGGCCACCGATAACGCTGTACACCAGTGGCCTTTGCAGGTCGGCTCCTAAGCCGGCACTGAAGATCACCGGTAAGAGGGCTAAGATCGTGGTAATGGAGGTCATCAGGATGGGTTTCAACCTGATTTCTCCTGCCTCATACAGGGCCCTGTCCAATACTTTTGCCTGCGACCATTCCTTTTCCTGTTCCTTATATTTTACCTTTAAGCGGTTGATGGTATCGATCTTCAGGATGGCGTCATTGACCATTATACCCAACATCACCACCAAACCAATGGCTGACATCACATTCAGGGAAGTCCCTGTCAGCCAAAGCACCAACAATGCCCCGCCAATTCCCAAGGGCAAGGTGAATATCACGATCATGGGCTGCACAAAACTTTCAAACTGGGCAGCCAAAATAAAATACAGTAGGAGCACCGAAACGCCCAGTATCCCCATCAGCTGCTTGACATTTTCCTGGTCCTTAAAGTACTGCCCAAAAAAGGAAACAGTCAGGCTTCTGTCCTTGCCCCATTGCTTTAAGTCCGGCTCCTTTTCCGCTGGGTTTTCCCCTGTCAACTCCAGAGATTGGTACACGCCTGTTTTGTCTGCCGTCACGTATTTATAGTGGTTCTCATAATTTACCCGGATAAAATTGGCCAAGGCATATCGCTGCCCCTCTTTGCCTTGCAGGTAGTTGTTATTGAGGATTTGCCCAAAATCATTTTTATTGCCTTGAAGCTTGATTGGGGTGACCTCATTGAAGTGCTTGATCTCATCGATGGGGTAATGGCCAAAGAGCTTCTCCACAGCCCCCGTCAGCGCACCGATCTCCACTTCATACAGGGCCAGCTTCTCCAGGTCAATACGGAAAATCACCGCTGATTCCTCTTGCAGGCCCGGTCCTTTTTTCCAATCCTGCAAAGGCAGTTTCTCCAACCAAGGGCCCATGGTGCTGGCCTCCACGGGCTGTTTGCTTTCCAGCATTTTCCAGCGCAACTCATAATAGGGGATACTGGCCTTGAACAGCTGGTCAAAGGCATTGGGGGCATCCTTGATCTCTATGCTCGCCATGGGGTAATTTTCAGTCAGGAGACCTTCCAATTGCTCCATCTGAGTTTCCTTGCTTTCCATGTTCTCAAAGTCCATGTAGACGGTAGCCTGCTGTACCGCATTTTCCCCATCAAAAAGCAAAAACTGCCTTACCCCTATATCTGCTTCTGCTTGCTCATATTGCCCCTCCAAGCTGGCCATGATATTTTTGATCCGGTCCCGATTTTGCTCCACCCCGATGGGCTCGTTCCAATCCACTTCCAGTACAGCATCTTTTTTATCGATGGGCGGCAAACCTGCTGTGGGCAGTGCCAGTCCAACCAGCAGAAAGAGCGGAATCAAAGCGAAAAGCAAGGCCAAGCTGAGCTTTCTATGGGCCATGAGTTTTTGGTAAGCTCCTTTGTATAGTTTGAGAATGGCCTTGAAAAAGCGACTGTCCTCCTTGTTTGAACTCCATTCCTGTTTGGCAAAAAACAGTTTGTAAAGCAAAGGTAAAAGTACAAAGGCTACCAGTAAGGACACAAAGAGAATAGCTGCCACAGATACTGCCTGGTCAAAAAACAAAGCTCCTGAAATCCCACTTAGAAAGACCAAGGGCACAAATACCGCTAAGGTTGTCAATACCGAGGAAATCAGGGCTGACATCACCTCATTGACCCCGGTCACACAAGCCTCAAATATGGGGAGGCCCTCCTGCCGCTTGCGGGTAATATTGTCCAGTACAATGATGGCATTGTCAATCAACATGCCCAGGCCCAGTGCCAGGCCACTGAGTGAAATCACATTGATGGAGATGCCAAAGGCATAAAAGACCAGAAAGCTGATCACCAAGGAAGTGGGCAAGCTCAGTCCAATGATAATGGGCATGCGGTAATTGCCCATAAAGACAAAGAGCACCCCAAAGGCAAAGATCCCACCAAAAAGCAAACTGGTCTGCAGGTTGCTGATCCCGGCATTGAGCAGGGTAGATTGGTCCTGGGTCATGGCAAAGTCCACTTGTGGGTAATCCTTTTTAAACAGCTCCACGGACGCCCTGACCTTTTCCATCAGTTCATTCATCTTCGCCGCAGCCTGCTTGTGGACCGTGACCACCAAGCCTTCCTGCTGACCATAGAGGTGGTAGCCCATGGTTTCGCCCATTTCATACTGCACTTGGGCCACTTTTCCCAGTGCCACTGTATGGCCATTCGCTGCACTGACCGGAAGACCCTCAATGTCAGT
Organism: Echinicola sp. 20G; assembly: GCF_015533855.1. Lineage (GTDB taxonomy): Bacteria > Bacteroidota > Bacteroidia > Cytophagales > Cyclobacteriaceae > Echinicola. The sequence continues at coordinate 1,967,332 of NZ_AP024154.1, read as the reverse complement.
AGGGCTATCCACCCTGCTGGCCAGTCTTAAAAAGTAACGGTACTGCCCATCCTTTACGCTGATGCCGGGCAACTCGCGGTTGCCGGACTGTATGGCATTGATGACATTTTGCTCGGTCATGCCCAGTCCTGCCAGGACGGCCTTATTGGGCGTTACGGTGATGACCCTTTCCTGCTTGCCGTTGATGTCCACGAGAGAAATGCCCTGCAGCTGTTCGATCCTTTTCTTGAGGACATTTTCTGCCAACTTGGTCACTTCCGCATGGTCGATGCCTTCTTTGGGCGTCACCTGAATGCGGACCATGGGAATGTCATTGGTGTTGATGCGGATAACCTGAGGACGGTCCAACTCTTCCGGCAGGCTATTGGTCAGGCGATCGATCTTCTCGTTTACTTCGATGTAGGCCAGCTCCATGGAAGTGCCAAAGGCAAATTGCAGGCGGATTGTGCCCACTTCGCTGCCCGCCTTGCTTTCCATGTCCTCCAGGCCATTGAGGGTAAGCAGTCCCTCGCGCACCGGTAGCAGTACATTTTGCTCGATGGCCTCCGGGGAAGCATTGGGATAGCTGACCTTGACCACGATCTGGGGTACATCTATCGGTGGCAGCAGGGATATCGGAAGTTTGGTGAATGCTATCAGGCTAAAGACCATCAGGGCCAGGAAAACCATGGTCACTGCGATGGGCCTTGCCAATAAAAATCTGACCATGGGCTATTTATTTTCTTCTACTACCTGAACCTGGGCTTGGTGGCCAAGCTGGAGGTTATTACTGGTAATGACCGTTTCCCCATCCTTTACCCCATCCAGGATTTCGATTTCGCGACCATTGTCCTTGCCGACCTCCACATAGTTCCATTTGGATTCCTTACCATTGAGGGTAAAGACCACCGGTCTGCCAGAACGGTATACCAGTGCCTGTTTGGGCACTACAACACTGTTGGTCTGTGGGGCTCGGATGACGGCACGGGCATTCATCCCGGGAAGGAGCTTGGATGCGCCCGAAAGCTGTATCCCCACTTCTACCAGACCATTTTCGTCCACTTTAGGGTTGATGCTGCCGACCTTTCCGCTTAAGCTGCCTGCGCCTCCGGAAACCGGATAGACTTCTGCTATTTGTCCCAAAGCAATAAAGGGAATATCGGATTCCAGTACTTTGACATGGAGCTCCAGAAGGTTGGTGCTGAGGATTTCACAAAGCGCATCCCCGGCATTGACCAAGCTGCCCTGCTTGATCTTCAGGTCAGCCACCTTGCCGGATATCGGGGCCTTGATGGCCGCTTTGGCCAGTTCCATTTCTACCTCTTTGAGTTCGATCTCTGCGGACAATAAGCCACTGCTGGCCTTGAGCTGTTCCTCCAACATGGTAATCTGATCGGTATTTTCTCCTTCAAAGATAGTGGCATAGCCCAGCTTTTCACTGTTGTAAGAAGCCTGGGCATTTTTTAACTGGACCAAGGCCTTTTCCTTTTGGAAGATATTGTTGGTATTGTCGAGCTGGGCGATAAGGGTGCCTGCCTGCACGGACTGGCCTTCCTTGATGCCCAGTTCCTTGAGGTATCCCTGTCTTTGGATGATTACGGTCACCTGCTGGGCGGCCTCCACCTTGCCCGAGGCATTGATCAGGTAATCAAAAGAGCGCTTTTCTGCTTTGGCTACGGTGACCTTGGTTCCCGCTACCTCCTTGCGCATGGATTCTATGGGAATCTCCTCTGCTTTGTCTCCTTTGGTTTCGCAGGAAAAGAAGGCCGATACTGCCAGTAGTGGTAGAAAAAAAAGTGGCTTTAAGTTCATGTATTTAAAATTTTCGAATCCTTAATTAACTAAATTATTAAGTAAAAGAAAAGAAACTAGGGGGAGATATCAGATTTTAGATTATAGACGCTAGATTTAAAGTTATACCATGAATATCGGGACAATGCTTCATCATTACAAGCAACATAACCTAACTTGCTATTTAAACTTCAACACATCAAACTCCATAAAGTCTTCACCGGAAGCTGTGTTCTTTGGATGGGATGCATTGAGGTAAAGGCCATTTTTATTAACAAACCAATTGTTGAGTTCATAGGTATGATCCGGTAAGGGATAGCTGTAAAGGTATTGCAGCTGCTTATCAAAGACAGAAAAAATCATAGACTTCTCCATATTGCTGGGGTGCTCATACTTCGGATTGGGTGCGCCCCATTCCAACCTATATACCAAGTTGCGCCATGGGTCGGGCATCACCGTAAAATACCAGGTGCTTTGAAGCATATGCTGATCGTAGGCTTCGCTTGGAGCTTTATCTTCTAGCATCGCGACCGTTTCCGCTTCCGCTGTTTCCAAACCACTTGATTGGATAAGGGGCTCAGGGCCATTAGGGTCATATAGAAAAAGGGAAGAAGCATACTGGAAGTTATAAAGAATTTTACCCTGCCAATAACCATAGAAACCTATGTTTCGCATATAGCCCACCTGTCCTTTCCTGTCTTTAAATACCTGCGTATGGGAAATAGGTAGGTAAGCTACTTGGCTGTTCTTGATGTCCAGTGCAGCTACCAAACTCCCCTCAATAGGCTTTTTCTGGTTGATCAACGTAAAAAGTAATGTATGGTTTTCTGCTTGATAATTCAGCTTAAAGAACAAATTGCAAACAGGCATGCCATATTGTTTCACATCCACCAGTTCGAACAGATCCATAGACTGGGTCAATCTGCCCTGAAGATTGACGATTTGTAGTTTCCCTTGTTCGTATAAAAATATTGAATCCTGATTATGGTAATAGATGGACTTGATGTCACCGATCCCATTGGGACCTTGCTTTTCCAGAGGAACCACTTCTCCCGCTTTCTCGGCCACCAGGTCAAAGAAATTCAAAGCATGGGCAGGCTTATTGTATCCTACCAACTTTGGGATTCCCTGCTCCTCAAAAGCATGACTAATAGGATAAGTATTCAACTGCTTGTGGGTAATAGGGATTTTAATATGAGTGATTTCCACTTTTCCACTAAAAGTAGCTCGTTTTGACTTATGGCAAGAAGCTAGCATCAATCCCAAAAACAAAACATATCTCCATTGGATCATAAAAAAGCATTTAGTTCAAAGAATTATATGTGTATCCGTAATTTTGCACGTACTGGTTTATAGGCATAATATGGTATCGAAAAGTAAGGATGGCCCTTGGTGGGGCAGGTTTTAAGGAAAATGGGCAGGCTGTTAAGAAAATGAGCTAGCTCGCGTCGTGGAACAGCGAGATCCGCTCATTTTTAGGCCGGAACAGTTTTCTTAAAATTAAATTGGGATAGAGGATTCCTATATTAAAGATAAATCGGTATACCCAATTTAAATGCCTCACCACCGGCCTAGATTTTTGGTCCTTTTCATCAATGGAAAAGGACAGAAAAAGAATCATAAAAGCATAAACCAAAGAAAATATAGCTACGTGCAGCATTGCGAATAGTCATAAAGAATTATCAATGATTCAAATAGCCGAATTCCAGACACACTTAAAAATCAAAAAAGTTAAGCTTTCTTAAATAAGCTTAGTCTTAGCTATCACTGACAACCATTCCATAATCCACCGCCCATTACCCACATAATTTTATCCTTCATAATCAACACCTTAAGCAAGCAACTCCCAATACAACCCTGACCATTTCATTATTAAACTTTTAATACTAAACCTTCAAAACTTTTTTTATCATCAAAAATAACGCTTCCATAATCTAAATCATTTCAGATATCACCTAAAGCTATTTTTAACATTTAAAACAGATTTATTATGATTATTTTAGTATAGTCCAAACCAACCATACACAAAAAATGAAAATTTTTACATTAACCACTATTGTCTTAGTGGGGGCCATTAGCTATGCAACAGCCCAAAGTCAGCCCCCTCTAGAAGAAGCCCCTACTGAAAGCCCATCACCTGGAAAATGCTATGTAAAATGTATCACACCTGATGAATTCCAGGATGAGACGGTTACCGTGATCGTTGAGCCGGAGTACTCCGTGCTGGTCACTTACCCCGCCACCTACAAGACGGTGGAAGATCGGGTGGTCGTCAAGGAAGCTTCCAAGGAACTTAGGTATGTTCCTGCGCTTTATGAGACCATCGAGGTTCCCTACATTTCCAAGGAAGAGGCCCAAAACCTTAAGGTAATCCCTGCTTCTTTTGGTGATGATTTGGAGGAAGTAGAAACCTATCCCATGGTGGGTAGATGGGAATATCGCATACTGGAAGACTGTCCATCGGTCGACAAGGAAGACTGTATGGTCGCCTGCTATGTAGAATATCCTTCTAAAAGTGAAACAGTCCCCACCCAAACCTTGGTGGCCGATGCCAGCACCTCGCCGATTCCCATTCCTGAAGAAAATGCTACTTATAAAAAACAAGTGGTCAGAACTCCTGCCAGAATGGAAGAAATAGAGATCCCGGCAGAATATGCCACCATCACCCGCCAAGTGGTTGACCAGCCTGCCAGAACAGAAAAAGAGGTAGTACCTGCTGTGACCAAAACCATCACCAAAACCGTCTTGGTCAACAAAGGCGGCATGACCGTTTGGGAAGAAGTAGACTGCGAGCTGGTAGGCAATATCAACTTACTGCCTATCCTTTATGAGCTCAACAGTGCCAGGCTTACCCCTGAATCTGAAGATATCATAGATGAACACTTACTGGCCTTGATGGAGGATAGCCCAGCCCTGAGGATAGAAATCATGTCCCATACCGACTCCAGGGGAAGTGATGACTATAACATGTCCCTCTCTCAGCAGCGGGCGCAATCTGTGGTCAATTACCTGGTCAACAAAGGGATCAGTAGGAACAGACTGGTGGCCAAAGGCTATGGTGAAACCCGCCTGATCAATAAATGTGCTAATGGCGTGGATTGCCCTGAGTCCATGCACCATGAAAACAGAAGGACAGAGTTTAGGATTATTCAGTAGTCTCCGCCTCAATTAAATCAACCACATATTTACAGTTATAGTCTGTCAGTTAGGTAAAGGATATGCCTCTAATCATTTTTTTATGGTTAGGGTATATCCTTTTTAAATTTTCCAAAGAGGTATTCTATTGAAAAGCTGAAAATTCATTGACCAGGATCACTTCTACATCAGCTACTGTAGGCCGGATGGCAATGCCAAATTGATCCAGCAACTCACTTTTCATAAGGTCATCATAGAGGTAATGAAAGTTCCAATCCCGTAAGAGCTTATCTTTTCCTTGGTATTTGTAAAGTGTCTTTTTCTCTTTGGACAAAAGTCTGGCCAGGCTTTTGAGGCTTAAATTATCTCCTTCCATCCTACTGTTGCCTACCAAAAAATTCCCTTGTGGATTGCCCCAGTCGATCTGTTGGTCGTCCCAAAGTTTGGAGCGATCCACGATGTCAAGTTCTTGGATATTCATCTTTCTCGACTGCTTTTTAATCTCCAAACCAAACTGATCAGCCAATTGACGAACAATGTCATCAGGCGCTTCACTCCAAGTTTGATAAGGTGCTTTTAACATGACTTGGACATCAGGATATTCCATGACCACCTCAAAATCTGACACTTGGTAGAGCTCAGCCAATAAATGGGAAAGGTGGCCCTGAAAATCAATATACTGAGGTGTAAGCTCCATACGATCATAACAAGCCCCCTCACATAAATCTATTTGGACTGTACTGACAATTTCATCGGGCACCACTTCTTTATTGACCACTTGATAATTGATCAATTCAGCTAAATCTTTATTATTGGTGTTGGCTTCTCGTTTAAGAAACCTATCGAAATCTGCAGGCCGAAGGTCTCCCGGCTTCCCTTGCCAAAGGAGCTTACCCTTGGCGTTCAACACCACCACATGAGGACGACTGGTCACTTGGTATTTACTAAAAGTGTAATTCTCTGCATCTTGGAATACCGCCAGTTGGATGGGATGCTTCTTCAGGTGGGTACTGATGGTGCCATAATATTCATCGGACAGCGCCATAAAATAGACCTCCTCCTTATACAAATCCTGGTAAATCTCCATTTGCTTGGTGGCTGGGATGCATGGTCCACACCAAGTAGCCCAAAAATCAATCACCAGCAGTTTTTGATCTGCCAAGGGGGCTATCTGATTTTCACTGATCTTTTCAGCCACCTTCAAGCTTTGCGCATTGGAAAAGGCAACTGCCAGGCACAGACAGCCAAGAAAAGACATCAGGTATTTCATTTTTATATAATCTTGAACCCTACTACTATAGTCTATAAAAACGCTGATCTTTGCAAATAAATTATCCCAAATTCTACCATTTCACCAATTCTTAATCCCGGATTATTCATTAGCGATCGTAGTGAGGTCTGAAAGTGCAAGAAAATCAGTTAGTTTGGAGACATAGGCGTAGCATCGCTACGGTTATGTCGAAAACTAAAGCAAAGCGACTGATTTTAAAGCACTTTAAGGCCGGAATAGATAGGCTAATGCATATTTCGGGTTAATATACAAGCTTATTCCACAGCTGGGTCTAAATTGCATCATATTACTATCGGAATACACCTTTCTGTCCACTACCAAATGATATTGGCGAACCACTTGGTACCAACAAAAATGATCGGTGTGTTATTTTCATTCAAGGCATAAATAAAAGATTCCTTAAATTGGGCAAGCAACCATTTTTCGATCATGACACCATCAAACCCCACTTGGAACCCTAACCTCTATAATGACAAACATTCTTTTGTATTTGCTTATGGAGCACAGCTACTCGAATTATTGGCACCCCAAAAAGGAGAACGTATTTTGGACCTGGGTTGTGGTGCCGGGCAGCTTACCCATCAAATCAGCGAATCCGGAGCGAAAGTCATCGGGTTGGACCAATCGCCCGAAATGGTGGCCAAGGCCCAAAGTCTTTATCCGGCCATTGAGTTCAAGGTAGGCGATGCAGCAGACTTCAGCTTTGGGGAGAAGTTCGACGCCATCTTTTCCAATGCTACTTTGCACTGGGTCTTGTCGTATCAAAAGGCCATTCAGGCCATGTATAAAAATCTTAAATCTGGAGGACGGCTGATTGTGGAATTTGGTGGAAAAGGAAACGTGCAACAAATAGAGAGGACCCTGAAAGACACCTTGGCCAGGCATGGCTACCTCCAGCAAAGCCAAATCCAACTTTGGTATTTTCCTTCCATTGGAGCGTACAGCAGTGAACTTGAAAAAGCGGGTTTCCGGGTGACTTTTGCACAGCACTTTGACCGGCCTACAGCATTGGCTGATGAAGCTACAGGCATCAAAGACTGGTTGGCCATGTTTGGAGGAAAATTCTTTGACGGGGTCTCTTTAGTGGATCAGGAAATAATCATGGAAGAAGTGCAGCAGGCACTCCGTCCAAGGCTTTTTAGGGAAAACAAATGGTATGCAGATTACAAACGGCTAAGGATAATGGCCTTTAAGGATTAAGAAATTTTAAAATCCCCTTTCTTTCAGATCTAAACACCATTTAACAGCATAGCACAGGAAGGTCCCGCGGTTTGATTTTTCTATTTTGAGACCAGATTGAAGGAGCGATGAAGTTTGTATTTTTGACCTTATGTGGTTTGTTGTGTCTGGGCTTAGGGTCAAGCAGGGCACAGGACCTGTCCCATTATAACCCCGTTTGGAATTCTTTTAGCAAGAATGCCAGTGAGTCCATGCCACTAGGCGGTGGGGATATCGGCATGAATGTGTGGATGGAGGAGGGGGAACTGCTCTTTTATTTTTCCCGAAGCGGCACCTTTGATGAGCACAACACCCTATTAAAATCGGGAAGGGTAAGGGTCAGATTAACCCCCAATCCTTTTGATACCGAAAACAACTTCCGGCAAGAACTTCACCTGAAGGAAGGTTATATCTTGGTTCATGGTGGCGCTACAGAACAGCCCACCACCTTTAAATTATGGGTGGATGTGCATCAGCCCATTATTCATGTGGAGACAGAAAGTCAAAGCCCCCTTAGCATGCAGGTCAACTATGAAAATTGGCGCTATAAAAACAGGCCTGTCAAAGGGGCGGCCAATAATGCCAACTCCTACAAATGGGCTCCACAGGGAGAAATCATTACCTACAAAGACTCCGTGAAATTTGAGTCAAACGCTGTGCTTTTCTACCACCAGAATAGGGAAAACACTGTTTTTGATGTGGCAGTAGCCCAACAACAAATGCAATCAGTCAAAGACCAAATGATGAACCCACTCTCTAACTTGACCTTTGGAGGAAAACTAGTGGGAGAACATCTACAACCTGCCAAAACCAGCCAAGGGCGCTATCAAGATACAGATTTCAAAGCCTGGACTCTTACCAGTGAGAAGCCTGCCAAAAAACAAAGCTTTCAAATTTACTTGCATACCCAGCAAACCTCAGATCAGGCTACCTGGCAAAAAGGACTGGACAGCTTGATCTACGTACAGAACAAAAACACCAAGCAGGTCAAAGCTAGCTCTGTAGCCTGGTGGCGGGAGTTCTGGGACCGAAGCTTCATCATCACCGACCCAAACAAGGAGGCTACAAATGACACCATTTGGCAGATTGGCCGAAACTATCAACTTTTTCGCTATATGCTGGGCTGTAATGCCTTTGGAAGCTATCCTACCAAATTCAACGGTGGTTTGTTTACCGTCGATCCCATTTACACCAAGACAGACATGCCTTTCACACCGGACCACCGTAATTGGGGTGGGGGAACGATGACGGCCCAAAACCAGCGTTTGGTCTATTTTCCCATGCTCAAGACAGGCGATTTTGAAATGATGAAACCGCAATTTGATTTCTACATGAGGATGCTCAAAAACGCTGAATTGAGAAGTCAGGTGTATTGGGGGCACGGGGGAGGCAGCTTTACCGAACAGATAGAAAACTTCGGTTTGCCCAACCCTGCTGAGTATGGTTGGAATCGGCCTGAGGGTTACGACCCGGGCATGCAGTACAATGCCTGGCTGGAATACCAATGGGACACGGTCTTGGAATTTTGCTTGATGATGCTGGAACAGGAAAGGTACACAGGCGAAAATGTGGAAAAACACATTCCCTTTATAGAGAGTTGTCTTCGATTTTTTGATGAGCATTACCAATACTTGGCCAAGCAAAGAGGTGCCAAGACCTTTGACGAACAGGGTGACCTGGTACTTTTCCCGGGCTCTGCCAATGAAACCTACAAAATGGCCTACAATGCCAACTCAACCATTTCGGCCTTACAAACAGTGCTTGAACGACTGTTAGAATTGCCTTATCTATCGGCAGATCAGCAGGCACATTGGGGGGAGATGTTGGAGAGAATTCCTCCACTGAACTTTAGGGAAATAGAGGGGCACCAACTCCTTGCTCCTGCAAAGCTATGGGAAAGGATCAATAACACAGAAGTACCCCAACTTTACCCCGTTTTCCCTTGGGGCATTTATGGAATAGGCAGGTCCGATTTGCAGACAGCAATCAATACTTACCGCTATGATCCTGACGCCTTGAAATTCCGAAGTCATATAGGCTGGAAGCAGGATAATATTTTCGCCGCCAGGTTAGGCTTGACCGCAGAAGCTGCCCAGCTCAGCTTAAGAAAAATGGGGGATTCCGAAAAGCGCTTTCCTGCATTTTGGGGACCAGGCTTTGATTGGGTGCCAGACCATAATTGGGGAGGATCAGGCATGATCGGTATGCAGGAAATGCTTTTGCAAACCAATCAAGAGAAAATCTACCTTTTTCCAGCCTGGCCCATGGACTGGGATGTACATTTCAAACTTTACGCACCTTACCAAACTACCATTGAAGCAGTATTAGAAAATGGAGTGGTCAAAGAGTTGATCGTCCTTCCAAAGGAAAGGGAAAAGGATGTGGTAAATATGTTGGGCTGGAATTTGGAGCAAAAGCTAAAATTTAGCGAATAGCTGGTAGGGAGAAAAGATACATGAATGAATAGTCATTACAAAAAAAATAAACAATGAACCTAAAGTATGTGATTGCAGGAATAGGAATAAGTTTTTGCTCCTCCCATGAGGCCATGGCCCAGCAAAAAGGCCTGATGGACAATTCCCAAAGCCCTTATGTAAAGTTAAGGAGCGTGGGTTTGCAGGAGGTTACTTGGACAGGAGGTTTTTGGGGTGAAAAGTTCAAGATGAGCCAAGAAAAAACGGTCCCTTTCATGTGGGACTTATACCATGATGCGGAGACCACGCATGCCGTACGAAATTTTGAAATTGCCGCTGGATTGATGAAGGGAGAATTTGATGGTCCCTCTTTTCATGATGGGGACTTTTATAAAATCTTTGAAGGTATGGCTGCCCTATATGCAGAAACCCAAGATCCCGCTCTGGACCGACAGATGGACGAAGCCATTGCCCTTATTGCCCAAGCCCAGCGTGAAGACGGCTATTTGCATACTCCCGTTTTGATCGAGGAGCGCTGGGGTACCCTGGGTGAGGAAGAGCTGCAAAAGCAACTGGGATTTGAGAAGTACAATATGGGGCATTTGATGACCGCTGCTTGCGTTCATTACCGGGCCACAGGCAAAGATAATTTCCTTCAAGTAGCTAAAGGAGTAGCCAATTTCCTCTATGATTTTTACCAAAAAGCCTCTCCTCAATTGGCTAGAAATGCCATCTGCCCAAGTCATTATATGGGCATGGTGGAAATGTACCGTACCACCAGAGACCCAAGGTACCTGGAACTTGCCAAGAACCTTATCGATATCCGGGGCAAGACGGATGATGGTACCGACGACAACCAAGATCGTGTGCCCTTTAGAGCGCAAACAGAAGCCATGGGACATGCCGTTCGGGCCAATTATTTATATGCGGGAGTGGCCGATCTTTATGCAGAGACCGGTGAAGCAAAGTTATTGGAAAACCTAGAATCTATCTGGGAAGATGTGGTCTATCGCAAAATGTACATTACGGGAGGTTGTGGTGCACTTTACGATGGGGTATCTCCTAATGGGACATCCTATAATCCCACTGTGGTACAGAAAATCCATCAAGCCTATGGTAAGCCCTACCAACTTCCCAATGCGGCAGCGCACAATGAGACCTGCGCCAATATCGGCAATGTGTTATGGAACTGGAGAATGCTCCAAGTAACCGGAGATGCCAAATATGCGGATGTGATGGAATTAAACCTCTATAACAGCATCCTTTCAGGCATTGGCATGAATGGAACTGAATTTTTCTACACCAACCCTTTAAGCGCCAAAGATGACCTTCACTACACCCTGAGATGGCCCAATGTCCGTGAAGGTTATATCTCCATCTCCAATTGCTGTGCCCCCAATGTCACCAGAACATTGGCAGAAGTAGCCAATTATGCCTACAGCCTTTCCGAGAAAGGTTTATACATTAATCTATATGGCAGCAACAAACTGAAAACAGCAAATTCAAAAGGTGAAAAAATAGAGATCCAGCAAAGGACATCCTACCCATGGGATGAAAAGATCACTTTGGATTTGCTTAAAATACCCTCCGATAATTTCAACTTATTTTTAAGGATACCTGGCTGGTGCGATCAATCTGTTCTGAAGGTTAATGGAGAAGAAGCACCCCTGCAGTTCAAATCTGGAGAATATGCACAAGTTGCCAGAAAATGGAAACAAGGTGACCAAGTGGAATTGACCTTAAAAATGCCCATAAAATTTCTGGAAGCCAACCCTTTGGTAGAGGCAACCAGAGGTCAAGTAGCCGTAAAAAGAGGGCCACTGGTCTATTGTGTTGAGTCCATGGACTTACCCGCAGGCAAAACTGTGGACGATGTCGTTATTTCTTTGAAGGAAGACTGGACTCCCGAACCTTTCGAAATTGGTCAAAGTACACTGATCAGTCTAAAGGGAAATGTATATTTCCAGCAGGAGGACAATTGGGAACAAACACTTTATCGGGCTGTGAATCCTCAGGAATATGATCAAGGAACTATCCGTTTGGTACCCTACTACAGTTGGGCAAATCGCGGAAAGGGAGAGATGCTGGTCTGGATGCCCTTTGAGAGAAATTGATCATAAACATCTTTTGAGATCCTAAAACCAAAAAGGCCCCAGAATTACCTGGAGGCCTTTTAAGGGTTTATATGTGGGTTTAAATCTTATTTGAATTCTCCATTTTTCAACTTAAGTGCATCTTCAAGATTGGCTTCAATCATGTCATACACGGCTTCATTTCCATCTTCCCCATTGGGTCCTACAATGATCATACCATCACCATCCCCATCTTGTACCAATGCCGGGTCAATCCCCATAAGCAACTGATCCATATAGAGTTCAAGTACAATTTCTTGTGTGGCTGTGATCTCAGTAGCTGCATTAAATTTGATATCAATTTTATCTTCCAAATCCATGTACATCAGAGAGGGAATACCCTTCCAGTCTGCTTTGACCATAACAGACTTCCCATACATGGGAGAAGATTCCGGAAGGTCCATCGCCTTGGTAAGGTCAAAAGTCAAGTTGGTATAAAAACCATTTGGAGCAAGGAAACTTCCCATTCTAGAAAGCAAGATATGCTCATCTGTCACTAAAGGGACCACAAATTTCGGGCCTTTGTTTGGAGTGATGATACTAATAGGCTGTGACTTATTTTCCGCTATTCTGAGATGCATTTTTACGTCTTTCACGGAAATACTCACATCAGTAACGGTCACATTTTTAAAGACCAAGCTTCCATCATCTGCATCTGACGGGAAATTGGTGCTCACCTTAGCAGAAAGTACAACTTCACTTTCTTGAACTTCAGGCATTTCGTCGTTTTGGCTACATGAAGCCATCAGGGCACTTATAGAAAATACCAAGAGGAGATTTCTAAAAATTTTTGTTCGGCTCATAATTGTAATTTTTTGGTTCTAGTTTGACTGTGTTTGTCGTATGTAGAAACTATATTAATCAAGAATAATTTTATTCTAACAGCCACTGTATTGAATTGTAAACCATCTGTATTTTTAATTTTTTCAGGTAAATAATTTTGACTGGAATACATTTTATTGGGCTTGTCAAAAGTTTTCTTGGAGACATCTCCCTTTCCTTATTTATAGAAAAGGTGATAGGCTAAAAAATATAACTACGGAGCAGTTCTATAAAAAAAGGCTCCATCTATAGATAGAGCCTTTGCAAGATCATGATATTCTCCTTACGATTAATAGGAATAACTTACTTGGCTGCCAGTTTCCGGATCAAGCTCAACTTGGGCAAAAACACCGATTTCCTGCTGGAGCTCCTCCACATGGGAAATGATGCCCACGATCCGGTTTTCGTGTCTTAAGGATTTTAAAGTATCAAACACCGTTCTCAATGCATTCTTGTCCAAGGCACCAAAACCTTCATCCAAAAAGAAAAAGCTCTGTTCCGCCCTGTTCAGGGATTTTACCTTTTCGGCCAAGGCCAAGGCCAAACAGAGGGACGCCTGAAAGGTCTGTCCGCCTGAAAGGGTTTTCAGCAAACGCTTCTTTCCTCCATTGAGGTGATCTTGCACCCAGAAGGTATTATTTTCATCCACCTCCAAGCTTAAACTGTTTTTGGCCAATTTCATAAAGCGTAGGTTGGCGGTCTGCACCAGCTCCTTGAGGTAAATGTTGCTGATGTATTTTACAAAGCCACTACCCTGAAACAAACCTGCCAGTTCCTTTAAATTGGCTTCCCTGTTTTCTACTTGCTTAAACTGCTGGGCCAGTTTTGCCTTTTCCTCAAGTCTGGACTTGATTTCTTCAATTTGGTTTACTAGGAGTGAAAGGGTCTTTTGCGAGTCTTCCAGCTCTTGCTTGGCTTCTTCAAAAGCGGTGATGATAGTCTGGAACTGACCTGCATCAAAATTGGCCACCGCTTCATCACTGGACAGTTCCTGAATTTTGGCTTTGGTAAGATCCAGTTGCCTGTCGAACGCCTTAATTTGTTCTTCAAGTAGGGCTGGCTCTACCTTGCTTTCCAGTAATTCACGAACTGCCACACTATCAGAAAAGCCATGCTCGGCCATAGCCAGGGAAAGCCTGTCTTTCAGTTGGGCAAGCTTTGTCTTTACCTCTTCCAAGCGCTGTTGGTAGGTGGATAAATTGGCCAAATTGGTGGTCTGCTTTTGTTGTATTTCTTTGAGTGCATCCTGTGCCCTGGGCAGGTTGACTTCCAAGTTTTCCAGGTATTCCTTTACCTTGGCGATATCCTGCTCAATTTTATCCGCATGGACATCACGGTATTTCTCCAGCAAATCCGGATAATTGATTTCTTTCAACTTAGTATCCACTTGGGTTTGCAAGGTCTTGATGGATTGTTCCGCCTCTTGGACTTTTTCCAGGTCTTTTTCTGAATCTGTCAAAAATTGCTTGTAGGCTATGTTTCGCTCTTTTAACCTTTGCTGAAGTGCTTTTTCCTGCTGAAAATCCGACTTGGCTTTTTGAAGTAACTGCTCTATTCCGTACAGGCCGTCCACCCCCTCAATGGAAGCAATCAGTCTTTCATTTTGGGAGGAAAGTCCCTCAAGTTCCTCCTGCTTTTCCTGATAGGTCTTTTGCTGCCCTTCCCATAGCAACTGCTTCTTTTCATAATCCGCTTTAGCTTTCTGAAGCTTTTCCTGATAAGACTTGCATGCCTTTACACGAACTTCATTTTGAGTCAGCTTTTCTGAGTCAAACTGGTGGGAAAGCGGGTCTGGATGTTCCGTTGATCCGCATAACGGACATGCTTGACCATCTTGCAAATTCTGCGTATAGCTATAAAGTCCTTGCTGCTGCAGAAGTATTTCCCTTTCTTTCTGCAGGTCATTCCATTCACTTTGGGCAGCTTCCAGCTTATCGCTAAAATGACTATCCTGAAGATCAGCATCATCAAGAAGCAAGCGCATCTCTTTTTGATGATTGGCCATTTCCGCTTTCAAGGACTCTATTTGCCCAGACAGTCTTTTGACGGATTCGGTGTTTTGTTTTAGAGCTAGGGAAGTAGATTCCAGTTGGCTGATAAGCTCCACCTCTGGCACTTCCAACTGCTCTATTTCCTTTTCAATTTCCTGAATTTGGGTTTCTTGATTTAGCTTTTGACTTTGGAAAGAGGCCGTTTTTTCTTTTAAAACATTTAGCTGTTCTTGCAGTTTCCTTTCTTGAAGAGCCAATTCATTGAGCGCTTTTATCTGGAGCAAATCCCTGATGCGGGCTTCCTTTTCTCCTTTTGTAGTAAAATCCTGATAAAGTTTTTGGTACCGCGCTTCCTTTTGTTGAACCTCTTCAGCCAAGCTAATTTTAAATCGCTCACACTCTCCCACACTCTTTTGGTACTTCTCCAAATCAATCTCCTGCTCTTGAAGCTGATCAATGATCGGCTTGAGAAAGGTCAAAGCCCTCCGGTATTGGTCCAGCTGCTTTCTCCTTTGCTCAAAAGCTGGAAGCTGACTTTCCAACTCCCTCAATTGATGCCGCTGAGCAGTCAGCTGCTCGGCCTTTTCTTTTACCGTTTTTGCCAGTTGAAGAGCGGCATCTTTCTCTTTTAAGATGTGTTCGTATTTTGCTTTTTCCTGCTTTAGGGCATGCTCCTTTTCCTTTGCCTCTTGCAAGGCTTCTTTGGAAAAAGCCTCCAATCCTTCCAACTGGGTTTCCAGTTTGATCTTCTTTTCCTTTTCCGCAGAAAGCAGCCTTCTGGTCTTTTCGGACAGGTCAAACCGTTCCAAACCAAAAAGCTCTTTCATCATATCCGCCCGGTCTTTGGGCTTCTGTTCTATAAACTCCCTGAATTTTCCTTGCGGAATGATCACTGTTTGCCTGAAGTGACCCATTTTCATCCCTACCAAGTCTTCCCCCCTGGCCTCCAAAGGCACCCAATTGCCTTCTTTCATTTCATAAAAAGTGTGGGTTGCTGGCTTGACATCATCAAAGTTTTTGGTATTTCTCTTGGCCAAGTAGCTGGCCTTGTACGTTTGGGCATTGTTCTTTCCCGCCTTAAACTCAAAGTTGATATATATCCCAGGGCTTTGAAGGTTGACCATACTGTTTTTCTCTCCCTTACTGGCCAAGCGTTCTGTGGTGCCATAAAGGGCCAGCAAAACAGCTTCCAAAATGGAAGATTTCCCACTGCCCACTGCCCCAAAGATGCCAAAAAGCCCGGCGGCAGTAAGTTGTGTAAAGTCAATCAGCTGTTTTTCTCGGTAGGAATAAAGTCCTTCAATTTCCAGTTTAATTGGGATCATGCTGTTTCTTCGTTGTCGGTTTGTCCGATAATTTCATTAAAAAGTGATTTGATCTCTTCGTTGGGTTCCAAGCCTTTTGCGCTTTGGTAATAGCGGGAAAACAGGGTTCCCATATCTTGTCCCAAATCTTCAGCCTGAAGGCTGCCATCTTCGAGTTGATGATCCCCTGTAAGTTTTGGGATCAAGCTGACAATACCATCGTGGGCTTTCATAATGGCCTTACGCGTTTCGGCATCGATGGAAGTTTCCGTCTCATAAATCACTTCCACAAAACAATAAGGATTTTCACTAAGCCACTCAAGCGTGGTGGCCAAGGTGCTAAAGCTTTTTTGGTAAAGCGGCCGGCCCTGTTTAAGCGGAATGGCTTGGTATTTTACAGCTTGGGCAGGTGATGCTTCAATTAAGACCACCTTCTTTTCTTGGTTCGCCTCACTAAAACTGTAAGCGAGGGGAGAGCTGCTGTACACCACCGGGCAAGGAGATTGATCCACGGCATGATAACGGTGGAGATGTCCCAGAGCAGCATATTGCATAGAAGAGGGGATCAAGTGGGTGTAGATGGCCTGAGCACCTCCTACATGGAGGATTGGCCTTTCACTTTCTGGTTCTGCTTCTGGTTTTTCTCCTTCCTTCATAAAAAAGAAATGCCCCATAAACAGGTTGACACCCTCTTCATCACAAAAATCATCAGCAACTTTTTGCCATTGCTGTCCCAAGACCTTCCGCAATTCGGCTTCCTTGTCCTCTTCACCCAGATAAGTTTTAAGCAAGACTTCATTGGCATAAGGGGCCAAAATAATCCGCACAGGAAATTCCAATTGGGGCAATTTCAATTCAACAAAGCCCGATGTGGATTTTGTAATCTCCAGTCCACTATCCAGTTTTTCAGGAGTAAATTGTTGGTCATACTGACTGTAGAACAATATACCCAATTCCTTGGCCAAAGGGTTGGGGGCACTGACAAACTGGGTGCTATCATGATTACCTGAAATGGCCACAATGGGACGTTTTCCTTCATTGGAAAGCCTCCTGAGGGTTTTATAGAACAACTCCACTGCCTCATGACTGGGGTTAAAAGTGTCGAAGAGATCCCCTGCCAGTAAGACCAAGTCCACATTTTCGCGCTCGGCAATCTCCGTAATCTCCTTCAAAACCAGCTGCTGTTCTGGCAACCTGGAATATTCCTGGAGTCGCTTCCCAAGATGCCAATCCGCTGAGTGTAAGATTTTTAACATAATTTAAAAATGCGAAATTTTCGTTTTAAACTAATTTCAGATTAAATTTAGGCGCTTAAAACTTGGTAAGCAAACCTATTTCAAGGCGATGGCCGTATTTGGCATTCAAATTGAGTAGGCCGATCCTTATGAAAAAAACATGTTTTTTGGTCCTTTGCTTGTTGGCCTTATTTGGCTTTAAGGCATACTCCCAACCAACTCTGATAGAGCCAGATTCAACCCTGCTAATTGAGAAGGGAATAGCGAGTTATTATGGAAGATTTTTCCATAATCGGAAGACCGCTAATGGTGAAATATTTGATATGGAGGGCATGACTGCTGCACACAAAAACCTGCCATTTGGTACGATGGTCAGGGTGACCAACTTAAAAAATGGCAAGGAAATCATCGTAAAAATCAATGACCGCCTACCGCAAAATTCCAGAAGAACCATTGATCTGGCCAAAGGCGCTGCCAAAAAGCTTGGAATGATTCAAATGGGCTTAGCTCCCGTTAATATCAGCGTCCTAAAACCTGAAGCCGTTTCTACACTGATGGACTATTACCGAGAGGAAGTTCCTGAAAGTATCCGACTCAGAATGTATTTTGACCCCATCACGATAGAGCGTGACACCACCCAACTTTTCCTCTGGCCCGAACCTGAATTTACCAGTGCTTTTTAAGGGCTGAAATTAGACTCCAGGTATAAGGCTTTAGGTTTTTGTATTGAATACCTACGTATCAAATCTAATGTCTCCCCTCTCTTGTCTACTGACTCCAGACTCAATACTCCCCCTACATCACATACTCCTCATTGACCGGACTGATCGGAGCTGGTATATGCTCTTCTCGAATCATCTCCAACAAATTGATTTCAATCGTTCGGGTAATTTGGTCCAATGGAATTCCAGTGGGAATGGGCTCAAAAGGATCCACTATAGAATGGCCGATAAAATGGATGGTATGGAAAACATAACCAATAACGGTCGCAAAAATAATGGCCCTCCAACCTACATTGGGAGCAACAGCCAGGGTAAAGGCAATGTTAAACAACCAAATAAACCCTTTGGTGTAGTAATTATAGGTGGTGGGGAAGACGGTATTTTTAATCCTTTCAGATTTGCCCATCTCATCACAAAACCGGGTGATTTCCCCGTTGAGCTCCAGAAATTCAAACCCATCAATCAGTCCATCTCTTTTCCAACTTTTGAGTTCCGTAGTTTGCAAGCTCAGAATGGCATTGTGCTTATTACTTTCATTTTTAATAATGTCCAAATCACTCTGAATCAAGTACTTTTTATACTCTTCATCCTTGGTCCCTCGCAGAGTTTCTTTGAGGGCATAAAGAAATGCAATGTGCCTTTTGACAGCATATTCCTTCATAAGCTCTAGGTTGCTACCCGTGATTTTGTCTGTGGCCGAGGGCAAGTGGATGACATTTCTGGCCCAGGTTCTGGAGCTGTTGACCAATACTCCCCATATTTTGCGGGCTTCCCACCAACGGTCATAGGCCTGATTGTTATTGAAGCCGATAAAAAATGCCAAGGCAGTACCTAAAATAGTGGGGATGATGGCCGGCATCTCAAAATGGTATTGGATAAAGTACCAATACACAAAATAGGACATCGAACAGGTGAAGGCGACCAAGAGTGTGTTTTTCCAGGTGCCACTGACAATTCTACTCAATCGAATATCATGTGTGATAATCATTTGCAGTATCTTTTAAAGTAAGGGTAACCAATTTAAGAAAAAGACCTGAAATACAATGATTTGTCAGCTATTGAAATAAATTCATGTCCGCTCACAGCCATAGAGCCAGAAACACAGTTCCTATTCATGCTAAAAGCCCATTCTCCAAATTGGAAAGTGGGCAATGATAA
This sequence comes from Echinicola sp. 20G, assembly GCF_015533855.1. Lineage (GTDB taxonomy): Bacteria > Bacteroidota > Bacteroidia > Cytophagales > Cyclobacteriaceae > Echinicola. Next base: position 1,948,140 of record NZ_AP024154.1, on the reverse strand, counting down.
AATTTTATTTACCAGTCATCTGTCCTAAAGGAACTCAATGGCAATCCACCTGTACTGAAGATTTCTCCAACCGTAAAATCCTTAAAGGCATACCTCACAGCCACCGGCTTTTCTACTTGGGGAGAAGACAGTATCACTGACTTCCTTCTTAAGACTGCAGTGGCAGGATGAAATACCCGATCCTCTCCGGCAATTTCAAAATTTGTCACCTCTTTTCCATAAACCGTAATGCCATTGGGCACATGATCAAAAGCTACAATAACAGTGCTCCCTTTGATTTCCATAGCTTCAAATTCAGGACTAGTATACTCAAAACCTTCGACTCCGTAAGTTTTATTTAAGGCCAAATAAGCCAATCGCTGACCTCCTGCCTTTTTATCGGCCGGATGGATATTTTCTTTTTCTCCAATATCCATCAATACTGCCATTCCACTATTTGAAATTCTTTGGGTAGCTTTTCTTTGTGCATCTCTGAGATAGGCTGAGTTGTTTTTTTCAATTACCTCATTGGGATTAAACATGCCATAATTGAAGGGGGCAATCTGACAATAGTAAAATGGAAACTCTCCCTCATCCCAAAGCTCTCTCCATTCACGCACCATAGTCACCATCAACTCTTCATATTGCTCAGGTCGGCCATTATTGGACTCTCCCTGATACCAAATCGCACCTTTGATGCCATATCCTATCACGGGCGACAGCATTCCATTAAACAAAGCGGTAGCCGTACGGTTGGGCACATCAATATCTTCCTGCTGCTGAGGAATGGTTATCTCCTCTTTAAAATCCTCCAACATGGCCTCACTCATCCAAGCTTCTATATTGGAACCTCCATAGGAAACATGAATCAAACCAACGGGCACATCTAAAACTCTTTGGATCTGTGTACCAAAGAACCATGCTGTGGCACTGAAATTGGAAGTGGTGGATGGCTTGGCCTCTTCCCACTGCCCTTCAAAATCCTTGGCTACCTCCACCGTCGATTTTCGTGGCACCGTAATCAAGCGAATAGTTGAATTTTTGCTGTTGACAATAGCCTCATTTCCCGCTATCACAGGTTGAGCAGGAAAGCCTTTCAGGGGCATCTCCATATTGGACTGGCCAGAGCACAGCCATACCTCTCCGATCAGGACATTTTCAAGACTCATTTCCTGACCATCACTGATGGTAATGGAATAAGGACCGCCTGCTTCCGGTGTACTCACCTTCACATTCCATTCTCCTTCCCCGTTCGCCTTGGTTTCATATGTTTTATTATTCCAGGATGTAGTAATGCTTACTGTTTCACCTGCATTCGTCCAACCCCAAATTGGCGCATCCATCTGCTGTTGTAGGATCATATTATCTGAAAAAATAGCTGGCAATTTCACCTCGGCGAAAGCTAACTGGCTGATGATACATAGGGTCAAAAATGCTACTAGCTTTTTCATATCTATTTATAGGTTATTTGTGATACTTGTGTCTTGTTGCTACTTATTCTTCTATCCTCTTTAACACCTTCACTGGCTCCAATAAACCAGCCTCCAACAAGTCCCGACCTTCGATTCGGTCCAAATCTGCAATGGTGCTGGTAAACCTCTTCTCTTTGGGTAGCTTCAAGTCACCAATGATCCTGTTTGTCCAGGTATTGGAAACCGCAATTTCCAGTTCATTCTTACCTTCCTTTAAAGCATCGGAAATAGGTACTTGATAAGGAAAAGTCCAAGCCACCCCACAATCTTTACCATTGACTTTCACCGAAGCTATATTGGCCACCTTACCCAAATGTAACCAGAATTCTCCTTCTGGATCACCGTCCCAATCAAAAGTATTTTGATACACAGCTGTTCCGGAATAGTACTTTACACTGTCATTGGGATGGGCTGGCCAGCTATATAAATTCTCCATTTGTATGGGTTTCTGTGGCCCTCTGTATGCGGTATCAAAGCTAACGGTCCAAATATCCTTGATTTCTTGGATAGGTTGAAAATTAGACCAATTGGCCCCTTGCTCACTTCCCATTTCTGCAGTGGCCTCTCTGAAGATCACAAACAGCGATCCATTGGCGGGCAACTTTACCTGAAGCTGCGTCCTTCCCTTCACCAGTTCCCAAGAATTCACCGGATATTCCTTATCCCAAACGGGATCATAAAATACAGGCTTTTTGCCGGAAATTCTAAAGGAAAGATTGAACTCTCGCTCCTCCTCAAGCTGATTGGAAATGAAATAAATATCCTCGTGGTGACTTTTCCTATGGGCAAAGGCAAAGTCTTGGTTCCGCCGACCGTCATGACTATCTATCGCCACCACATCTGGTTCTAAACCTAAACCACCAAAGGTGCTTTGGACATAAGGCAATTTTACCACAGTTCCCTTACCCACTTTCCAAGACTGGACTTGACCTGTACTATGCCCGCTAACTTCTCCCTTCCATATTTCATCCACGATAACAGACAATGCCTGGTCATCTCCCATTTTACCAAGTGTCCCCAGTGGCTTTTCATCCACTACAACTGTGGCTCCAGCTTGGACCAAATCAAATATTTTTTTGGCCACCTCCAAAGACATGTAATTGGCATTGGGGTTCATTTTTCTGACCCCAGGAAACACCAGCAAGGCATAGGAAGCTCCCCCCGGCAAAACCACCTTGCCGTCTTTCACTTCTGCTAGGTTCAGCAGGGCATCTTTATTGAAAGAATCATAATGATACCCCCGCAAGGGGTCAGTCCAATCTTCAGCATCAGCCATGTTGGCAGCATGCTTTACTCCCGCTGGAATCACCCTTGTAGGTTGATCCTCATTGGCCCAGCGAGCCTCTTCTCCTGTAACTCTCTCCTCTCCAAATATTCCCGGTAAAAAGGCTACTAAGCGCTCAGGTAACACAGACCGACTTGGCAAATCTTCTCCTGAAAACACGGCGACGTCCACCACAGGCTTACCCTTCTGCAACTGGTACTGAGTACGCTGTGCATAGTCCACCCAAGCCTTGGCGGGCTTCCACCAAGTTTGGTCTCTTTGAAAGTACAAACCAATGACATCCAAGGTCATTCCTGGCTTTCGGTCAAGCCAAGGGTTATGGACAAAAACATGATAGAAGAATCGATTGATGCCCATGGCATAATTTCGATCTCCCAAAGTTTTGAGCATCCCAGGATATTCATTCCAATCCATCCTGATCTGCGTAAATGCTTCCGCTTGGATAATTTGCTTCCCATAAATATGCCCCCCTGATATGGCATCCCGCATGTCATTGGGTTTGTCATGGGTGGGGCTGTTCAGCCAAAATTCCCCGGCCGGTAAATCGATGTATTTGAAATGCTCCATCCCATCACTCACCATAGTGGGAGCCACATTTTCCGAACTGAACTGCATACCATTCTTCTTCGCCTCCACTTGCAAGGTTCCAAAAAAATTATCCATGATCAATTCTGAAATCGTCGTTCTCAAATCATATAAAACCCTTTCGGAAGTCTCTGCACTTTCCACAGGCACGCCCGCCAACACAGGTAAATAAGGCAGGATATCATAACCCCGGCGCTTTTGAAATTCTTCCCTGAATACCGGTGACCAGTTCTGGCTACCAGCTTCCCAACTGTCAATATGAAATATTTTGAGCACCCTCTCAGCCAATTCTGGCCCGGCAGTTCTGATCGCCTCTCCAAACCATTGGTCAAACTGAAACTTGACCGCTTCCGCACTAAACTTATCCACTTCCAAACCTTTAGCTCCACCTCCGGTGTAATTGGTATGGCCAGTAGAGGTATAACCAAATCGCATGATTTTCCATTTTCCCTGTGGAGCTTGCCAAGTCAGTTGGCCATTTTCACCCATCTGGCCTGAAATATCCAGTACTTGCTCCATTGGTACACAATCCTCAGTAGGAATCACTCCAGCATCAGTCCGTTCACTCATCCGCCAAGCTGCTGCGGATTTGCCTTCATACTGGCTGATTTTAGGACTGGTAGAAAGGGCAATGGTCTTTACTTTTAGAGAGGGCTTCCATTTTGCGGCATCCAAATCTTCTGCCCCGGGTTCAGTGCCTTCTTTATCATAAATAAAGCGGAAATACTTAGCGGTAATTTCTGGGATACTATGGGTATAGTCGTAATCCCAATCCTGCCAACCATGCCTTGGTGGCTTCAAGCGGGTCACTTCCTCAAAGTCCTTCCCATCATCGCTGATCGCTATTTTCAAACGATGGGCTTGATAACTGTTGCCACTGGTCTTAATACGGATCGAACGGCAGGTAAATGGCTTTTCGAAAGCATACTGGATCCAAGCTTCATCATTCGTTCCGAAATGCTCGTCTGACTTATCATCAAGCAAAAAGTCTACATTCTTCTCCTCCAAGCTACTGGTAACTTTCGGATGCATATCTGCTGCATCAAGCTCAAAACCTTCTTTTACAGGAAATGCATAAACAGCTAACTCCCTGTAATAATCCTCATAGTGATCGGGCATAGGCATATTCAGATGGACTTGCCGGCCACCTGCTACTAAGGTATCAGCCCATACCACCTTTTGCATGGAGTTTTCTGGGGTGATCCAAGGACCTCCCGCCACTGCAAAACCGTCACAGGCATGCATGGCCAATCTCAGTCCAAGTCTATCTGCCTCTTTCATCGCATGATGTACCATTTCCCACCATTCCTTAGAGCCTTGCAAAGTGGGCTCATCCGTCAGTGGTGGATCAGCAGGACCTTTGATGGACATCAAAAATGCACCACCAATGCCCGCCTCTTTCATCGCTTCTAAATCTGCCGTTATCCCTTCCTTGGAATAAGTGGAATACATCCAATACCAATACACCCAAGGCTGCGAACTCTCGTATGTCGGTTCGAAGACTTCAGCTTTTTCTTCCTTTTCTGGACTGCTACATGCCCCGATTAAGAAGGCTAATAACAAAAAGAAAATGGTATTTCGGGTCTTTATTCCAGACATTAGATTTAAGATTTTAGATGGCAGTTTTTTAGGAATGCCGCTTTACTTTACTTTTGATCAAATTGTTGCCCCAGCAGTTCTACTGCGAGGCCACTAAAATTGAGCCTGTCTGCATCAAGCAGGCCTGTGGTTCATACTATATGAGCTAAAAGCTCAACTTTACCATCTACCGGGACGCAGCCCCCGGTAGACCATGGAGAGACTGAATAGCTGACTAACTCTTTTGGGATTACAAATCCCATTTCATACTCCCTACTCAATACTTACTACTAATATAAAAGCTGTACCGGTAGGGTTTCGCTGGCACCTGATATTGTTCCAGCGGTTGGGCCACTTCTGACCAACTATCATTTCCCCCCACTCCCATTTGAATCAAGTCAATGTTAACCGTGATAAAACCAGCCTCTTTGAGCTCATAGGTATGTTTGGCCTCATTGATCATTTCAGCTGTGTAAGGCCAGGCACTCATGCTCAGCAAGCTATCGGCAATAATGGTCAACCCACTCTTCCGCTTCGCTTCTGAAAACTCCATCCAACGAACAGCTGTTCGGTTACCATTTTCCTGGGGCATCACATATGGTTCCATAAACTCTTCAATCGGAAGGCTGTAAATGCCTGCCATAAAACCATGGTTACGGTCGATATAATTTTCTAAAGGGCCTTTGCCTAACCAAGTAATCTGATCATATTCCCGCTTGATCCCCATGCTCATCCCGACTTTTGGAATATTAGGCAGTTCATAAAGCGGCAGTAAGGTACAATCTACCTTCACCACTCCTGACGGCATCACCGTGTAATCAATTTCTACCCTTGTTTTTCCTTCTGTCAAGGTAAATTCCGTTTGAACCTGAACACTCCCGTTTTCCACTTTAACAGAAGTCAGCTCCTTCAACTCTGGCTTGGCTTCATACCAATACTTCAACTTTTGATGGGGTTTCCAACCCTTCCGGTCATTGTCTGTCAAAGGTCGGGTAAATGAAGGAAGCAATGGACTAATAACTTGCTCTTCTCCCCTTACTTTATAGCTGCTCAGTGCACCAACTACTTTATCAAAACCGACTTGAAAGTCACTTCCCTTGACCTCCAAAACTTGTCCATTATCTTTTATGATCAGTTTTCCTCTTCCTACCTCAATTTGAGGCTTTGACCGCTCCTGCAGCTGGAACTGCTGCTGGGCAATGACATGGCCTTGCTTGGCCCAATTGGTGTTTTCAGGAAGTGTAAAGGTGATATTGGCCAAGTACTCCTTGCCTTTCACTGGGTTGAAATAGGGCTTTAGCTGTAACACAGTATCCTTTCCCGCATTAAGTGGTAATGCATCCAAAACCAAACTTTTTACAACTTTTCCCTCTTCCAAAATGGTCAAGTTCATTTGATATTCTTCCAAGGATTTATCTGCGTGCCGATTTTGGATTTTTACTTTACAACCTGCAGTATCTGTCAAAGTCATTTCAGCTGGTTGATATACCCATTTGCACTCGTAAATCGCTGCTTTTGGTCTTCCGTCAGAAGCCACTATCCCATTGATGCAGAAGTTGCCATCATGAAGCGTCTCACCAAAGTCGCCTCCATATGCGTAAAATTCTTCACCGTCTTCAGTGGTTTTGAGCAGTCCCTGATCCTTAAAATCCCAGATACAGCCACCGATCACCTGAGGAAGCGAACGGAATTCATCCCACAACTCCTTCATATTTCCCGTGCTGTTTCCCATGGAATGAGCATATTCGATAAATACAATCGGACGCTCATCAGCATGTTGGTTGACCAATAAACCGGGCGTAAACAATCCCGGGTAAAAGCGACTGACCATATCTACGTAAGGCTGATCTGTCGGCACTTGGATGCGATGCGAATGGTCTTTGGGATAATCAGGATGGCCAGGGGGGATATAACCCTCAACCCGATGATTCCCTTGTGCTGGCTCATAATGCACGGGTCGGGTAATATCAAAATCATGCACCCAAGCTGCCATGGCCGCATGATTTGGCCCTCGTCCAGCTTCATTGCCCAAGCTCCAAAAAATAATGCTTGGGTGGTTTTTATCTCTTTGCACCATGCGGGTCACCCTTTCCATGTAGGCATGGGTCCACTGGGTATCATTGCTCAGTTTCCCTCCAATACCGTGGGTTTCATGATTGGCTTCATCAATCACCAAAATTCCATATTCATCACATAATTGATAGAAATAAGGATCATTGGGATAATGGCTGGTCCGGATGGTATTGAAATTAAATTGCTTGATGGTCCTCACATCTTCCTCGATATCCTCCCGGGTCAAGGCCTTGCCCCTTACAGGATGATGATCATGTCTGTTGACACCATAGAGGTAGGTTTCTTTGCCATTGATTAAAAGCTTGTTGTTTTTTTCTGAAAATTCGATCGACCGAAAACCTACCTTGCAACTCTTTGCTTCCAAAAGCTGCCCCTCTTCACCTTCAAGACTCAACACCAAAGTGTAAAGGTAGGGATGCTCATCACTCCATAAATGAGGATTTTTTACCTCCGCCTCAAAAAGTCCAAATTTCACATTGTCCAAGCGGGGATAACTTTCATTGAGGATGTCCTCCACTTCTTTTTCCAGCGGATCTCCAAAAACTGGTTGGTCATCCTGATCATAAAGCTGTACTTTTAGCTGGCTTCCTGGCACGCGATCCCCTGTCAAATTCTCGATTTTTGGTCTCAGGCTAAAAACAGCATGCTCATAATTTTCATCCAGCTTGGTCTGATAATGAAAATCCACAATCCGTAGTTTGGGTTCAGCCATTAGAAACACTTCCCGTTGTATGCCACTCAACCTCCAGTGGTCCTGGTCTTCCAAGTAGGAGCCATCACTCCACCGCAACACCTGAACGGAAAGTACATTTTCACCTGATTTCAGGTAAGGCGTGATGTTAAATTCCGAAGGTAAAAAGCTGTCTTCCCCATAGCCTACAAATTCTCCATTCAGCCACACTTGAAAGGCCGAACTTACCGCTCCAAAATGGAGAGTGATATTCATATCTTCCCAATCATCAGACACTTTAAAAGTCCTTTGGTATGAGCCAACTCCGTTGTAATCTTCCGGCACATAAGGAGGATTAATGGGGCGAAATGGATAAACCGCACTTTTATAAATCGGAATATCATAGCCTTTCAATTCCCAATTCGAAGGCACTTCTATTTTATCCCAACCTTGAACTTTTGATTGGTAAAATTCCTTTGGTGCTGCTTTTAAATTCTCCGCAAAATAAAAATCCCATTCACCATTGAGTAAAAGCATCCTACTGTCATCTCTGTTTCCAGCTAAAGCCTCTGTGGCACTTTTATAGGAATAGGCAGTTGCTCTGGCCGGTTCGCGGTTGATGCTGGTCACTAAAGGATTTTCCCATGGTGAAAAATGGTATTTCTCAACTTGCTTAGGAACAGCCGCAGGCTCCCCAGTAACGGTTTGCCCCATCAGGGCATCGACACCTACCATTGTGCATAGTGCCATTAAAAAGACTTTATGCATAAGATTATTTTGCATCTAATGGCAGAAAATTCAGTTGACTGGTACCTAAATCTTTGGAAGTGGCTACAGCAATGCCTCTTTGCTCATCTTTATTGACCGCACAATAAAAATGGTACACCACTCCTTCATGTTTGACCACAAAAGATTTATGGGCAAAAAGGTTATCATAAGGCTCCGATGGTTTGATCAGGTCTTCGCCTTCCCAGTCCACCCAGTCGGTCAGGTTATTGGACACCGCAAAACGATTGTAGGCAGAAATCCCTTCCCTGTCCGGCCAAAAGGCCCCAAAATAAAACATCACATACAAATCCCCCATCTGTTGGATATAGGCATCTCCTGAAATCCCTTTGTGGTGGTTGATCAGCGGCTCTTCTCCATAGCGCTTCCAATGGACCATATCGTCAGAAACTGCCATGGCAATTCTTTCAGCACCCCGAGCCGGGTTAATACTATCTCCGCGAGCATTATAATACATGATAAAAGGGTGACCTGTAAACTCCTGCTCATCCCGAATCACGGAATTTTTGTACATGGTACTGTTATCCCACCACTTTGCTCCATCATCATTTGGGGTCAGCACAGGAGAATCTATTCTTTGCCACTCATGCGACACTGTCGGGTCCTGATCGGTATAGGCCATACCAATGGACAAAACTCCCGCTTCATAGCCTCTGGAATTCCCCCCAAAATAACTCATCCAGTATTTATCCTCATACTGCTCCCACTCATAGCTACCACCCCACTCCTTATCCTGCAGGGCGATGTATCCCGCCTTTTGGTTCATATCCCAATCAGTAGTGTCCGAAAAAGACATGATCTTGCCTTTATCGTCCCAATGCAATAAATCGTCACTTTCAGCCAGCCAGGTCTCATAGCCTCTTCCGCCATAGATCAAATAAGTCATGTACCATTTCTCCCCATCCCGGAAGATACTTGGACAGTCCATCTTTAAATCATTGGAAGGAGGAACTTTTACCAAACCGTATTTAAAAGGTGTTTTAATTTCCTCATAAACTTGTTGCATCACCGAATCGGTGATTTGTATTGGTGCTGCTTTAGCCAAAGTACTTTCATGGTGTTCACTTTTTGTGGAGCAGGCCCAGCCCATTGTTCCCATAAAAGCTAGCACTACGAAATAGGTTATTTGTCGAGTCATAGTTTTAGCATTCGAACGGCTCATTTTCAACTGTTCTATTCATGTACTAAAATTACAAAACACCTGATTTTTACCTTCCTGTGCTATCATGTTCCCGATTTGAAGGTTGATGGAATTGAAAAATTAAGGAACCATAAAGACTTGAAAGACTATAAAAAAATCCCTCTTTTTTAATTCCCTTAATGGTTCAAAAAAAGCTAATTCGTGTAATTTGCAGACAAATTCTCAGGCACTTTATCAGCCTCCATTTTCTCTTCTTTCAGAGATTTCTTTCGCCAATAATTGGCCAAGATAGATCCTGAGATATTCATCCAAGGGCTAAATACTGCGGGAGCCAGGCCCACTGTGCCCAGTTTCCCCATCGAACCTGCCAAGCCGGATGCCATCCCGCCATTTTGCAAACCCACCTCCAGAGCCATCGCCCTTGCTGAAGGCACATCCAAGCCCAGCAATCGGCTCAACCAATATCCAAAAAAATAACCTAGTCCATTGTGCAATACAGAGGCCATAAATAACAACCCTCCAACCTGCAACAGATTATCCCGACCGGCAGCAGTGGTGACGGTTGTAAAGTAGACGATCCCAAACATGGAAACATAAGGCATCCATTTGTCCAGTTGGGTGATCCAATGAGTGCAAATATGATAAAGTACCCCAAAAACAATAGCCCCCATAAAAAAGCTAAAAATCTCCAAAGATTGTACGGCTGATGAAGAAAGACTTTGGGTAAAATAATCCCACAAACCAAAAGGAAGAAATGCCAAATATACCACAAGGAGAGCAGCCCCATAATAAATCCTGATTTTGAGGTTTCTTGGGGCTGATTTCAGGTAATCATGCAGTAATGCCGCTCCAATGGGTACCAAGACAATCTTGATGATGTTCATCATCATGTCAAAAAATTCAATATCGATCAATGTTCCGGCCAGCGTCTTCATCCAAAAGGGAGTCATCAACGGAGCCAGCATGGTTGCCATGGCCGTTACTGTAACCGATAGTACCAAATTGGCCTTGGCTAAGTAAACCATTACATTGGAAGCCAAACCACTGGAACAAGCCCCCATCAGGATAATTCCGGCTGCTATCTCCGGATCAAAGTCAAACAGCTTGGTCAGCAAAAAACCTATCAGGGGCATAATGGAAAATTGGCTTATCAAACCCACCAAAACGCCTTTGCCAGTACTTCCTAAATTTGAAAAATCCCTTAAACTCATTTGAATCCCCATCCCAAACATCACAGCTTGGACCACAATTAGAATCAACCACTTGTTTCGCAAGTCCAATTCTCCCCATTGCAAAAAAGCATTGGGATAAACCATTCCTGCTACCACCGCAGTAATGATCCAAGCGGTATATTGATAGCCTTTCAGCTTATCCACAGCTCCCATCCCGAGCGCAAAAGCAAAACAAGCAGCCACCACAGCGCCTTGACCTAGTTGAGCATATCCCATAATCAAGGCCAGACCAGATACCAAGAACAAGGCTAAGGCGCATTTATACAAAAGTTTACGAAAGTGATTCATGGGCTTGGTTATTGGGTAATGGTTATCTGTTATCGGTCATTCGTCCAAAGTCAGCCTTCTAAGGCCCACGACGGATTGAAAACCGACACGGATCTTGTCTTTACTCTTTACTTTTGTTTCTATAGTCCATATAGCTACTTTAAGATTTCCGCCAAATACTTCACCGCTTCCGGTGGACTGGCTACAATCGGCACTTTCTTGTCCGATTCATCCAAGGTATCCACCACCCTTGCCATGGAGGCCTGAGCAAGTAAAATTACGTCTACTTCCTCAGCAAGTTCCTTTAAGGCTTTGGCCACCATTTCATCATGCGTTTCAGGTTGCCCTCCCATCAAAGCTTCAAAAGCGCCTTCACAAAGTTTAGAGGTCAACAAAATATCCTTCCCGAGTACCTTGGCCCTTCTTCTCACCAAATCAGCTGTTGGCTCCAAAGTGGTCGGCAAAGTAGCCACCACACCGATCTTCGTTCCTGTTTTAATGGCTAAATCTGCCATGGGCTGATCTACTCGGAGGACAGGCACCTCACTCAGTTCAGCTGCTGCTTCCACCGCCGCACCAATGGAGGAACAAGTCACCATAATTTGATCTGCTCCTGCAAGTTCCGCTGAGCCCACATAATCCACCACTCTTCTGGCCGTTTGAGGAGTCAACTTTCCTTTGCTGATCACGTCCTTGATCAGGCTGTCATCTACGATATTAAACACCTTTACATCAGCAAGATACTCATCGCATAATTGCTGGAATATGGGCACCAAGGTGGCCGAGGTATGAATCAATCCTAATGTTTTCATTTTTGGTTATTTCGATAAAATCTTCAATATATAATGGTATCGTCATTACGAATGGAAAGATAGTGAAGTGAAGCAATCTTCTAATCTTAAGACGAGATTGCTTCGTAGTGCCTCCTCCTAATGACGGCAGAAAATTCGTCATCCTTCATCTTTCAAAACTACCTTCCATCACTTTAACAAAGTAATCTTCAGCCCCCACCTGGCCTCCCTTGAAATTCACTTCCATTCCATCAATGGAGGAATCTTGGGCAAAAGCTTTGCAAAGCGGTGCACCTGGTAGTAAAGGGGCAATCATTTCCACCGCCTCTATGCCCAAGGCCCGGGCTACCTTGCTGGAGGTATCTCCACCAGCTATTATCAAGCGTTTGAAGGGTACTTCTTCTGCAACATTTCTGGCGATCCTGCCCAAAGCCCGCCCAAAGAAGTCGGCGGTTTTGGATGAAATATCCTCTTGAGCCACACCTTGATTACTCAGTAAGTTTTTTGTCTCTGCCAACCGAGGATCATCGGTTCCCAAGGCAGTATGAAGAATTACATGCTTGCCTTCCTTCAGCTTATCCACCACTTCTTTTTGATACTGGCCAATCCCTTCTCCTTGACCAATCAACTTCACAGGATCAAGAGCTACTTCTCTAAAGCCATGTTGAAGGGCATATTGAATTTGGCCCGAAGTAACAGGCGAGCAACTTCCTGAGAGGACCAACATGGGTTTTGCTTTTCCTGGATCGGCCCAGTTTACCTCATTGAGCAATTTCCCTTTTGATTTCCAGTAAGCTCCAAGAGCCATTTCCACCCCTGAAGAACCTACCGAAAAGTGGATTTTACTTTTACCAGCGAGATCAATCGTCTTGCCTATATTGGTCAACTGATCGGGGTACAAAGCATCGAATAGAACGACTTGAGAAGCTTTATCCAGTTCTCTTTTGAGTGCATTTTGGATTTTATCATCTCCCAACTCCAAGATATCCACCAAGCCAACCTTTAGCTTGGTTTGCTTGGCCAAGTGTAAGCGCAAATCACTTTCATCAGCCGGAGTGGTAGGGTGCTTGCTCATGGAGGGATGCCGATCAAGGCGATGGATAGCACCTTGGCTTCCTATGCCCATTCTTGCATATAGATTTCCAAAGGTGCAATAACGGCCTAGAGCAGGAGCGGCTACCAAAAGAGAAATATAATCCGTATCGAAAACCGCCGCTCCCACTTCCATTGCCTTTCCTATATTCCCGATCTTAGGGGAAGAGTCAAATGTAGAACACACCTTATAATGCACCTGTGGAGCCCCAGCAACTTTTAACGCACTAAAGGCTTCCGACAGCTCATTTTCCATATCGCCTGGCCCCATGGACCGGGTCATCCCCGCAATTCCGATGGCCTGAATACCTTTATATTTTTCTAGTTGCTCGGTTGAAGGAGGGGTAATGAACAAAACCGTCTTGACACCTGCCCTGCTCAGAAAATCCAGTGCATCGGAGGAGCCTGTAAAGTCATCCCCATAGTAAGCAAGCAGCAAATTGGTTTTATTCGAAGACATTACTTTTTACCAAATTTTTCTACCGACAACCCAAATTCCTCATATTTCTTCGCTGCCTCTTCGACAGACAGCCCATTCACCGCGGCTTCCCAAGCTTGCTGCAATGCCCTTACTCCTCCCGCAGGACCTGCTGGATGAGCCATGATACCTCCACCGGCCATATATAAAAGATCCGTAGTACTGGTCCTTCTGTAAGTCTCAGGAGCTTGGCCGCCCCATTGGCCTGATGAGACCACTGGCATCACCTCATAGCCTCCTAACATGGGTTTTAAACAAGCCTCTATAGAATTGACCACTGAATCATCAGATTCCCAGAACTTGTTTTGGATACCATTGACATGTAGCTGGTCAACCCCTGCCAGCCTCCAAATTTTTTGGTAGGCCCTAAAATCTATCCCCAACAAAGGGTGCCGGTTCAGCATGCCCCAACCATTTCTGTGGGCATGAATGGCCAGTTCACCACGATCACAAATGGCTTTTACCCCAGCCAGGCCAACACTATTGATGCTTATCATGGCACATGTCCCCCCACTTACCAAAACCTTGTCGTAATGGCGGTACATTGCATCCATTTCATCGGATATATTAAAGGCGTACATGACCTTTTTTCCTGTTTTATCGGCATGTTCATTGATCACCTTCATGATCGCCTCCACCCTTTTGTCAAAAGGTGAATTAGCTGAAGAGCCCATCAGCTCATCATCCTTGATAAAATCTATTCCTGCTTTGGCCAAGGTCTTGACCAAAGCAGCTGTTTCTTCCGGGCTCATGCCAATGCTGGGCTTAATAATCGTACCAATTAAAGGCCTCCCCATAGCCACCCCTGTCAATTCCCTACAGCCTTTAATGCCAAAGTTGGGTCCGGAGAAATGCGCTGCAAAAGAGCTCGGCACTTCGAGATCCATTAACTTCAGCCCGGTAAATTGCGTGATTTCATACAGGTTTCCTTGTAAGGTAGAAACCATGGTGGGCAGGTTATAGCCAAAATTCTCTATGGACCAGGACACTTTGACCATGGCTCGGTGATATTGGCCTGATGGTGAAATGGCCCCAGGGATGGCTGGCTCACGAACTGTCTCCAGTTCTTCTATTTCTTCCACACGCGCAGCAAAGCGCTGTTTTATGGCTTCCGTTTCTCCCGGCACAGCCACAAAAGTGCCGGAGGATTGCTCCCCGGCCAATACTTGAGCTGCCTTCTCCACCGCATAGGGTGTTTCTATATAATATGTTGCAGTAATTCTTTCCATAGGTATTAAGGGCAGGACAAAGGCCTCACACATGAAAAAAGTAAGACAGGAGTATGGCTCCCGTCCTACTAAAAACCTAATAAAACCCTATGAACAAATGTATATAGCTTGTACGGCCTTAGCATCCTGAACTTACCTGCTTGTAGAAACAGCTAATCAAGTTGTTATGAAAATTAAAGTGAAGCAAAAAATTCGTGTCGACTCAGGATTAGTGGGCAAAGCTTTCAGGGAAATGAAATCTTCAAAAATCGCCCTTTAGCTGGACACCTCCGGTATCACTGGATGCATAAGCCGCTTCCACACAGGCCATGGTGTAAATACAATCTTCCACACTGTTATCAGGGACATAAGAAGGATCTTCCAGTGCTTTTTTCATCTCGGCCATAGTGCCAATAAACGCATGAGGAAACCATGTCCCATCAATCTTCACCTCCTGCCATTCAGGCTTTTTCCCTTCTTCCAGTATCAAATATTCAAATTTATCGGCTGTGCCCCTGGGGTAATCTTTGTAAAGCCCCATTTCCACCATAACCGCCCCTTTTGTTCCTTCAATTTTGACATAAGATTGCTGATGTTTCAATCCAAATTCATGCGCATGATTGGTCAATATATTGGCTTGGAGCATTTCACCATAATCCATGATGATATTGCTTTTTACAGATGCCAGCTTTTGCATTTTGGGATGCTTGACTGTCTTGGCATATATTTTATTGGGATTGCCTAAAAAAGATCTGACCAAATCCACATAATGAATACTGTGATAAAGAATCTCCACCCTCTCTGATGAAAACAAAAAGTCCCACAAATGCCATGGAGTAAAGACATTAATCTTGATCTCAATATCACAAAGCTCACCGAGTTGACCTGAGGAAATGATCTCCCTCGCTTTTTGAATGTAAGGCGCATAGCGCATTTGAAAATTAATGCCAGCTTTAAGTTTTTTCTTTCGACATAATTCTAAAATAGCTTGGGCAGATTCCAAGTCATCCCCCATGGGCTTTTGGATCAAAACCACTGCCTCATCGGGCAATTCGCTCAGAACCTGTAACACCACTTTTCCCGGTACTGCTACGTCAAAAACCGTTTCCTTATCGGCAGTGGCTGTCATTTTAGCGATCGATGAATAGACATCGGGAATCGAAAACTCTTCTGCTAGCTTATGGGCCTTGGCCTCATCTACATCAAAAATCCCTGCTACCTCAAAATTTGCTAATTGGTAAGCGGGTAAATGGGCATCCCTCACTATCCCCCCAGCTCCAATGATCTGAATTTTCATTACCTAACCGTTTAAAAATTTTCCTATCGAGTATGCCATTTTAGGACAGAGGCAAGCTCATATTATACAAACTTGCCCTACTCTTTACTTTAGGCCAAAAATACAAAAAGTATCAAGTCATTAAATTATTTCGGGTATTTTCATGACTTAACATTACACTCAGTCATCTCCTAAAAGATATCTTTCCCTCTTCCTGCCGCCATAGACTGAATTAATTTGCTTTAAATTTAAAATAAACCCTTCTGGATTTCGAGCCGCTTACATGCTTGGGTTGGGAAGAAGGACCTACCAAATCGGTAGCATTTACCTTGTTTCTCACCCCAGGAATCACGTCAAAGACTGCAATTCCTGTTTGGGGCAAGGTGTACAACAGGGCGTCTCTGCCGTCCCTAGGTGTGTAAACACCCAGGTAATTATCCTGCTGGTCATTGGCCATGTAGATTTTTCCTTCCTCAGTCTCAAATTCCGCCCAATGCCAATCATGAAAATAGCCTTTGAACTCTGGATAGGTGAAGGATTCTCCGGGAATAGGATCATTGTAATCGTTTCCCCAGATATCCAAGGTGGTACCGTGAATTCGGTTTTGCCAAGAGCGGTAAGGACCTTCTCCCAGCCAACGGATGCCCTTTACTTTTTCTTCAGGGTAGTCAAAACTTACCCCCATGAGTTCCACCACTCCACTATAAGCATAGGTATAATCCAGTTGTAACAATCCTCCTGGCTGAATGGTCCAAACTACCTCTTCCAAAGGACCAAAATAACTTGCTTTCACTATCACATTTCCGTCTTTCTTCTCTGCATTGATCATCCTTAATTCCTGCTCCAAATCCAATTCCTTGTAAATCCTATCCATCCCCTTTTCAAATTCAGGGTCTACCGTCCCATCCAATGTCCTATCGCCTCTTCTGGCAGCCACAAAGCGTGGTCCACCAGTAAAAGTAATATCCTTTCCTCCTTCCTTGATAGTGGAAATTTGTCCGTTTTCCTTACTGAAAGTCACTTGTAAATCTTCCGAAGAAACCACATAGCTTACTTCATTCTCTTCCAATTCGACTGTTCCAGCACCTGCCTGTAGATACTGCTTTGACTGCCCCCAAGTGAAATGCCAGGTCCACAATGCTTCACCTTCTGGATTCTTGGCCGTCAAGTACAGGACATCTGCTTCCTTCCAATTGGATGGTAGGGAAATTGTAATTTTGCCCTCACCATGTGGAGCCACATCTGGGCCATTTAGTTCACCTGATTGAATGACCTTATGGCCACTTTGGCCTACTTGCGGATCATAAAATTCCGCCAGAGACCATTCGAAAGTACAGGCTTTCAGGTTGGTAAAATCATACCTATTTTCTACTTTAAAAACACCATCAAAATCACTCGCCAACTGATCCTCATGCATGACCATCACCGGAGACCAAACTTCCTTGATCGTAAAGAAACTTCCTTCTTTTTCATGGTGAGGTCCCACGATACCATCCGCTCCATAGTTTCCCTGATTATCTATTCGGCCATCCTGATCAGTTCGGGCGATGCCCTCATCGGCAAATACCCAAAGGAAGCCCCCACCACTTCGGGGATGTTGGCGCATCATTTCCCAATAGTCAAATAGGCCAGCGCCATGGCCACCGTCATACAGCCCATGTAAAAACTCCGTGGGCATAAAGATATAGTCTCCCCTAAAATATTCTTCTGTCTCCCCATAGGAGCGATAGTGCATCGTCTCTACGCCACTCAGCAATTGCTGCGGATGAAGCACGGGTCGGTTCTGGGGATCCCACTTCGCAAATTCATCATCAAGTTCTGTGTTCCAACCACCCTCATTGCCATTGTCCCAGAAGATGACGCTGGGGTGGTTCACATCCCTTGTCACCAACTCCTCCACCAGCTTTATACCGATGGCTTCATCATAATGGCCGTGCCAGCCTCCCAGCTCATGGAGCACATATAGTCCCAGTTCATCACAAGCATCCAAAAACTCTGGGTCGGATGGGTAATGCGAAAGCCGTACGGCGTTCATGTTCATCTCCTTGATGAGCTTGGCATCTGCATAGTTCAATTCTTTGTTCAGCGTCCTACCGGATTCAGGCCAGAAGCTGTGTTTGTTTACCCCCTTCATCAGCACCCGCTGGCCATTAATGTAAATACCATCACTGGCCTTTAGCTCGATAGAGCGAAAACCAAAACGATCATCAATCTGATGTACCAGTTTATCTCCATCATAAAGGGAAAACTGTATGTGATAAAGGTTTGGCGTTTCCGCTGTCCAAAGGTCAACTCCCTGAAAGGTGCTTTCCAAAATCACCTTGTCTCCTCCCTTGGTGATGGATTGCTCTATTGGCTTCCCCACAGGCTTTCCTCCCTTATCGATCACTTTGGCCACCACCTTCATATCTTGTGAACTCGCATGCCCCAAAAAAACTTCTGCCCTGAACTGTCCATTGGCTTGCGCATCAATGGCAGTACGGTCAATGAATTTTGCGGGAAAAGCTTCCAAAAACACTGGTCGGAAGATCCCTCCGAAATTCCAATAATCGGCCCTTCTTTCCGCTAAGTTGACACTGGCATTGGAAGATTCCTTGCTGACTGTCACTTCCAGGAGATTTTGCTTTCCATATTTTAGCAGATCAGTGATATCGTATTTAAAACGGTAAAATGCTCCTTGATGCCTATCACCTGCCGAGCGACCATTGACCCTTACTTCTGTATCGGTCATGGATCCATCAAAAACAATTCTTACCAACTTGTTCTCCCAATCCTTGGGCACATCAAAGGTATATTTGTACTCACCCACTTCATCCGCTATCCCTTCAGGAAAAGGCTTTCCGTAAAATTTAATGCCGTATTGGTACTTCCCAAATCCTTCTTGTTCCCACACAGAAGGCACACTGATGGTGCTCCACTCCTCGCTATTTCGGCCTCCGGAAATTTTGAATTCCCACTCCTTGGTATCTTGATAACCCTTACCGGACAGGTACTGGATTTCCGTTTCTTGGGCTTTCAACCCCGACACTGCAAAAACAGCTGCAAGTCCTAAAAAAAATTTATGGATTCGTATTGATCTGGTCATTATGATTGATTCTTATATTTCATATTTATTATCCGCTTTTACCAATCCTCCTTCGCAACGAGGATTTATTAAGCAAGACATTTATTACACTACTCCACTGCCTTGTATTTCAACAAATATTCCTTCCCAGCCTCTAGGAAAAGCTTATATTCACCATCGCCCAAAGTTTTGACTTCTCCTAGATTTGTCTTTGGCTTAGACTTACTTTTAAATAGCAAGATACCCTCTCCCTCATCAGAAGAAACCTTGATTTCATTAGTGGAGCAATACACGGAAATAGCTCCATTTGGCGTCGGCACTTTTCCTTCCATCCATTCCAGCCCTCCTAGCTTTGGACGTATTTCGTAGCTTTTATATCCTGCAGAAAGGGGTTTTACACCCAAGTAATATTTGCCAAAAAGGTAAATTGGGCTAGCTCCCCAAGCGTGGCAAAGGCTCTTACCATAAGGCCGTCCATACATGGACAAATGTTCGTTTCCAGACTCATTCGGATCATACTTTTCCCAGAAAGACGTGGCTCCCAAATCCAGCATTCCTCCCCAATAATCACGAATTTCATCAAGTACAAATTCTTGCTCTCCCATTGCACAGAGGGCTTCCAGTTCATAGAAGCGCATATAAGGTGTGGTGATTTTCTGGACATTATCGTTTAGCAACACAGATTGTTTGACCGCTTCTTTTTGATCCTCAGAGAAGTAATCAAAGAATATCCCAAACATATTGGCATAACGGGTGACATTGTCGAGTACTTTACCATCGACACGCTGATGCATTATAGCTTTGTGATCCTTTGACCAAAACACCTCAAACAGCTTTTTCTTCATCTCATCGGACAGCTTTTGGTATTTTTGATGCCCTTCTTGATCCCCTGCTATTTCGGCGCTTACTGCCATCGCCTCCAAGCTTCTGGCCAGCAGCATCTGCTCAAAACTTACTTCACCCTGCTTGCTCAACCCATCTGCCCAATCAATAAAAATCCAATCACCCGGCAATCCTTCCATCATGCCATTTTCATTTCTTCTTTCCAAACAAAAATCCATCATGCTTACCATCCGGGGATAAAAGTTCTTGATAAATTCCTCATCACCCGAGTACAGGTAATAATCATAAATCCCCACAAACCAATAAAAAGAATAATCCATAATCGTATTCATGTGACTGGACACTGGTTCCTTACCTCTTAAGGCCAACAATGTCCTGCGCACGGAGGCATTGTCAAAGAAAAGATAATAGTTCATCAGGTAACTTTGGTAGGCATCCCCTGACCAGATCCAGCGATCCCGCTTGATTCCATCCAAGAAAAACTCTCGGGTATTCAGGTGCATGGTGTAAGCGGAAACATCCCAAATTTCGTTCAGCAGCTCATCGGAGGAATTCCATTCGCCGCGGTATTCAACAGGCAAATATTCATACAGCATCGAAATGGAATCGTAGCTGACTTCAGGATCATGCTGTACCTGTACGTAGCGGAAAGCCTTGGAGTTTTTAACCGTGTACTCCTCCTCTTGGCTACCGTCAAAGTGAAGGTAATCTAAAGTCTCACAGTAAGTGCTGTCCATGGCCTCTTCCTCAGATTCACCGTAATAGACATTGACATTCCCCTCTCCTTCCAAACCGTGGAACTGGATATATCCAAAAGTCTCCTTACCAAAATCAATTAGTTCTCCATTGCCTGCTGACATTACAGCTTTTGCAAATTGAGGGGTGGTGGACAGTTGAAATTCCGAAGGCAAATTATCAGCAGAATTAAAATCCCAGGTCCCTACTGCTTCCCAGTTGGTACCAGATTGGTCAGAAGCCTTGCCGGTTTCGTCTATCCACTCCTTGTCCTCATAGGTCACCTCCCAACTCTCATCGGTTACCAAGTAATCTCCTTGGATAAATACCGCCGGTACACGTTCTTGGTTATAGACTTTGATAACGACTGTGTGCTTTCCGGCGGGAATGCTAATCTTTCGGGATGATCCATGTTGCTGCATTCCATCGATCTGAAGTTTAAATTGTCCCTCGGTAGCAATGGATATTTCATCTTTGGCAGGAAGTGTAAACTCTTTCCTAAAAGTCACCAGAGCATAAGGACTGTAATACCGCCAAAGAGGTGGCAAAAAAGCGCCCCGCTCTGTCCTTCTGGCTTGCATTTTATTGCTTAACCAGATTTCATAATCTCCAGGATACCATATCCACGTAGCTTGAGCGTCTGATTCCTGTGCCTGCGTCTTAAATGGGGCAAAACACAGCATAATAAATAATAGGAGAAGAGTATATTTTCGGGTTTCCATTGGAGGTTTATTGTATCAATTGGTTATTTGTTCTAAAAATGGGATCCTAATCCCAATTCTCCATCCTGCACATTCCCGTACCCCTGAATTCATCAAAATGGAGATTTAGTTATGCCGTGGACTATGCCTTGGCATTTCAAAAGTTGAGTTAGAAGCTCAACTGAATCACTTAAAAAGGCTTAAACTCACCCCACCTGTCTTTACTCTTGGTTCTTATGTCTCATGTCTCAAGACTCAATACTCCCTTCTCATGTCTCACAACTAATGCCCATTAAACAACAAATACATCCCTACCATCACGATGATCAAGGCAATCCACAGCCATTTGACCTGGTTCGTCAATTTTGGGATGGCTCCATAATCCAAAGTGTTTACATATAGATCTTTTCTATTTCGGTCGATATAGGAAACCACCATGATCAACACGGCCAAAAACACGAAAATATAAAATGAAAGCAGTAGGAAATGAGGCCAAAAGACATATTCGGCATTGGGGAATATCCAAAGATACAGCACACCAATACTTAAGCTCAAAATGGTTCCAAAAAGCAATACAGTATTGGCAGCCTTGGTGGTTGTTTTTCTCCAAAGCACGCCAAAAAGAAACACCACCGACATTGGTGGCGCGATAAAGCCCAAAATGGACTGAAAAACATCAAAGAGGTTCAGCCCCTTAATGCTGTCAATCGCCAAAGTCAGAAAAATGGCGATCACGGCCCCCAAGACAGTCACCACCCGGCCAACTTTGACAATCTGCTTTTGGCTAGCGGCGGGTCTATACCTCTTCACATAAATGTCCATGGTAAAAACAGTACTCAGCGCATTCAATGCTGAATCAATTGTACTCACCAATGCCGCGATCAATACCGCCATGACAAGCCCGGTCATTCCAACAGGAAGCAGTTTGGTCACCATGGTCATGTACGCCTCATCCGGGTTGTCCAAATCGGGAAACAACACATAACAAATGATGCCAGGGATAATAAACAAGGCTACATCCAAGATCTTTAACCAACCAGTAAAATTAGCTCCCAGCTGACCTTCTTTTAGGTTTTTGGCGCCCAAAACAGATTGTACCATGGACTGATCCGTGCACCAAAACCAAACTCCCATCACCGGATAGCCCAGCGCAATAGCCACCCAAGGATAATTGGGGTCATCCGCTGGCAACAACAGGTTCCAATATTCCCCTGGTGTATTCGCAACAAGCTCTCCAACTCCTCCGACTTTATACAAACCAGTGAGTGTAAGCACCAACGACACCAGAATTAATAGCAGCATTTGAAAAACATTGGTATAGGCAATGGCCTTAAGTCCTCCTGCAATGGTAAAAAAAGCAGCGATAAGAATCAGAATCACTACCGAAAGCCACAGTGGCAAATTCAAAATCTGGCGGATCAAAATTCCTCCTGCAAATAAGGTCAGGGAAAGCCAACTGATTAGCACAGTGATGATGGTGTACCATGCCAATATGTTCTGTGTAGAAGGTCCAAAGCGTTTTCCCATAAATTCAGGAAGCGTTTGTACCCGAGTCCCCAAATACCTTGGCGCAAAAACTACTGCCAATAAAAAAACAAAGATGAAAGCATACCAAGCAAAATTACCTGCTACCACTCCTGTCGTATAGCCAATACTGGCGGAAGCAATCAACATGGATGGGCCGACATTGGTGCCCCACATGGTAAAGCCTATACTGGGCCATCTCAGGGAATTGCCTGCCAAAAACAGATTTTCATTGGCATCTCTTTTTTTCTTAAAACTCACCCAATAACCTATGCCAATTAGGGTAACTAGATAAAGGCCGACTACTGCAAAATCCAGTGGCTGAAGTATGTCATGTATTTCCATGGATAATTTTGGGTTTGATCTCCACGTGTATCGTCGCCATATAGCAATCTTATCTTTTAGTATGAAAGAGTGCTAGGGCTAACACCTATGCAGGTTTAATTTTTCAAATAATTTTCCAGTCCAAATTCAGCAATCACTTCGGAAACCTTTTCAGGCCTTCCGCTGGCAAGGCTCTTTTCCATTGTTTTTAGTAGGGCGATGGTTCCTATTCCTTCGATCAAATCCGGATAGGCCACAAAATCATAGTTTATGCTGTCCACAAAATACTCGAGGTAATTGTTGTACTCCCCTGCGTGATGGCTTTTCCCTTCAAACCGGAAATAATGCTTGGACTTGTGCTCCCATGTGACCACTTGTTCTTCTCCCATATTGTCAGTAATCGCATAACGCAAATCCATATAATCCCCTTGGCTACACCCTTCCGTACCCCGAAGTATACAACTCATTTCACTGTCCCTAACGGCAGGTTGGACAGGGCCAGTATATGCGCCAGAAACCCGTGCTACTCGCCCATCCTTTGCTTTGAAAATAAAGTGCATGGTGTCGGAGTTTTTCAGTCCGCCTTTTTGACCATTGCTACTGAGCATACCGTAGCCCATTACTTCTTCGATATCTGGCAGGTACCACCGAATAAAATCCACCGGATGGCTCAGTCCACCATAGAGCCATTTGAAAGCAGGCTCCAATGACCAGGGCTTTTCCAAAAACCATCGGTGATCAGCATGATAATAGGCTTCCACGGTGATCAGGTCTCCAATAAGGCCTTTTTTATAGTCCGCATATTGTCGCTTCATGGGCTCAAAGAACCGACTGCTCTGCCCCACAAATAGCCGCTTTCCTGTTTTCTTTTGCAAGTCGATCAGGTCCTTGGCTTCCCGCAGATCATCCAATAATGGCTTGGTGCAGACCACATGCTTGCCATGCTCCATGGCCATTTTGATATGAGTGGCGTGGAGCTTGTCCGGTGTATAAATGGCGATCGCATCGATTTCAGGATTTTCCAACATGTCCTCATAGCGCGTGGTATAGTTGAAAAAGTCAAACTCCTTGCCTCTCTTTTGGCAAAGTTCTTCGTTGCGGTCACAAATTTGGACCAGTTCGATTTTTTGGCTGCTGAGGGCCGCAGACATCGTACTTCGTCCTTCTCCCAAGCCCAAAATCCCTAACCTAAGCTTTCCTTCTTTTGTCATTTTTAGATATTAGTTACTGAATTTATAAAAGTTAGTCAGGAGTATTGAGTAGTTAGAAGATGCCTATATTTGTTATTGAAACTTTTTTCCTGCTACCCCTCGATTGACTTTTGGGATAGAAAACCCCGAACAGTTTACCCGTCCCCAGACTCCCTCCAGTCTACTTAATTCTTACTCCTTGATATTTCGATAGTCCTCTTCCAATCCTGCCTTTTCCTTGATAGAAATATCCACTTGGGGTCCATTGTTTTCCCAAAGATTTCCTGGCCCTGGACTGTTGGAAAAGAATTTATCTTTTTCGGTCCAGTTGTCGATGGCTCGGATATAAGAAGAGCCCTCATCAAAGTAAATATATTGGTGATGATGGGGCATATGAGCATAAGGCGCGTCTTGAAGATCATAGATGGCATTCTCACTGATCACAGTATTGGGTTGGGAAGAGAGGGTATAAATGCCTCCCACGTCGTACATCTGCTTTGCAAAATGATGGATACGGTTGGCATGGATACGGTTATTTTTGGCGGAGGTAATGGTTTTGGTCCAAAACCATCCCACGCAAATCCCGGAATAATTGATATCGCTCACCTCATTGTGCTCAATATTGACATCATGGGCCGACCCTACACTGATCCCTACCGTACCCCAATCTTCATTCGTCACATTGGTAATGTAATTGTTAGCAATGGTCAAGTGGTGCACCAGCTCTCTTTGGTCTATGGGATTATAAGGCAAATGGGATTCAAAATCAGGCCCACCGAAATACCCTGCTTGAATGCCTGTACCTCCGAGATCCTTGAATACATTTCCGATTATTTCGCTGTTACTGACTCCTTCCACGAAATCCAATCCTGTTGCGGCCATGTGTTCAAAGCGACATCTTTCAAAACGGATTTTTTTGGCATAATTAACCGCTACTCCAGCAGGTTGACGGCCAGTCCATGCTTGATTTTCTAAACTGGCCTTATCAGGTGTCCCTGATTGCTTGAGTTTGTAAGCTTCCAAAATGTACCAGCCTGCCTGTAAGGGCACATGTCCCCGATGCGATGGCCTCATCCAAGTGGTATGTTCAAAACCTATTCCCACAAATTCCACATGCTCAACCAAATGATCTGCGTTACCTTCCACCTGAACGATGGTTTCCAAAAAAGGTACAATGGCCTCTGCTTCCTGCATATTTTCTCCGGCTTTAGGCCAGTAATAGACTTTGCCCCCTTTCTTATCTAGGTACCATTCTCCAGGCTGGTTGAGCAGTTCGGCTGCTCCTTGCCAATAATAAGCCGAATTGCCATTGTATTCTTTTTTTTCATCGATAAACGGTGCTGGCCAAGGATGTTGGAATTCTATTTGACTTTCTGGCTGATGAAAAGTGAGCTTGGTTTTTTCGCCTAATACCTCTACTGATTTTACTCTCAAGTTGGCAATGGCCCACCATTGGTGAATGACAAATTCCAACTGATCGAGATTCTTGAAATTCCATTCTGGTGTGGGAATCCACATTTCTTGCCGGGCACTGTCCACTGAAAGAATCCTGTCCAATTCACCTTCATCAAGATTCGTAGCCCTTTTAGCTTTTTGGCCATTGATCCAGAGTTGGCGGAATTCTACCATTTGGCCTCCTTCCAAAGGGACTTCAGCCACCCATAGCTTTCCTGTTGCCTCAGCGGGAAACCCTTTGATTTCATCAGGGGCTTTTCTCCAATTTTTTACAGTTACCCCTCCCGAAAAAACCGGTTGGGCATTTGGTGCTGCTTTGATTATGGTAGGGCTCGTCGCCGTCCCAGCATCTTCAGGACGGATCAAAAGTGGCTCGAAGAACTTATAAACACCATCTTCAACAATAATCTGAATTCCGCTTGCTATGGAAGGATCCTGTAGTCGCCGCAACTCCCTTGCTTTTCGCAAAGCCATATGAACAGTTGCCAGCGGGGACTGCTTGGTCCCCTTGTTGGCATCACTGCCATTTTTCGCTACCCAAATATCAGCAGCTGATGCATTGGAAAATAATCCCAGCAATAGGGCTAAAAGAACACAGTAGGATATTTTAGGTCTTTTCATTTCTTTGGTCATTTCAGTTGAAGAGCTCCTGGAGTCTTTAACCAATATTACCTCAACATCCACTCATTACTATCCTGCACTTTCGGGATAACCCTTTCAAAATGTAAAACCATTAATCAAAAGCTTTATTCTAAACCTCAAGATTAATCATATCGAAAAAAATATGTCAAAATACCATCTTCAGCAGATAGAAACCTTTTTTGAATTTCTATCTAGATCATTTCACCTCTTTGAGCCCTTGTAAAGCCCTTTTGAATTGCTTCAATGAATGCCTATAACTATTTTTGGAAAACAGCTTTTACAAAATCGTGTATTTTACATTTTTTTATATTTCAAATAATAAAAAACGCTTTTTAGACTACTTTTTCAATCCATTCTTTTTAACTTTAGTTAACCACAGAATTAAGCCAGCTCCCTTTTTGTAACATCCCCTACGAAGCGCCAATATTGGAAGCAAGTTTACCTATCTTTTTATGGCCTCTAGGATACATTCAAAAAACGTTCAAGCAATTTTCATGATCATAAATTAAGTGCTACCTCCCAACAGCTATGCGATATCTACTTTTGATTCTTACCTTACTCAGTTTTATACCTGATACAAAGTCCCAAAATAAAGTCGATTATGAAAATTGGCTTTATGCTGTGGAAAGGGAATTTCCAGAAATTGATCCAAATGCAGAAAGCTCTGGCCTAAGATCAGGAAGTAGCCTTTACAATCGAATAAGGTATAATTTACTTTCAGAAAACTATTTCACACCCGTTTTTGGAGAAAGCTTTTCAAAAATGGGGCTTTCTAAAAGAAAGAAACTTTATAAAAAAATTTCTGGATTCAAGAGAAAAGGATACCCTTGGGCCAAAAGATTAGACTGGTATATGTGGGGAGCCTTTACCCAAGAAAGAGCTTATAAAATGGCTCTTTCTGAAACTCAAATAATTCAGGAGCTGCGTTCAGAATATTCACAAGAAACAGAAAAAATATATGCGGGAGAAATTTCATTCGGTGACTTAGAAAACTTGTCGAGAAGGATTGAAAAAAAATACAATAAATTATTACCATCGGAAATAAGTACTTTATCAAACCTAATTGCTAACGGAAAGCAGAAAGCAGCAAACAATACGCTTAAAGATGAAGCCAATGCCATCAATCAGCTTCCCGTCAGCATTTCATCTTTACAATCCTTAGAAACTTTTAAGCGTCTGCACCAAAACCTTTACGCCTACGCCTCGGAAAATGTCCAAATGGATGTTGATGCTCAAGTGCAGCAAAAAAAACAAAATATTTTATCTGAACTTGTAGAAAGAGATAAGGAAGAACTTAATAATATGGATCTATCCAGTGTATCCATAGAAACTTTGAACAAAGCTTGGAATCAGATAAACCTTGCTTACGGACCATACCAAAACGAGGCTTCCGTAAAGGAACTGTTCCAGTTTTACAGTCAACAGAAAACCCAGTTTGTCACTTTAAACGCTTCAAAAATTGCAGAAGAAGTAGGCAGGTTCAATTCACCAACAAAGCTCAAAGAACTTCATACCTACTACTTGTCCAACACCTCTTCTAACTTAACACTTCAAAAACTTTCCACCTATATTACAGAAAGAGCTGAAGAAAATGAAAGAATCATTCAGGCAGAACACCTAAGACTTAAAAGATTGGAGGAAGCCCGCCTAAGACTAATTGCCACCAATCAGCAAGAAGTTGCTAGGCTCCGTGCCGAGCTCCGTATCCAGTACGAATCCAATCTCCCTACTTTTGAGGAACTCCATTTCATCCTCCAAAGCTACCTTACCTTAATTAACCCAAGTGGAAAATATAATGTGTCTGATGCAAAAAAATTCATCCGATTGGTAGAGGACCAACGATATATGCGTAAAAATCCAGGTAATATTTCAGGAGATGATGAGCTCTTTGAAAACAGTAGAGGATTTAAGATTCATTGTTCGGCATATACCTCGTTTGATAGTGAAAACTTGGCCAATGTTGAACTCAAAATCCCAAATGCATCAAAAGAAATGTTCCGCCTTTACGCCATGGAATTATCTTCAGGATACCGCAATTTATTGACTCCATACCTCACTCCTGAAACCATGCCAGCAGATGGAGATTTTTTCATCAATAGTGGAAGAACAATATACTCTATGGAAATGGATGAAGAAGGAATGCTTATTCTTCAGGCCCAAAGAAACAGTTTTGCAGAATGGCCCATCATTGCGGAAAGAACATCCCCCAATACACTCAAAGTCACTTCCTTCACCACTGCAACAGACGTCTCTGTAAAAGCAGGACAAAAAATTACTATTCGAGCAACAGGAAAAATCACTTTAGGTTTATTTGCAGGAAGTTGCGACCCCAACGGCATCAATCAACTCTCCAATTACAACTTGGTTAAACAATTCAACCATGGTTCTTTAATTGGGAAAATTGGTCCAGAAGGAGAATGGTTTTCTGTTGGTAGAAATACAAGTTTTATTGCCCCAAAAACAGGAGTAATATATCTTCAAGTAAATGATAATGATGTAAACAATAATGAAGGATATTTTACAGTGAGCCACCAAATAGATTAACCACTCTTCCACTAGTTGACTTAGTCCAACGGCATTCTTGATGAGGAGACATCATAAAATAACCAGCTAGTGCTTCCCAAATTTGTGAATTGAAAAAGCCAAAGGTTTTATCCCCTCAAAATTCAAACATAACCATCAGTAAAACAACCTTCTAATCATTACAACATAGATTTTAAGATTTCTTGTATTATTAAGTATAAACAGAAATTTCAATTATTAACCTTTAGTTCGATCTCAGCCGGCTGAAGATTTTCTGCTGTGGCCTTAACTTTCACCACTCCACTATTGGAGGTAGATTGGACTATCAATAGGCACTTTCCTTTGAATGCCTTGCGATAATTGACCTTAAATGGCTCCAAACTGGCTTGGTACCCATTGTCAACTCCTACGATAGTAGCCTCTTCACCTTCCACTTCAAAATGCACCATATTGTCCGCATAAGGCACTAAATTACCTTCCATGTCCTGAATGTTTACCGTAATGAAAGAGAGGTCTTTCCCATCTGCTTTGATGATTTCCCTATCTGGGGTCAAAGTAACTCTTTGAGGCTCTCCAGCAGTAAAAATTTCTCTCTCTAATACTTCCTTTCCATTCTTTCTAGACACTGCCTTAATATTTCCAGGCTGATATCGAACACGCCACATTACATGGAGCTCATCATCAGACTTCTTCCTCGTCCCTAGTGACTCTCCGTTGAGAAACAATTCCACTTCATCTGCCTGGTTATAATAAGCCCATACATCAACCATTTGGCCTTCTTCCCAATTCCAATGTGGAAAAACATGTAATACTGGGGTATCCGTCCATTCACTTTGGTACATGTAATAAACATCCTTGGGAAAACCGGCCAAGTCTATGATTCCAAAATAGGAACTTCTTGCCGGATAAGGGTAGGGGATAGGTTCTCCCAAGTAATCAAACCCTGTCCAAACGAAGAGGCCAGCCATAAAGTCTTGCTGCTTAATTGATTTCCATGTTTCCTCATGTGTACTGCCCCAATAGGCAGATACCTGATCATAAGCGGATACGGTATAATCCTCATTCCCAGTAGTCAGGGGTTGGTCATAGGATGCAGGCCAACGCATTATGGTATCAGAAGGCAGGTCATAATGACCTCTAGTGGCCAATGCAGACATATTTTCTGAAGCAATCAATTTTTCACCTGGATACCAGTTAGGGAAATTCTTGTGGTCTTTGTGCTTATAATTAAAACCCAAAAGATCCAAAGCACCTGATTGGTAAATGAAATTCTTCTTGGGAACATTTTCTGTCAATGCGCAGGTCACCGGCCGGGTATTGTCAAGTTCTTTTACAATTCCCACCAACTCACGGGTAATACTGATACCGGTACTGTCAAATTGCTCTCGAATCTCATTCCCAATACTCCACATCATCACGGAGGGATGGTTTCGATCTCTCAAGATCATATCTTCAAGATCCTTTCTGTGCCATTGGTCCCAAAAAGTATGGCTATCTTCATCCACTTTTTTCTTTTTCCACACGTCAAAAGCTTCATCCTGGACAATAAAGCCCATCTCATCGCACAAGTCCAATAGCTCAGGAGCTGGAGGATTGTGAGCCGTTCGAATGGCGTTAACTCCCATTTCCTTTAAAATCTCCAACTGCCTTTCAATAGCCCTTTTATTGACAGCAGCTCCCAAGGCACCCAGATCATGGTGATTACAAACCCCAAGAATTTTCATCGGAGTTCCATTGAGGGAAAAGCCTTTCTTGGCATCAAACTCAAAATACCTGATACCCAATGGTGTGGTATATTCATCTTGCAATTGCATACCGGCATATACCTTCGTCACCACTTTATATAAGTATGGCCTTTCGGTCGACCATAGGGCTGGCTGACTAACTTCCATTTCTTGTAATATTTCGAAGTGGCTGCTGCCTTCCACGGAAGCTTTGGACTCCAACTGTGCCACCTCTTGATCTTCAGCATCCAAAATCACCGTTTCAATGGTCAGGTGTCTTCGGTTGTGACCTTCATTTCTAATGATCACTTCCAGCTCCACTTTAGCCGTTTCTTTGCTGATTGCTGGAGTGCTCACAAAAGTGCCCCAATGATCTACATGGATCTTGCCCGTTCTGATCAACCTTACATTTCTATAGATTCCGGAACCTGTGTACCACCTTGAATTGGGTTGGGCAGAATTATCCACTTTTACCGCAATTACATTGGCATCATCTCCATATGTCAGGTATTCACTCAAATCATATTTGAAAGAACTGTAACCATTTGGCCGCTCTCCCAAACGATGTCCATTGATCCAAACCTCACTGTTTCTGTAAACCCCATCAAATTCTACCCAAATGCTCTGCTCACTTGCTTCCTTAGGTAAAAAAAAGGTTTTTCTGTACCAGCCCATACCCGCTGGCAGTGCCCCTCCCTCTGGTTTGGTAGGATGATCCTCACTAAAATTACCTTCAATGCTCCAATCATGAGGAACTGAGAGTAATCTCCAACTGGAAATATCAAATCCTTCTTGGATGGCATTGGGGTGATCTCCTAGCTTAAAGTACCATCCTCTATTAAAATCAACAACCTGACGAACTTCCTTGGAAGAAAATGAGCAGGCCCAAAAGCCAGAAAGCATCATCAAAATCATTGAAATACTATACAGTTTTCGCATAATTCAATTTATAAATCCATATCGAGAGGGGTTTCTGGTAGGCTCTCACTTGTAAAATAATACACAGTTTTCTAGAAAAGAAGGTTTTCAAACATTTTACCGCTCCCCGTAAGCAAAATATCTTTAGATCAAATACCTTAAAAAACATCTATATTCTTCTAAAATCGAGGAAGACTTTTAGCTACATGATTGATTTCACCCATCAAAGTCTTTTCAGATCACTTTTAATAAAACACCCAATCTACAGCTACTTTTTGCTCGTCTCCAATAAGTCCAACATCTCTTGAAGTGATTTCTTGGTCTGCTTCTATAGCCCCTAAGATCAATACTTTACCATCTTCCAAAACCAATTTATTTTCCCCAGCCTCAAATAAATAGGTATGGATATTTAGGGGTGGCATACCCTCTACCTGCATGGCATTGGCAAGTTGAACTTCAGCTTCTCCACGCATATTACCCATGGCATTGGTTTCCAAGGTGGGTGGAGTAAGAAAATGTTTGTCGCCAGTATTAAAATAGCCTAAAACCAACTTCAAGGGTTGCTTAGCTGTAAATTCAAGCTTAATCCCCTCTTCATCCAATTTTTCAGATGAAAGTAATAAGCCATTTAAGTTACTAAGCTCCTCAGCCATTTGGGTGATTTTGCTTGGGCTATCACTAAAGACTTTTTGACCTGACTTGACTTCAAAAGTTGGATACTCTGTTTTCCAATCTATGGCTGCATTTTCCCAGGGCTTACCCTTTTGGACAGGTAGTTCTCCATCATCCCTGTCACTTAATAAAGTGATGTTTCTTTTAAAACTGGCCAATTCCTTTTCATAATGAGGAAGTAATTCTGACCAATGCTTATTTTTCCCATTATCTCCACCAATGGGAATCCTTCTCATGGAGGTTTGCATGCTATTGGCATACCAGTAGCTGTCTTTGGTCAGTGCTACCAACTCCTTATAATGGAGGACACTTTTTTCCAAGTGAGGCAACGCTTCTTCCAAATCCGCCACATCTCCTGAATATTTGAATTCCAACACCTGCATGGCTGCTTTCACCTTCTCAGAGAAAAACTGTGCAAAAGCTTGATAACTGTGTATATCATTTTGGAGGCGGGCAAATTCACTCTCATTGGACGTAATCTGAAGCGCAGCAGCATCAATGGCCTCTACTGCCCGTCTTCCATGTTCTACGACTTCTGCTATCAGCTGAGGGGGGATTTCCCCTTCATGAGCTAAGCCCTTATGTTCTTTTTCGGCATATTCGATCAGGATTTCACCCAAAGGGCCACAAGAAGAATGAAAGCCAGGATATACCCTCCACTTGTAGGGGTTGATCAATTGGCTGCCAAACATCCCCAGCAAGAGAGTTTGGCGATTACCCTCGGTGATCCCGAACTTCCTCAGAAGTTTGGGTGCAATTTCGCCTGCCTCTTCATAGGCTGTTAATATTTGCCTCCCAACTTCCTCTCCAGCCCCGTATTCTTCGCCTAACAATTGACTCCAATAGTCAATCTCTTCATCACGATCTCTTCGACAATTCCAAGCATAACGCCCCCAAGCCTTATACCAAATCCAATCCCTATCGATCTGTAAAAGCCGCTCATCTCCTTCAATTTTATCT
Organism: Echinicola sp. 20G; assembly: GCF_015533855.1. Taxonomy (GTDB): domain Bacteria; phylum Bacteroidota; class Bacteroidia; order Cytophagales; family Cyclobacteriaceae; genus Echinicola. Next base: position 1,914,952 of record NZ_AP024154.1, on the reverse strand, counting down.
GCTGTGTATGGCCAATCCCAGTAGGATGCCTGTGGGTAAAGATGCAAAGCATTGGCTCCATGTACATCATGCATGGCTTGCACGCTCTTTTGGATAAAGTCCGGTGATCCGTATCGAAACGGCTCCAAATTGGCTAAAATATGAACATTGGAAATATGAATGTTACCCTTGGAACTTAGACTTTTGTGGATAGCTGTCCAAGGGCCTCTGGGTTGGTAGGTCGTCAGTGACTCACCGTTGTATTTATGAGTGGTATAAAGGTTATGGTAAAGGGGTAATGCCTTCTCCATGACCAATGGGGCATTGGTGTCATGAGCCCTCAAAATAATTGGAGGTTCATCGGTTCGCCCCAATGCTTTCAGACCATCCTTTACACCCGGAATGATGGTTTCAGTAAACCACTGCACATCATTTTCCTCACCAGACATGGCCTCTCCCAGCGCCACAAGTAAGCCTACATTGGGGTATTTCTCAATAAATGCCGCAATTGATTTTTGAGTGTAATCTGCTATATATGGAATAATTGGGCGACTTCGATCTTGGGTCTTAATGCCATAATGTTCCGCAAAAGGCTTGGAAACAATGATATTGTAAAACATTTGTATTACCCAAATCCCCCGCTTATCGGCTTCCTCTGTGATAAAACGAAACATTTCTTCATTTTTCTTGAATGTTTCATCATCCACTTCTACAGCAAATGGATATTCCTCCAGTTTTACCAAAGAAGCAAAAGGGTGGCCGTTCCAAAGATAAAGGGAATTCATGCGGTTATTCACCAACATGTCCAAATAGTCTATCCAAAGTTCCTTATCGTAAAACCAAGGGAAATTTTCAGGGGTATAAGGGTATTCATATACACCTCGCCCTGGTAAATATGAGGTCTTCTGTAAACCAATACAGGCTCCGCGAAGGACCATCTCCGGCGCGTCTACCAATTCTTGCTGATAGTCGATTGTCCCTGATGCTTTAAGTTGATCGGTCAACTCAATTGCGCCATATAATGCGCCTGAACCATCTACACCTTCCACCAACAAGATACTTTCTCCTATACTTCTTATTTGAAATGCCTCTTTTCCAACAAGCTCTCCATCATTTATTCCCCGTAAATTCTCTTTCTTCCACCGAACCAAAACTGAATCTCCTTGCTCCCCGATGACAATGGCCTTACCCTTTATTTTCTCAGCACCTAGTTTTTCTAATTTGACTTCATACTTGTTGTTAGCCTCCAGCGCCTTTACAAGCTGCTCTGCTCCAAACCTCACCCTGTTGGAAGCGTTTTCAGTCGTGAGGATAGTAATTTTTTCTCGTGAATGACATGCAGATAGCAAAAGGACTGCTACTAAAAGTCGAATCAGTAATTTCATGCCTGGTTAGTTTTGGGTAAATGCAAGAAGAACTATAATGTGTAAAATCTTGGGTTGTAAGTTAACCTTGGAACACTGACTTCATGTAAGCTACATTGCCCCCATAATTCGCGCGGACATTATGAACATCATCCGTATCCCTTGAGCGTTCAATGATCAACCAACCTGACCAGCCCATCTTGTCCAGGGTCTTCTTGATCGTAGGCATATCCAAAGCAGGGTCATTTTGGATCAGCTCACCATCAGTATTGGAGCAGTGAATTTGGGCAATGTTTTCTGCTCCCAATTTTTTCAGTTCCGTAGGAATATCTTTCCCGTTCTTGATGGCATTTGCGAAGTTGAAAGATATTTTCACTCCTGGTGATCCTATTTCTTTTAACAACTCCACTTCTCCAGCTGCATCCAAGGCTGTTTCTACAGCGATAACACCTCCGGCTTCCTGGGCTTTGGCCCCGGCCATCTTGAGCCTTTCTACTATCGCAGGCCTGAGTTCTGGGTGTTTGACCAAATCCCCTTGAACCCCCAAAGGCAAATAAGCCACTTTGATGTGCATCCCCTTCATGGTGTCAACTGTATCCTGTACCATTTGCGGGACAGTTGGACGCTCGGCAAAAGACTGGGCATAAAAACCTGACATGGCAATGGAGCTAAACCCAACACCTTGTTTTTGGGCTTCTTCCAAAAACTGTTGACGTGTTTGTGCATCTCCCAATTTGCTGTCAAAAGTATCACGATTACCCAATCCCCCCATATCCAACTCTATACCGTCTGCATTGATCTCATTGGCTAAGGCCAGGGCACTGAGTTTTTGGCGTTTGAGGATCATCCAGTCACAAACTGCTATTTGATAGCGCTTCTTTGCCAAACCAGTCATTGCCTTGCTGGATGTACAGGCAGCTAAAGCCTGACCAAAAACTATCCCTCCGCCAATCAGCGCCAAAGATTTGATAAAACTTCTTCTTTTAAAATTACTCACGAATCTCTTCCTTTTAAAACCTTTATTTATGCCTTCTTTCATTCTTCAACAGCTTCTTCTATGGTGGTCGCCTCTTCGGGAAGCTTGGGCCAAACTCCATCTTTGATCGGCAACGAGGTCAACCTATCTGGATCAATTTTCACATGTTTGATCCGCTCTCTTCTCCAAGTATATACAATGTGCACCATACCATCAGATGACTGTATAATCGCTGGATAGGAGTATTGGCTGATTTCTGAATCTTCCAAAACCAGTGAAGCTTCCCAGTTGATTCCATCATTAGAAATGGATACATTCAAAGGAGTTCTTGGACCTTTTGCTTTATCTCCGGGAGGCAGAACATGATTATAAACCAAAAGATGTCTTCCATCTACTAAGGTCACTGCATCTGTTCCGGAATTGTTATTTGGCAAATTGGATTTTTCCAAAGGAGTCCAAGTTTGTCCATAATCCTCGGACCAAGAAGTTCCTACAGCCCTATTGCGTGTTCTGGCCAAAATCTGAAGCTTACCGTTTCCATGATCCAACACACTTGGCTGAATGGCGTTAATGTCATCTTCTCCACGACCAATTGGACCAACTATTTCCCAAGTTTCCCCAAAGTCTGGTGAAACCTCAAAATGGATATTCCAACCATCCCCTTCTGTACTTGAAGGAGCTATCAAATCCCCATTATCCAACAAAACAGGTTTGTTTTTTACAGGCCCTACCGTACTGTCAGGAAGTACCTTTGGGGCAGACCAGCTCTGTCCTCCGTCCTTTGAGCTCATCATCATTCCCCACCATTTGGAAGGATGTGGTCCCACTTTATAATAAAGTTGTAAATCACCATCTGGCACCTGATAAAGCACTGGATTCCAAGTTGGATATCGCAAAGTGTCATTGATCACGCCATTGGCCACTTCAACAGATGGTGTCCATTGACCATCCTTATGGTGGCTTAACCATATGCCTACATCAGGATTTCTTTCATGGGTTCCGCCAAACCAAGCGGCTACAAGTCCATCTGAAGTTTCTGCTATTGTGGCAGCATGACAAGAAGGGTAGGGTGCTTCCTCATATATAAATTCATCTACAAGAATACCATCTCTCCAGCTTACTTTTTGTTTTTCCTGCACACAAGAGCCCAGTAAAGTCAAGGAGGCGAGGCAGTATATCCATAAGCTATTTTTTTTCATGACTCGGAATTGATTTTGGGTTAGTTGACATGATAAAAGTCAAGGGATCTCCCTTGTTTCAAAACCAAGGTAGAAAGAATAGGAGCTGGGGCTATCCTGTACTATCCCGTCAAAATCTATCCACAGGCAACTCGGATTTCACAGATATTCAATGCCAATTAGGTATTTAATATCTGTGAAAATCAGCAGAATCCGTAAACAAAAAAGCCAACCCCGAGAGGTTGGCTAAATCTTCTAGTAAACTTTCATTTCCCAAATTCCAGGATGTCCAGCTAAGATAATTACCTTTAAATACCTTGCCCCCGTTTTGACTTTTATATCGTGCGGGGTCTTGATTTCAGGTTCTGATTGTTCATGTACCTTTTTCCAATTTTCACCATCTTCAGAACCTAGTATTTCAAAAGCATGTCCATATACCGGATGCACAAATGCCAAGCTAATTCTTTTGATCTGCCGCTTCTTACCCAAATCGATTTGCAACCAAGGATTTTCATCACCTGCCTCTGCAACCCATCGGGTATAATTACTTTCATCTGTGGCATTCTTCGCCTCATAAGTAAATACCTTTTGTTTGGTCAGTTCTCTGGGACTTGTTCCTCCGGCCAAATTATTTGGATTCAAATCCATCTTAGCCTCTACTTCCTTGGCCTTTTTGCTGGAAGAAGCACTTGCTTTAGCACTAAAGGCTACATTGGTTCCCTCTTTGGATGGATTTCCTAAATAACCAATTCCTTCGAAATCAACTTGGATGGGCTTAATCGTACCATCAGAGTTAAACTTCATCTCATTGGCAAAAACCTGTCTGGTTGTTCCTCCTTCTCCATATTCCAAATAGGCAAAAATGTATTTCCCAGTTTGTGGATCGTGGAAGATATTGCCGTGCCCTGGCCCCCAGACTCCAGTATTTCCATCCGAGTGAATAAAAATGGCAGGCCCATCGGGTGCTTCAAAAGGACCTAAAGGCCCCTCTTTACTGATCATGTAGGCATTTTTATAATTTGCATGACCTGACAGGGTATAGAGATAATAATAGATATCATTTCTTTTAAAGACTGTCGGTCCTTCAGAATATCCACCATGGCTGGTCTGGATATCCATAACTTCTCCCTCCAATCCAGTCCAATCTTCATTCAGTTTGGCGGCCTTTCTTCTTCTCCAATAAATATAAGCAGTGCCATCCTCCTCAACGAAAACTTCCGCATCGATATCATCAATAATAGGCTTCGCTTCATGTTCCAAAATCTGAAAACCGTTAAAAGAAAGCCCCTCTCCATTGAGGAATTTAAAAGGACCTGTAGGGTGGTCTGCAACCATCACATAAATCCCCATTTGATCATCCGGCTTCACTATGGTAGGCCACAAATAATACTTCCCATCTTTCTCGATCGGTCTTCCAGGGGCCCAATACCGGAAAAATCCTGACTTTTGTTTTCCCTCCTTATCCTCAAAATTGTAAGCTTTGTTCCAATCAATATTTTCTAGGATGGTTCCTTCAAAGCTCCAATTCACAAAGTCCTTAGAAGTCCAAACAACAGGAGGCCCCATTTTGGACAATCCCTGGTCAATATCTGTCGTGCCGTAGAGATAGTAGGTTCCATCAAAATAGGCTATGGAGGGATCTGCAATATTGTCCGGCAAAATGGGATTGAACTTTCTTTCATTTTGAGCAAACACTACATTTACACTCCAAAAAAAGACTAAGATCAAAGTAAATGCAGACTGAAAGATCAGTCTGCATTTACTTTGATGATTCTCCAAAATCAACATGCTGAATTAGATTTATTTGGTCAACTTAACTCTGCCAACATTAACAGATTGGCCTTTTAATTCCAGTTCGATAGTTTTTTTGTTCACTTCTATGGATCTGCTTACAGGGATTACTGCTTCAGGGTCATCCAAAGAGTTATAGGCTTCCAGATCCTTGTCGGCCATTTCCAGGAGTTCACCGACCCCGTTTCCTTTGTATTTCCCGCCTAGCTTGATGCTGACCTGCTTGGCTTCTGATGAAGTATTGACTATTTTAAAAATTAACTCATTGGTATTTTCATCAATGGTCGCTGATGCATATAAGTCATTTTCCCCTGCCAGGCTATTACCCTCCTGGGTAATGGACAATACATGAGTACCAGGGTTCGTAGAAAATAGCTTCTGCACCTGGTAATTGGTCGTGCCATAAGAACGCAAATTATCAAACCATATCATATCTGGATTCCACTGCCAACCATCCACATGAGCAAACAATGGAGCATATGAAGCCAGCCTTACCACATCAGCATTTCGTTCCAAGCCCGTCATAAAAGCCGCTTCTGACAATGCCGCCTCCCAATTATTTCTTTTAAAATCTTCTCTTACCGTGGTACTGTGCGCAGCATATTCCCCTGCAAAAACCTTAGGACCATTGCGATCATAGTCATCATACCTTCTGGCATTTTCCCTGAACCAAGATGGAGGTCTGTAGTAATGTTCATCAACCAGTTCCGCATCCATCTCCCTCAACTCTCCCCAAAGGTACTCAAACTCTCTACCATCAGGAAAAGGGCCTGAAGTAGATACAATCGTCACCTCTGGATAGGCAGCTTTGATGGCTTGCTCAAAAATCTTGGCTCTCTCAATGTATTGAGGCCCCCAGTTTTCATTTCCTACACCAATAAACTTCAAGCCAAAAGGCTCTGGGTGTCCCATTTCTGCCCGCTTAGCGCCCCATTTGCTGTCCACTGCCCCATTGGCAAACTCAATCAAGTCCAACGCATCGTTTACATATTCGTCCAAGGCCCCTATAGGTACTTGCTCTCCAGTATTGAACTGACAGGCCAGTCCACAACTCAAAATAGGAAGTGGTTCCGCGCCAATGTCCTCTGACAACTGAAAATATTCGAAAAAACCAATTCCAAAGGATTGGTAATAATCCGGTGTAGTTCGATGGGCAAACTCAATATTCCAACGGTTTTTGATCACCTCACGGTCTTCCATATTTCCGATGGTCTTCTTCCACTCATATCGGTTTTCCAGGTCAAACCCTTCAACGATACATCCTCCCGGAAACCTCAAAAATCCAGGATTCATGTCCGCCAAAAGCTGAACCAAATCTTTTCTTAAGCCTCTTTTTCTTCCTTTCCAAGTATCCTCTGGAAACATGCTGATCATATCCACGTCTAATTCACCTTCTCCCTCGAGCAGAAATTGAAATCCCGCCCCGTCCAAAGTCTTGGCAGAGGTCATTTCAATCTCATATTCAGCCCATTCATCGGAAAATCCACTAACGGACCCTTCTCCGATCAACTGGTTTTTATCCCATAGTTTAGCCGTAACGGTTAAGTTCTGTCCTTTGGCTACTTTCGCAATGAAGGTCAAAGTATATTTTAAGCCTTCCTTGACAGCGATTCCTCGGAATCCTTGGTTGCTTACCCCAAAATTTCCCTCTTCATTGAGACGCTGCATTCGGAGAAATTTATGATTGGCTCCCGCAGCTTCATGTTTGCGGTTAAAAACATAGCCCTTGGCGCCATGGTCTTCTACTCTGCCCCATCCCATCATGGGGTTTTCAAATTCGAAAGAATAATTCTTGATCATCTCGGCATAAAGCCCACCATCCGCGGCGAAGTTGATATCTTCAAAAAATAACCCCCACATGGTCGGGGATACATCAGAGACTTTTTCATTCAAGTCGACTACTAATTCGGTAGGTTCATGCTGGGCTTGTAAGAACAAAGGCGCCATAACCGCCAATATCCCAAGCATTAGGGGTTTAATCTTTTTCATAAGTGCAGGTTATCATTAGATTTAATGGTGGATAAAACATTGTTTAATGCTCTATCCACATAAATTGCTTCGAATACCCTTCAGGTAATCGATCTTCTAATATAATAAATTAACTGTTATTTATACACTTATAAAATAATTAACCCACCAATATTAGGTTCTTTTAAAAATCTGTATCAGTTGATCAGAAAAGCAGTGATGAGACAGCTAATTCACCACTCTTCCCAATCAATCTCCATCAGGCTTAATAATAGAAGTCTTGGTACTTAAAGGCCAATAAAAGTCTTCAAAAGGAGGTGGAGAAGCCGGATCAAAGGCAGGGATATCTTTCTTAAGATAATCCTTGAGCTTTAGATCGGTTTGTTTTAATCCCAAAATTACACAGCTGGCCAATTGATAGGCTCCATAAGTACTAAAATGGGTATTATCCGCGAAATCCTTATCCTGCCCTTCAAAGGTTCCTGCTCGAAAATGCACAAATGCCCTCTTGGATTCCTCTACACCCCATGCCTCATAGAGTTCTTTGCTCATAGCATTTAGGTCAATCAAGGTAATATCTTCCTCTTCAGCCAATTCACGCATGGCAGCAGGATAATCACCTAAGGTATTGATAATCTCTCCCTTTTCATCAAACCTTCTTCGATGCATTGAAGTTACCAAAACCGGAATTCCCTTCTTGACTTTCACTGCTGCTACATATTCTTTGATAACTTCTTGATAAGACGTGAAAGGGTCGACATGATTTCCTCCTGGCTTTTGGTCATTATGTGCAAATTCTATGAAGAGATAATCGCCAGGTTTCATTAGGCTAAGGATCTTCTCTAATCTTTTTGCACCTCGAAAGGACTTTAGCGTTTCACCAGACTCTGCATGATTGGCGATGACCACTTCGCCAGGCTCGAAGAACACAGGAAACATCTGACCCCAAGCTGCCCAGGGTTCATTGGCTTGGTCCACCACCGTGCTGTTACCGGCCAAAAAAACGGTCGGAGCTTGCGCATTGGGTGTAATCTCAATGGCCGCAACCTTTGGCTGCTCTCCATTAAACTCTATGGTCAGCTGGTGATCCCAATGTAAATATTCAAGCTCGCGCGATTTGAGCCTTACTTTTTCATCGGTACCTTTGATTTCAGGATAGCGCACATGCACTGAAAAAACTTTTTCTACCTGTTCACTAGGCTCAGTGTCGGTACGGTCCACCATCAACCTTCTATTTTCCACCCTTACGGTAACTGAAGAACTTTCTTGAGTATCTCCTAAAACCACTTTTACATCGTAATTTCCTTCAGGCACATCCACAGTGAAGAAAAATGGCTGCTCACTGGTGATAAAGTCTCCTTTGAGTACATCTCCTCCTCTATCTATCCCCTTTACTGAGTGTCCTTCCAAGAAACCATACCCTGTTGAGCTGGAATAATTCATATTAGGCTTTACCTGCTTATATCCTTTGGCAACTTTTCCTTCTCCAAAGTCAAACTTCCAGTTCTTAGAATGCTCCTGTTGGGCTTTGCTAGTAAGGATGATCCCAAAAGTGAGGATCATCCAAACTGAAATCCTGAACATTTTCATATCTATTCCTTTAATTCGCTTCCTACCAAACCCAAACATTCTATGGCCGCCAATCCCCATTGGGCAGTGGCATTGGTGGATATGCGCCCTTCTTCTACAGGCCGCAACACATCCTCACCCTCCACAGTATAAATCGCTGGTTTATCAAAACGGTAGCCTGCTGCTCCCCCAAAAAATTCATCCCAGGCTCTTTTGGCCAATGCTGGGTCTTGTTTTTGCTGTGCGGCATAGGCAGTTAATCGACTATGACCTTGACCGAGGTTAAGCCTTCCCAAAGCATTTCCCAATTCCTTTTCTTGCTCTTCACCAGAGGCGTTATACAAAGTACAATACTGTAACCAAGCTTGTTTGAATGCTGGTATATCAATATTTTGTACCAACTCTGAACATATCTCCACCAAACCAAATACGGCGCTCAGATGGGAGGCAGATGCGCGCTGACGATCCTGAATTTCAAATTCTCCTGTCTGTAAATCCATTCTACTTCCTCCTGTAAAAAAGCCTTTCGGTTGGGCGGCAATAGTCCGCATGCTATTCACGAGCTTCTCTTTCATTTTTTTGTCTCCAGTTCGTTCCCATTCCGTCAACCAAGCTGCTGAAATAGCACTATAATCCGTTCCAAAACCAACATAAACCTTGTTTGGGTCATCTTCTGTTTCCCAAACAGACTTGTCACTCACTTTCCTGGTAGGCGGAATTGCTTTCAAGGTAGCAACGGCATTGATCTGTTCCCGCATCAAATCACCCACTCGCTCATCACCTGTCAAGTAATAATAAAAGCGTCTATTGGCTGCTGTGGAAATGCGAAGTTGCTTGGCGCTGCAGCCCCAATGCTGTACGTTATGCCGGCTTCCAAGTGGAGCAAACCTTCCCAAATGATGTACATCCACTTCTCCTGTATGGCGGGTCATGGCTTCGGCCATCCTAAACACATCCGATCTTCCGGTTCTCAAAAAATAATACCACAACCATAAATCCGTGGACAATTCTGAATTGTCCCAAGCAAAACCACCCACATCGTACTTCCACGTATGCCGGTCATAATCGTAACTGTGCATTACATCACCATAATCCCAAAACCCATACCATCTCCGGTCGTCCACTTGCTGGTGATAAAATGCAAAATAATCTTCCAAGTACGCTTCGATCTTTGCCTTTTGGGGAGTGCTGCGGTCAGGTAAATCCCAAATTTTCCCAAACACGCCCACTTGGTGCAAATATTGTGGCTCTGGGCTGAGCTGTGGAGGCACTGCCACACCGTCCGCAATAGCATTGAAGTAGGAAGCATCAGGCGTCTCTTCCAAGACTGCAATGGTCATCTCACTGGTTCTGGCAACTCCCTTGGCAGTACCAAAGCCCGGCTCATAATCTTCATAAGTAATATTTAAAGCATCCAACTGCTTTTCATAGGTATCTTGTCCCATGCCATCATGATAAAACCGCAAGTCCATGGCCGGGGAATCCGGCGCCCATAGCCACATGGTCACCTCAGCATTTTGAGTGTGCGCATCCCGAATGTCCAGCTGCGCTGGATAACTCTGCCAGAAATTCCTAATCCCAAATGCAACTCCTCCCGAAGGTCCGCCGATATAGCCTGTTCCACGTGCCCGATCTCCAAACCCGGATTTCAGCCATGAATGTCCAGCTTTGGTGCGCTTACGAATGGAGAAAGCATCTGGACTGGTTTGGGAAAGGGTATAGTCCCCGAAGGCTGGAATGTAATGCAATCGAGATTTAACACTATCAGGGAAAGTTGCTTCATCGGGCGTTTTTTCTCCTTGGACCTGAGCATCCCTGACCGCCTTGCCGGCATCTCTTCGCAAACCTGTCAAACCTCTGATGGCCTCAGCGAATACTCCCCGATCTTTTCCTGCAAATCGAATATGTCGGTCATATAACTCATCCTCCATAGGAACCTCAAACCTCAAGCCTAAGCCTTTGATAAAGTCTTTTTCCTCATCTCCATCAAACACAATGGTATGCATGGTCCTTATGGAATCTCCTCCGGCATAAAAATACAATCGAATCACAAAAGGCAGCCAAGCTTCATACCCCGTCCCTGCATGCTTTCCTTCAATCTTTACCACAGCTCTCACAGGGCCTTGTTGCTCTACAGCAACTTTTTCTATTTGGCCTTCAAAGAGAGATGTTGTTATATTTTCTTTTTCTCCTAATACACCATCTTGATGCAATAAAACCAAACGGCCATTGATCAACCCTTGTCGGCCATTCCTGACTATACTTTCTATTAACTGATTACCACTTTTTGAAATATTACACTGAACCAAACCAGTGTCGATCTTGATTTTCTCCGCAGTCTCTTCCACCACAAGTGCCTTCTCTGGTTGGACTCCCTTCCCTGGCATCAATTTGACATCTTTTCCAAGCTTACCAAGTCTCGAGATCGCATGACCTGACCATTTGATAGATCCATCAGGCCAATATGCCAATGGCCAACTTTGAACAGGATGTTGTTTCCCGTTTTCATTGATTAAATAAAAGCTTTCTTTTTTCACCTGTCCCATAGGCCAGGGTACCCCCAGTGTGGTTCCACTAGTATAAATTCCCTCCGGTTTTTCCAGCCAATGGAGATTGACAGGTCCTAGTTTTTTTGAACTTCGGTTTTTACCAGAAAAAGCTTCTGCTATTCCCGGAGCCATATAAAGAGAAGAAGTGATCAATGCTGAATTCTTGACAAAACTCCTTCGCGAAAGTGAGTAGTTTTTCATGTTGTGGTGTTTAGGGTTTATCCGTTATGTGGTAGATTAATTTTTATTTTCAGGCATTTGCAGCTGATATATCCTTAGACTGTCAATTTCATCATGTGACCAGGTGGAGCGAAACCCAAAATATCCAGTGGTCAATGGTGTTTCATCTTTGTATTCAAAGAACTTCTCTCCATCCACCCAATAAGTAATGGTTCCATTTTCCACCTTTATACTGATGTCATACCAATGGTTGGGCTGTAGCAAATGGGCTTCATCTTCCAAATCAAAAAGCAGTGTTTTTTCACCGTTGCCCTGGTATTTTCTAAAACGGGTGGTTCCATTATAATTCCCTCCAAAGCCTACATAATACATCAGTAAGGAATCATATTCCTCAAACTTGCCACTCCTTGTAAATAGGTTGGTATCCCTTGGGTCAGAAGCCATCCAAAACTGATTCAGGTCAGAAAGCCTATCGTTGGGACCATCAGCCATTACTACCTGTCTTTTATAGTGAATCTCAATATCACCTGCCAATTTTCTATCCAACCAAACCGTCACTCCGCCCTTCGTATCCAGTACCAGTTTTCCATCAAAAGATGAAACTGAAGAGTTGGGAAGACTGTCCATTTCAATTTTCCATATTTTGGTATCAAGAGGTAATGAAAAATCATCTTCAAAGATTAGCTTTTTGACAATGGTCTTTTGTTCAGAATGATGGTTTACGGAGCAGGTGCAGGAGGTAATCAACACGCCTGTCACCAAAGCCATTAAACTATATCTCAATCCTTTCATTTCGCCCAAACTACTTCTACCTCTGCAGTCAATTGGTTCACCAAGTCAACTACATGGCTTTTAAAATATTCCCGATCGGTAAATTGTTCATCAGAAAGTTCCCATCCTGCTACAGCATAATAAGCTGCTGGCTGGCCATCTTCTATTTCTAACTTTGCCAAATAGCTATTGGAAAGGTCTCCAGATTCGGGCGCTTCTGTAAATCCAAGGTAAATTGATTTGGGTAAGATCAACGCCATTCCCAACCACCATTCCTTTTCATAAGTCTGCTTATCATGCGTCAATAATACCACCCATTCATCATTCACCTCTATTTCTGACAAGTCCATGTCATTATTGATATTGACCAAACCTATAAGAAGTGTTTCATCACCTTGAATACCATAGACCGACACTTCATTTTTATAGGCATACATTCCTGGCCAGATTGTGCTGACTTCATGCACATCGTAGTTGCGTTCATGGGTTTTCCAATTCAGGTAATCATATTGAATTCGTGAACGAACAGGCCCTTCATTCAAAATCTGAAAAACACTGTTTTCAATATTATTAATGGAATCATTGACAGTCACCCCAAGCCTGGCTGGAGCACCATCGATCATCAAAGCTACACCGCCCAAGCCTACAGAATTCCCAACCGCCAAAATATCCCTACCCCAGTCTTCCATCACATGATAATTATCCTCTACAGCTCCTTCGCTATTGATTCCCACTTCTTCAGGGCTCATTTGGGAAGTTTTCTTGCCAAAAAGATCTTTAGCATTCCTCCCATCAAAATAATGACGAAAACCTACTTTATCATTTTCCCAAGAAGGTCCATCCGTTTGGTACGGCTGATACCCTACACTCTTAGGAAGACCATCTGCCTGTAAAGTATCGCTTTGAGCCGGATGAACTGGAATATCTACTCCCTCCCGCAAACCAAAACGAACACTTGTTCTTGCTGGAAACTGAGGTTTTTCCTCCGCCCAAACCAACTGAAGTTTTTTCTTTTCTTTGGCCGAAAAGTTCAATACCATAAACAGCTCATCCCATTTCCCATCACCATCCATATCATCCCACTGCACAGGAATCGTGTCTCCTCCTGAGATGATCAGAGGAAACTTCCCTGCCTGATCCTCCACTCCGGGAATAGTTGTCTTATTCAATAGGATAGGCTTGTCTGTCAAAGCAAGTTCTGCCTTGTTTTCCACTGTAAAGCTTACTGTTTCGTCGGCCTCCTTTACAGGGTTGCATGCTGCGCTCAGCATAATGAAAGTGCTCAGCATCCAAAAAGAATACTTCATAATTGTCCTTGTTTATATACCGCTTAAAATAAAAAGAAAAACCCGTTCATCTCTGCTGAACTGTGTTGGTCGGAAACTGATAGAACGCTTAATCATGGCACAACTTGGAGTCATACCATGATTAAGCCTAGTGTCCTCTTGATTACTTTGTGCTGATTTGTGGTCTAGGAGGGTTTTGCATCCCTGCACCAAGATAAAAACCCGTATGGGCAGGCTGATTGTAGCCCACATTTTGCCACGCAATGCTCAGACGATAAACTGGGTCATGCATCAAGGTGTAGAGCCTTTGTTCTGTGGGAATGGTAGTGGTAAAAATTCTTAGTTCCTGCCCATCTTCCGTTCTAGCGATCAACTCTTCCCGCCAATCACCAAGAATATCCGCGCAAAGTGCAGGATTGGATTTGGTGCCGTTATTTTTTGCCACAAGATAATCTTCACCTGTAAAAATGCGATTAGAGCGCTCATTTTCGAAATCCCACTTGTCAATATCCACTCCATTCAGGATTTCTCTGAGCAAGTCTCCATCCCACCATATACCCATATTGCAGGAGCTGGGCTTCTTCTCTGAAATCACCTCTCCTTTGACATTCCAAAGGCCTTTAAGTCCCGGTCCTGACGCCCAACTCTCATAGCCCATATACCTCGGATCAATATCAATGGCCAAGCCCCTTCCCACATCTTCTGAAGGGTAAGACCAAATGATCTCTCCAGTATCAGCGTCTCGGAGGTTGGCACCATGCTCATGTCTGACATGTTCGTGAATGCCGAATAATTCCATGCCTGGTCTTTCTGGATCTATATCCGATAAGTGTAAGGCATCACCATGTCCAAGGCCCGTGCTGTAAATTCCAGACCCGTCATCATCCAAAACCATCGCTCCGAAGACGATTTCGTCTTTCCCATCTTCATCAATATCCCCAATGGATAAGCTGTGATAGCCTTGTCCTGCATATTTACGGTGGTCAGGATCTCCATCATGGCTGTCAAACGTCCAAACTTCCGACAGGTCACCTTCCCGCCAATTCCATGCGGCAATTACCGTTCTTGTATAATAACCACGGGTCATAATCAAGCTTGGGTGCTCACCATCCAAGTAGGCAATCCCTGCCAAAAAACGGTCCATCCTATTGCCATAGCCATCTCCCCATATTGCTTTCAGTTCATCTGATGAAGGGCTTTCTTTACTGGGGTGCCTGGATGGAATATAATTCGTGGTGGCCAATGCTTTGCCAGTCTCTCCATCAAAAACAGTTAAAAATTCTGGGCCTGCTAAGATGTATCCGTCTTGATTCCTGTAATCTGCATTAGCATCTCCAATAACATTTCCCAAAGCATCAGTAGTACCGTCTGCCGTTTTGCAGGCTACTTCTGCTTTGCCGTCACCATCCAAGTCATACACCATAAACTGCGTATAATGAGCTCCATCCCTGATATTCTTACCTAGGTTAATTTCCCAAAGCATGTCCCCATCAAGGGTGTAGGCTTGCAAAATAGGTGGATCTGTCAAGCCCTTATGGGAATTGTCATGTGTCTTTCCAGCTTGGTGCAGTACTATTTCATATTGCCCGTCACCATTAAGATCACCCACAGAAGCATCATTAGGCATGTAACCTTCAGGGGTTTTTAATGGAATAGAGAGGTAGTTTTGTTGCCATGTTGAACTGGGCTGGGATGCTTCAAGTTCTTTGCCATCTACTAATGCCCTTACTTCATATGTACTTTTACTATCTCCTCCCTCATCGGTAAAACTGCTTGCCTGTGTTATCGGACGCTTGTTTATTTTTTTTGATTTACCGGAAGGAGTCTTTCGGTAGAGGTTAAAACCGATATCCTCCGGCTCAGTACCCAATACACGCCAACTGATAAAATTACCGCCCTCAGGAGAAGGAAGCGCTATTAACCCTCGGTCTAAGGCTTCCATTTGCCGCAACTGCTGCCCAGTTGCCCATGAACTATTGATTAAAATTAAAATGAATACGGCAAGACCTGAGGTCTTGCCGTATTTTAATAGGTTAGTGAACATAGCTTATTCTTCAATGGTTGAAATTTCTACATTTTCATTGTAAGAATTTCCTGTGACCTGCTGTATTTCAGTGCGAAAATTTGCTGCCAAAATACATATTAAAAGAGTAGCTAAGTAAACTAACAACCGGGTCTTCAAGCTCAAGCCAGAAGACTTTTTCATTCTTAGATACTTCATAACTTTGGGCGATTGTTAACTTTCCCTTAATATAAGCTATTCTTTATTTCTAACAAACGCATTTGAAATATATTTTTTATTCAAATACGTTTTTTTGCACTTCACAACGTATCTTACTGGTTTTAAATCAATTATAATCTATTTTACTCTTCCCAATGAAAAGGGAGGAACCAATCTCCATTGTTCAATTTAGCCCTTACACCTGCTGCCCTACCGATCGCTTCAGGGTTCTTGGACTTTGACAATTTATCATATACCCTGTCTGCTAAAACGGATGGATTTCTTCTCATCGCAATTCGAAGTAACTGCGGCCATCTGTGTCCTTCAAATGCCAACTCCAGCGCTGACTCTTGAATGATCAAATCTTCTGTCCAATCTTTTTCTTCTTGCACACCTGTAATTCCTTCTGGCAAAGTGATTGGAGGCAAGTAAGCCCTTCCCCGAATTCCTTGGTGTCTGTACCAAGGCCCTCTGTAAGTTGGAAAATCTCCTTGTCTAGCGTCGAAATCATAAGGGGCTCCATAACCTAAAGTATTCTGAATGTCTGTAACATCATCACCAGAGAAACCTTCCGGTGTGTAAGCCACTCTTATTCCGTCATTGATGATGGCTCTAGAGAGCTGACTGATGCTATCCAAATTATCCCGGTTGGCGGCTTCCGCAAACTTTAAGTGCACAGAAGCAGCTCTCTCCAAAATCCACTTCCCCTCTTTTTGAAGTGGGGTACTGATCGCGTCGTAATTAAAGGTAAATTTACCCACTTCAGGATCCATGGTGTCCCAGTTCTTTGTAGATAATATGCCCCTTGCATCAAACTCCACATTATTAAATTGAGTTTGACTATTCCACTTGTCCAAGATTGACTGAGAAGGTTTGAGTTGATACTCTCCCTCTCCAGCATTGGCAAATAGTCTGACAAAAGGATATTCAGGAGCAAAATCACTATCATAATGCATCACCCAAACCCATACATCATAGGAATATCGCTCCCCGGCAGGCCGGCCAAAAATTGACCGCCAACCATTAGTATTGTCATTGTACAATGAATTGATATCATTTTCCTTTCCATACCTGACATTAAAGTAATTCGAAGAGCTCCAAGAAAGCCTCATTCTATCATAATAAACTGCGCCTGCACCAGGCCCCATGGAAGTAGAGGACTCCATGATAGTTCTGAACATTTCTGCTGCTTGGGTGTAGTTTCCCTGCCACAAATACAAGTCTCCCAATAAACTTCTCTTATTGACAAAATATGTACTTAAGTCATAGCCTGCAGAGCTACCCACCAAACCGATATTGGAAGGATAAGCATCCAAGTAAGGCATGGACTCCATATACTCCACTAGTTCATCGATCAAATCCATCAAACCCAACCTTGGAAAAAGAGCAGGATTATTGACATCATCAATGGTTTCAATGCTTTTGGTCACATAGGGAACTTCTCCAAAATGAATCCCCAATTGCAAATAAACCCAAGTTCTCACTGCTGCCACATCAGACAAGCGCTGGTTATATTGATCCTCTGTAATCCTGTTCTCATCCCGCATTTTTTCAAGACCTTCCAATACATCATTACAGTTTAAGATCACCCTGTAAAATGGCTTTGGATCTGCATACTTGTTATTATCAGAAGCCACTACACTATGATTGCTCAAATCTACCAAATCACGGTCTGCCATCATGGTAGGCTCGATCAGGTCGGCCCTTACTTCATTAAGCACCACGTATTGTTCGGCCAACTTCATCATTTCTCCGTACACGCCCATTACCGCCACATCAGCATCCTGCTGATTTTGATAGTATCGGTCTTTATCCAGTTCCAAAGTTGGCTCCACATCCAACATATCGGAGCAGGAAAACAACCCCACACTTATCGTGGCCACCGCCAGGTATTTCTTGAAAGGGATAGACATCATTTTCATATTTTGGGCTTTTAAGATTCTTGTTAACTTTTCCATGATTACAATCCGATTTTAAGTCCCAACAACACACTTGCAAATTGCGGCGTCAATCCTACATCTACACCTTGTCCGAATACACTGCTGGTATAGCTGAATTCAGGATCATAGCCCAGATAATTGGTAATGGTCAATAAGTTTTGACCCGCTGCATATACGTTCACATTCTTGATTATCGAACCATTGACTGGAATATCATAACTAATATTTAAGGTTTTCAACCTGAGATAGGAGCCGTCCTCTACCCAGCGATCAGAAAAGCGACTATTTCCAGAAGGGTCTCCATATGCCAATCTAGGCATATCGGTTTCTTGCCCCTCCGCTCTCCAACGGTTTCTGACACTTATGAATTGGTTTTCATAAGTTGACATGCTTTCCATTTGCTGTCTTACATAGTTATAAACATCGTTTCCGTAGCTGAAAGAGAATGCCGCATCAAACGTAAATCGCTTATAGGTAGCATGGGCAGTAAAGCCTCCATAAAAATCTGGATTTGGATTGCCAATAATGGTTTTATCATTGTCATCGATAATACCATCGTTGTTTTGGTCAATGAATTTCACATCACCAGCTTGAAAGGGAATCAAGTTTCCATTTTCGGCATAGGTACTCAAACCTGCAGAAGTAGCTTCTTCGCTCGTGTTATAAATTCCATCTGTTTTATATCCGTAGAACATGGCTGCTGACTCACCCGTAGTGGTGATGACTTCACCTCCAGCCACAGGGGTAATTCGTTCGTCATAAGGCAACTTTTTCACCTCGTTGGTATAAGTACCAATCTGAAGTCCCAGGTCAAGTTTCACATCTCTGTCCAAAACTTTTGCATAGATACCCAAGTCAACGCCTCGGTTAACCATTTCTCCACCATTAGCTAAGTAGTAGTCCAAACCTACAACTGTCTTCAGTGGCTGGTAAGTGAGCATATTTGAGATGGTATTTTGGTATACGTCGATACTAAAAGCCAAAGTACTGTTGGCCGTGGCAATGTCGATACCTGCATTTACTTTAGAATTGGTCTCCCACTGGATCTTATCATTTGCGATGTTCGACCTTACCAAGCCTTGTACTGCCATGACATTGGAACCTGAATACAATTGGTACTGATTATAATTTCCTATTCCATCATTGCCCGTCTGGCTATAGCTCAGACGCAACTTTAAAAGATCAAGGGGATTGGAGGCCATAAAATCTTCTGAAGAAATCAGCCATGCGCCACTGATGGATGGGAAGACTCCAAACTTATGATTGAAAAGGCTAATACCCTCTTCCGCTTCACTGCCAAACCTAGAGGAGCCGTCTACCGCCACATTTACATCTACAAAATATTTGTTGAGGTAATTATAGCTCGCATCAGCATAATAGCTCATCCAAATCCACTCACCGGTATTTCCGAAAGCTTGGTTCAGGCTCACTACTCCAGATCCCAATGTGATAAAATCATCAGTACCTGAGTTAAAAGAGTAACCTCTGTCTTCTTCTAGTTTGTTTCTATTGAATCTAAAACCTAAGCCCAAGTCGAAGTTATGTGCATATCCAAAGGTATTGTTATAATTAAACCTGGTATCGCTGTATGTTGAAAACAGCCTTTGTACTTGACCACCAATTTGGTTTTTGATAATGGTATTGGTTCCATTTTCTTCTTCCACACCTAGGTCAGGTACAAAGAACGATTCCCTGTTTTGGTCTATGGTCAAACCAAACAAGCTTTGAAGGCTAAAACGGTCACTGAACTGGTATTTGGCATTAAAAGAACCAAAGAAGCGGAATCTTCTATTCTGTGCCTGCATGTTTTCGATGATCGATCGAGGGTTACTGATTCCTAAGGAATCCGAGTCGCTCAAATTGGGAGACTCCACCCCTTGCTCCGAGAAAATATTCGGTGCTAAAAAGGGCGACTTGGACAAACCCAAATAAAGAGGGCTGATACTGTTTACCTCACTTCCATACTGGTACAAGTCCGTTACGGCATAGGAAAAAGCCATATTGGTTCCTGCCGTGAATTTTTCAGTCACCTGAAAATCCGCATTGAACCTTACATTGGATCTTGAAAAACCTTCTCCTTCAATGATACTACGGCTTTTGAGGTGACCAATAGACAAGGCATAAGTAGCAATATTATCCCCTCCAGATACTTTGATAAAGTAGTTTTGGTCATAACTGGTTCGCATTACCTGATCCTGCCAGTTGGTATTGTTATGATAATTATAATACCCTAAGGTATCTGGCGTTTCATTCAAATAACGGTGGCTCAGTGCCTCATTGGTACTCAGTCCACTGCTTCGCAACATTTCAGAAAAATAAGGCTTGAATTCATCTGCCTCCATTACCGGAAGGTTTTTGGGTTGAATATTGACCCCGCCATAGGTGTAAAAGTCAATTCTTGTCGTCAAATCCTTTGCCCTGGAAGTAGTGATGAGCACCACGCCATTTGCTCCCTTAGTACCATAGATGGATCCTCCATCCTTCATATAGGTCACTTTATCAATGTCTTTGACATCAATGTAGGATAGTGGGTTGGAGGTGAATCCATTGATCACAGAACCTTCATATTCATTCATGTCGTAGATCATTCCATCCACCACCACCAAAGGTTTGGCGTTGGCATTCAAGGAACCTAAGCCACGAATAAATGTATTGGCCCCAATACCAAGAGTACCGGATCGTCTGATCATGTTTACCCCTGCAGCTGCTCCTTGAAAAGCAGTTTCAGGAGAGTTAGCCTTACCTTTCCATGCGTCAGTAAGGTCTACCGTGGATATCGCCCCGGTCACTTGGTGGGACAGCCTTTCATCATAGGGTAGCTGCACCAAACCTTTTCCCGCTTGAGCCAATTCAAAATCAGAAAGGGCTATTTCAAGGTTACTTCTTCCCCTTAATGGAATTTCTTTGACTACATCATCTCCCAAACTCACCACGATGGTGGTGGAATAACTAGGTACGGTCAACTTAAATTCTCCTTCAGAATTGGAGAAAGTGGCTGATATATCTTTGTAGGACAAGCCTATTCCTTCCAGTGGAGCCCCGGTTCGTTTGGAAACTATCTTGCCCGTCAATTCTTCCGCCAGGTAAGCTGCTTCATTGTTGGGCTTGACCTTTACCTCCTCTACTTCTTGGGCCATCAAACTACCCGCAAAACCCAACTGAATGGCCAGCGCTGCTGTGCATATCTTGTATATATTTTTTAGCTTCATCGATTTCTGATTTTGGGTTTATTCAAACACAGGAACTAATTTCAGGTAATCCAGAACCAACGTGTTCCAGTCATTATTTGAGGTAGATTCCGCCTTTAGGATCAGCTTCAGCTGCCCATAGTTTTGCACTTCATGTTCCCCAATAAACACCTCCTCGAGATTATTGAATTCCACCATCTTGTTCCCATAAGGAAGGTTGGATACCGAGTCTATGGCAATACTTTGCCAGTTGTTTCTCGGCCAATAATCATCATTGTTGGCTAACCAATAAATTCTATACTTGGCGGAGTGTACCTGTGGCACATTATAAGTCACATGGTAGGATGGCGTGCTGTGGTTAAAAACCAACAGGTCACGCTTATTGGAGGCCCAAGACCTGGCGCGAACGTTCACAGGGCCAGAACTGCCACTGATCGCATCATAGTATTCCCCTTCAATCTTAATTTCTGGAATTTTATCCGAGAGCTTATAATCAAAGTCATTCATGATGTAAATCACCCCATTGGAAGCATTGATCTGACGTACTACATTTTCGGGATGAAAAGCCACCTTCACACTATCCACAGATATAATAGTGTCCGGTACATTCTCATAATAAGATGTGGTGAACACCAAGTCTTTGGTAAGTCCCAGTGAAAGGGGTACAGACATCTCATCTGGCAAGGTATCCTTAAAATAAGGTTCCATTTCCATTTCGAAAGTCTCATAAGCTGCATCATCCAACATAATAAAAGTATAGGTTGAGTCTTCATTGCTCAGATCCGCTACATCATATTGGAAGTAATTGTACGATTCCATGGTAACCTCATCAGTCACGGACATATTCATGACCAATTGGCTGATTGGATTACCACTTTCTTCCTGTACGATCTCCCAAATGTTCTTTTTAGGAACCATATATGCATCCACTTTATAAAGCACACCATTTTTTGCCAACCGGTCTGCATATTCAAATGAAGCTGATTCATCTACAGAAGTGATGCTGTTTTCACTCAGCACACTTACTTTTCCATTCAGCATCTTCACCCTGATAGGAGCCTCCTCGGCTTGATAGCTGAGGTTTTCTTGAAAGCCAATATGGTTTCCAACAAAAAGCTTTAAGGCTTCCTCATCTCCTGTAATGGTTGATGGCAGGTTTCCTAATGCCGCGTTGGTCGGCGCCCATACGGTATAAGAGCCCGAGGACAACTGCTTGTCCAGCCCTGACTCCACCAAAAGATCCGCAAAAGTGCTGAGGTCAGCATCCGATTGGATCAACTGTACCAAATTATTGTTTAAATCCTGCGCTGCATTATTATGCTCCTCCCATTGATCCGAGCATGCGCTCAGACCAACGAAAAGCATTATTAGCAGGTGGTTTTTATATTTTTTGATCATGTTCTTGCTATTTGAAAATTATAGGACTTTAGATTTTCCAGAAGGCATATGTTAGTCTTCATCATCTTCATACACCAGTGATCCATCAAGTGCAAACTTTGGATAAATCTGGTCATCTCCTTCTGGGATAAAGTGGATCATATCCAACCAAAGCCCTCCATTACTACGCCCAATACCCGTAATCCTGTCAAAACGAAGGGTATGCTCACCTGTGGTCTGAACATCAATGGTGCCGATAAAACGTCCCATGATCCTACCACCATTGGAGCCTGCTGTCAGGTACTCCTTCCAGCCCCTAGATTCCAACTCATCTTCATTCATTCCGTCAGGTGCCTTTATACGCGTATCCAAAAGTCTCGCCCCAGGAATATCCTCTCCGTTAAAGGTCATTTTGAGCTCCGCTCCATTATTCCACTTGTCGCCATAATGGCAAACCCATACTTTATATCTTCCTTTAACTAAAACAGGAGTGGTAAACTGAACCATATTAAGTCTATTTCCTTGGATCTCAATTTTCACGAAGTCCCCATTGCTGTAATAAATTTCATTCAGTCCTGGTGGAATATAGTTCACCATGGCATCCACGTAATTTCCACCCCAAGTCATTCCTGCAAGTTCTCCTAATTTAAAAGTGTAATTAGGTGCTCCCGGAACCCTGAAATATTGGGTCAGCTGCCTGATTTCTGGCTGATCTGCTACATCCCAATACACCGCAGTTGGAGCCCTCAGCTTGATGGCGTAATGCTCTTCTACTTTATGGACCACCCCATTAGTGACAGAATTATCACTTTCAGGCCGGATGATTGCTGAACCTGGTTCTAATACCCCGAAGAAAACATCTTCATTGACCAGTACTTCTTCACCTTTTAATTTAATGGTAATCACTTCCTGAGGTGCTTCAGTTTGGTGGGCCGTGGCCGTCACCAAATCCGCTATGTATTTGATGTTCGGCAGGATATGATATGCCATAAACAAGTTCAAACTGTCCAGGGGATTGCTTGGATCGCCCAAGTGGGAGTAGCGACTTTCCAAAGCGGCATAGCTATCAAAACCAGCTGCGGCAAAAGTCTCATCCGATTCGGCCATCACAGTGTACCAAACACCTTCTTCTTCACTGCTCAAGGTTTCATGCCAACCAGTCGACTTCAAAGCTGCAGAGAAAATAGAGTATTCTTGTTTTTCCTCAATCCATGCTGCCGCAGTTCTGGTTGGAGGAGACAGTACATTGTCAATGGCATGCATGATCCCATTTCCCAGTTTGATATTACTCTGTAAAATATTGGCTTGACGGTTTACCCTGATAGAGGTCTGACCATCCACAAATTCAGCTCCTGTGACAAGGTATTTACCATACTCTGTCGGGATAGGTAATTTCCCATCGGTAAAATTGGCAGTGGAAATGGTATCTGTCAATAGGTGATACCTTACGATATCTTTGGCTTCTTCTTCACTCAAACCTTCCAAACTCAGACCGTTCTCACTCAAATAACCCTCCACGGCCGCATTATTGGGCGCAAAAAAAGTATAGGTTCCATAAGCTCCAAGATACCCTTCTGTATTGGAAATTTCCAAAATCCTCGAAAGACTGGAATAGTCATCCGGGTTTTGCCTCAAATAACCACTGATATTGGTATCATCAGTGATATTGATATTGGATGGTGGTTCAAAATCACAGCTGATCAATCCCAAGAACAGCATTGACACGAGAAATCCTGTCCACCTGCTCCAGTTCGATGTTATATATTTAGTATTCATCTGCAGATATTTTAGGTTTATTTGATGTAGTAAGGATTTTGAACCAGCTCAGGGTTGGCGTCCAATTCCAAGAAATAAACTGGAAGGTAATGGCTGCGTGTGTCCCTTAATTGGTTCAAAATTGAGTTCAAGTTAGTTTCCGGGGCATTGGTAATGGCCGCGTTCAACATTAGATCCAAGTTGGAGTAATTGTCCATTTTGGATACCCTAAGCAAATCAAACCAGCGCTTTCCTTCGAAAGCCAATTCCCTAGCCCGTTCCGCCAGCACATAACGAACGATGTCATTGGCACTGGAAGCTGAGGGACTTTCCTCTGTGGCCTCCACAGCACCACCTCTTTCTCTTATTTCAGCGATGATTTCCAAAGCTTCTTCTCCTCTACCAATTTGGGAGAGACCTTCTGCTTTCATCAGCATCACATCTGCAAGACGGTAAACTATCCAGTTGGCATAGGAATCTGTCGCTTCACGGCGCTGGGACTCTCCCAAACCGATGTACTTCCAGATTTCCCCACTGGACTTTAGCGTCACATCAATACTTCTTGCATCAATTTCTTCAGGAAAATTGATATCGAAACCATAAGTATCTTCCAATACGGAAGGATAGGCCAAAAACCTTCTTCCTTGGACCGTACTGAACATGTTAAAAAAGGCATTGTTTTGGGGTGCATCATATTGGATTTCGAAAATACTTTCTGTCGAATTTCCTTCTACAAAAAGAGACCTTAACCAGCTCTCTTGCTCCACCAAGCTGTAAGGTCCTGCCAATACTTTGTCAGCGGCCGCTACAGCCTCTTCATAATTTTCCATCCACAAATGCACATCAGCCTGAAGGGCATTGATGGCATATTTGGTCATCCTTCCTTTGGAGGCTGCTGATGTTTCATGGGATTCATAGATGTCTACTTCAGCCAACTCCAAGTCCTCTAAAATTTGTGCGAGCACTTCATCTTGGCTGACCTTGGGCATGGTCAATTCATCTTCATCACTATCAATAGCATCAGTCACCAAAGGCACATCGCCAAACGTCCTTACCAGATAGAAATACATCAATGCCCTTAAACCCCTGGCCTCTGCCACATAATTGTTCAGGTCTTCTACTTGAAAGGTCTCATCCGTATCCAAAGCCTGAGGCCCGTTTTCAATGACATTGTTACAAAGGTTTATGGTACCATAAAACCCACTCCAATCTGCTAATGGATTGGTCGCTTGGATATTTCCAAAAATAATTTGGGTATCATTATAGTTGGCTCCTGTGTTTAGGGCCACCATATAACCTCTTAGTTCTCCCCAAAGGAACATTCTCTCTGTCAATTGGTAGCCCCTATAGTTGCCATTCAAAGAAGCATAAGCTCCAATCAGTGCAGAGCGCACTTGCTCTTTGGTCTGCCAAAAGTCCTGCTTGACCACCCCATTCACTGGGCGAAGGTCCAGCCAGCTATCACAAGCTGTCCCTGCAATGGCCATCAAAACCAGTAATGTATAAGATATATATTTTTTAAACATGGTTATCTTCTTTAAATGATCAATTAGAACCGCGCGTTGATACCTAGAGTAAAGGTCTTGGAAGGAGGAGTCCTTGCCTCATCATACCCGATTTGGAAGAGACGATTGGCATTGGAACTCATCAAACCAACCTCTGGATCCTGTCCTGTATAACTTGTCCAGGTAAAGAGGTTCTCTGCCGTCACATAAAAGCTCAAATCCTTTAATTTGATTTTATCCAAAAACTCATTTGGCATGCTGTAGCGAACGGTAAGAGTTCTAAATCTCATAAAAGAACCATCCTCCACATATCGGTCTGAACCCAGCCAGTTATAACCTGTTCTGATCAATGCTCTTGGCATATCTGTTTCATCACCTGGCCTTCTCCAGCGGTTAAGCACTGCAGTATTCTGGTTGTCATAGCCATACATGTTTTCCGTCAACATTTTGGTACGGTTCACGATATCTGCACCATAGCGGAAGTTGAAGTACCCTGAAATCTGTAAGTTCTTGTAGGTGATCCTAGGACCAAAGCCACCAGTCAACTTTGGATTAGCATCTCCCAACCAAACAATGTCCCTGTAATCGATATTTCCATCATGGTTAATATCCTCGTACATGGCATCACCAGGCTGGAATTCATAAGCGATGTTGGGATAGTTAAACATCATCTGTACCACATCTCCATTCGGCCCTGTGATCACATTGCCATTGGCATCTCTTGCTATGGTAGACTCTCCATCTTTGTAAACCCCTAGGTATTTGAAGCCATAGAATGAACCTAATGGGTTTCCTTCCTGAATGGTCACATAATAGTTTCCATTGGACTGCATTGCCTCTAGGTTATCGGTTTGGTACAAATCAGAGATTTCCTGAATGATGTTTTCGTTTCTGGCCACATTAAAATCAAAGTCGATTTTCAGGTCACCTTTCCTATAAGGAGTCGTGAAAACTGAAAGCTCCCAACCCTTATTGTCCATGGTACCAATATTCATATCAATGGAAGAAAAACCGGAAGAGCTTGGGATTCTGAGGTTATCAAAGAACAAGTCTTTCGTACGCTTACGGTAAACATCCAATCCCACAATCAACCTACTTTGGAACATCTCCAGGTTCAAACCAAAGTTAGTCTGCCCTACACTTTCCCACTTGTAATTGGTCAATTCCAAATTATCCGGCACCACACCTGTTTCTCCCAAGTAATTCCAGCTCAAATTGGAGAAAGTACTAAAATGCAGGTAATTGGATCTTGGAGTATTGCCACTCTCCCCATAACTGGCCCTTAAACTCAACTCGTTGATTAAGCTTTGGTTCTCCATAAATGGCTCGCCTGAGATTCTCCATCTACCTGAAATACTTGGAAAAGTACCCCATCTATTATTAGAACCAAACTTAGAGCTACCATCCCTTCGCAAAGAAGCATTGATAATATACCGATCCAAAAGGCCATATTGTACGTTGGCCAGCATGCCAATCGCTCTTGACTGACTTGTGGAAGAGGAAAGGGAAATATTATCAGTTCTGGTTACAGAAGAAGGGTCCTGCAAGAATGATGATGGGGCATTGGTCGTCGCCACATAATATCCATCACTTCTGACTTCATAAGTTGTAAACATCAATAAGCCCATTAGACTATGATCTTCTCCCAAATCAGGCGTATAATACAACTTACTAAAAGTTTGGGTGATCAGGTTTTCATAATCTGAATTAGAAGCCGCATTTACATTTTGGTTATTCAAAGGCAAACCAGTGGCCACCTGAGGCAAGAAATCATAAGACTTAGTATTATTAATGTCAAAGGCTACATCAGATTGGAACATCAGATCCGGTCTGATATGATATTGTAAAGTAAACTTTGGAATGATCCTATTGCTTTCAGCAACATTCGAAGCCTCTTCTGCCATGGCCAAAGGATTATAAGTTCCGGAGAAAGATCCTTGGATATTTGACTCTGGGGAAAAATAGTTAGGTGTTAGATTTCCGTACACATCATATTCATAAACCGACATGTTGGGCATTTTTTCATAAGCCACAGAACGAAGGTTTCTATTCCAGTTACTAGTTGTTTTTGAATTGGTATAAGAAAGGTCAGTCATGATCCTGATCTTTTTGGATACCAGGTAATCCAAACCTATTCTTGTCGCAAATCGATCAAAAGCAGTTCCCTTGGTTGTTCCGACAGAACCATTTTTATTGACAGACACCCTGTATCGGGTTTTCTCTCCACCACCTGATAAGGCAATATTATGGTCTGTCATATGTCCCAGTTCCGTTACCTGATCGATCCAGTCTGTATTATTACTGTAATTGTAAAAATAGTACGGATCATAAGGGTCATAAGAGAATTCCTTATTGGCGTTGATATTCAGAGGTACACCAAAGCTGTTCATGTATCCTTCTGCAATCAAGGTGGAATATTGGTCACCATTTAGCATGGGGATCTGATCAGGTTGTTTGGTAACAGAACCTCTAAAGCTATAGGTTACTGTGGGTTTACCTTTCGTACCTCTTTTGGTGGTGATCACCAAAACACCATTGGAACCTCTGGAACCCCACAATGCGGTGGCCGCAGCATCCCTTAATACGGTGATGGACTCAATATCGGAAGGAGCCACATTCAATAACTGTGCATATTGCTGTTCATTGGCATTGGCAAAGTCAAAATTGGATGTCTCCGTCTGGAAAGGAATACCATCCACCACAATCAGAGGTTCTGAGGAACCATTAATGGAGGTTGTTCCTCGAATCCGAATGGACATCCCTGCACCTGGATCTCCAGAGTTGGACACAATATCCACTCCGGCCATTCTACCTTGTAGTGCTTGGTCGATGGATAGGGCAGACATTTCTTTCAATAGTTCAGCATCTACCCGGGTAGAGGAAGATGTCAGGTCACGTTCATCTATTTTCATCATTCCCTGATCAATCATCTTCTCAGCGGTCACTTCTGCAACATCCAGCTCACTGACATCAAACTCCAGCTCCAAGTTGATCTCAGAACGGCCGTTGATCGGAACAGTGATGGTTTTATATCCAATAAATGATACTCTGATCCTATTTTGCTTGCTGGATACTCTAAGGGAAAATTCACCGTTTACATCAGTAGCCACTCCTCGCAAGGTCCTTTCATCACTATCCACTTCTACGACAGTGGCGCCAATGATCGATGTCCGATCTTCTTTGTCAATGACCTGTCCTTTGACAATTTCCAGGGTTTGCGCCTGCTGTTGCTGGCCATTTGCCCCGGTGTATATCAAGGTCAGCCCCATGACAAACCACAAAAGTTTCTTGGTAAAATTTTGCATAAGAAATATTTTGGTTATTGGGGTTAGTTAGTTTCTAATACTCGATCTATCTCATGTAGTACCGCATAACTTCCCAAGACATTACTGTTAGGGATGTTCACATTGGCTACATTTCCTTTTTCATCCGTCACCGTCATGGTGTATGGAGGCTGAAAACCGTTGGCGCTGTTGTCGATGATAACTTTTTTAATTTCACCTTCCACTGTCGCAAAGAGTGTTGAGAAATCCTCACCATCTTCACTTACAATCTTTTTACCATCAGGAACAATAATATCCCTAGGTACAAAATGGTACTTCAGGAAACTGGCTATGGTGTACATTTCCTCTGAGTCAGAAGTGTAAGGATCCGCTGGCAATACCCCATCTGCGATTGCAGCATCCATGGCATCATTGGAAGGAATCAAAACCGTAAAAAACTGTCCAGGAGAAACTCCTTCGATCTGTAAGGAATTGGGATCATAAATACTGGAGTTAGAAAGGTATTCTGCAAATTTGGAGAACTGGGGTGTTTCCAAAATTTTCTCTGAGAGCACTTTCTCTGTGTAAGTAAGTAAACCATCGGTGTAGAAATCCGAGCCATTGTTTGCCTCATAGGTTTCACCTGTATTTACTACTACAGCCTCACCACTGTCTACATTTC
This sequence comes from Echinicola sp. 20G, assembly GCF_015533855.1. Classification (GTDB taxonomy): domain Bacteria; phylum Bacteroidota; class Bacteroidia; order Cytophagales; family Cyclobacteriaceae; genus Echinicola. Next base: position 1,885,410 of record NZ_AP024154.1, on the reverse strand, counting down.
CTGAAGCGACAAACATTCCGTTTTCATACTTAATGTATTCCCCACCGTAGGTTTCCAATATTCCAGAACCAGAGATATCATCGAGTTCATCAGGATTGCTCAATTTGATAATGCTAAGCTCCACCATCCTAATCAACCTTTCGTATGCTTGGTTAGGGTCTCCATTATAAGTCCACTGATTTCTAGCCCCTGGATCATATTCAAATCCCGCATCATTCAATTGTTGGTTGGACATCATCATCAATGCAAAGCTTTGTCCTGGATCAGAAACAGTAAACCTGTAATTGTCCAAAAGTGTCCTCATGATGCTGTATTGAGGATCCAAATAGGGACGACTATATACCGTAAAAAAGAAGTTACCTTCTTGGACTTTATTGGTACCATAAAACAAGCCATTGCTGAGCACCTTTTGGTCAGTAATATCTGCATCCGGATCAAACCTTGCCTCTTCATTCAATAGGTTGGTGAACAGCTCAAATCGACTTGGCCACATGGTAGATTGCCACATGTGCATGTTCACAAAATCAAATAAAATCTGATCCGGCACACTGGATAGTTCTCCATAATACTCCAGCAGCACTTCATCCAAAAATTGCTGCAACGGCCCATTCTCAGGGACAAAAAGGGTCCAGCTATCTGATTGGGCATCATTTCCTCCACTTAGAAAGTTTTCATTGTTGGGAGCAAAAGCATAAGATCCTGTGTAAGACTTGACATAAACAGGTCCAGTTAGGTCATATACCGGAGCAAATCTTTCCGTCAGTTCTGGATAGGAAGCCGCATCATAACTAATGGCTGTGTTGTTTTGCCTATTTCTAAATTCCATCTCTACAATGGATTTGAACAAGCTATAATTGGGATTGTCAGAGAGGTAATCTGCAATGTTTGGCATTGGCTCTATGACGCGATCCACCACATGTACATAACCATTTTCCGCAATCACATTGCTTTGGATAATGTTTGCCCCAGCAACCTGGGCGCCTGAAAACGGTCGATCATAAAACCCTTCAATATCATCGGCAGTTAAATCCAGACGATCCAGGTAATGCTGTAAAAAGTAGGGCATGTACTTGTTATTGTTGTCATCCAAGTTGTAGGTTCCTATACCGTTTCTGTTGGTAGCCACAATATCCAACTCTTCTCCTTCGACCATTTCCTTGAAGACTCCTTTATAGTAGGCCGTTTTTCTGCGAAATGAAGACGAAAGTGTATCACGCTGTGGTCCGGTTTGGTAATAGGCAAGATCTGTTAAATTGTAGGCATTGTAAACGAGTGAGTAGGAGACAATCTCGCGGGCCTTTTCTTCGCTGATGTCAGCGACACCACTGATATTGTTTTCTTGGAAGTAAAGCTCAAAAGCTTCATCATTGGGAGCAAAAGCGGTCCAGTAACCTGCAGTGCTGAGCGTTTGCTTATAACCTGCCTTTTCTACCAAAGCCAAATAATGGTCAAAATTCCCCCGAAACCGGACGGAATCTGACAAAACTTGATAGATCGGACCTTCTAAGCCCTCGGGTCTGGCATAATACTCATCAAACTCTTCCTGGCAGCCCACCAAGAATACGCCTGACAAACAAAAACACGCCAAAAGCAGTTTTGTAAAATTGTTCATAGATTATTGAGGTTTTGTTAATCAACTTCTCCCTAGTAATTAGCCCTTATGGCGATTGATTAACCTCTTGAACAAGAAAGCCAATTGCCGCATCATAAAAGTTTTACATTTTGGGATATATACGAAATTTAAAAAAGTAGCACTCAACAAGTGTTATGGTTTATACTGGTATAGTGTATTTTATACATTTATATACCTGCAAAGATTTCATTACTTTTCGAGCTTAATTTGTTCATTAAACCCAGTAAATTTCACTTGCTTTAATTCAAAAAACACTCTAAAATAAGTTACTAAATCGATTAGTTTGGTCGTTAGACCTATAAGGGGAGAACAGTCGTATTTTAACATAAACTGATATTAATTTTGCAGTTCAGCACAGTACGTAATGGTCAGAAAAAAACAAAACCAACCAAGAAAATCGTTTTTACGCTTTCTGGTTGGCTTCCTATAATTTATGATATTGCCAAAATACTTCCAAACCTTCTATTGGAGTGAAGACAATAAGTCTAATTATTCCACAATGGCCTGATTTGGACCTAGTGGGTTTATACCTTTTACTTTCCTTTGTTCAACAAAATCTGTGTCCATCTGCAAATTCTGAGGGGATCAACTCGGCACCTTAAAGCTATTGGCATATTTACGGATAGACATATAATCAAAAACCCGTGCCTATATCACCTAAATCATAGGCAATAAAAGCACGGATTCTTGTAGTCCCACTTGGGGTCAAACTGTTTTTACAATAAAACCAACCTGATTATTTCCTCAAAGTAAACCGACTTTGCTTCCTCAGTTAGCTGCCAATAATAAGAAGCACCGCCTTCATCAGCCCCAAAACCAAAGTAAGTCCTTGGCCCGGCGGCGGATTCACCCGCTCCGGCATAGAACTCCGTTCCTGTATCAAAGCGAACAAACAACATAGCGCCACCTTCAGTACTACCACCATCACCCGCTGCGCTGGAAGCCAATACTTGTCCATTAGGAGCCGTGTTAACATAAAGCAAGTTCACAGGGGTAGCCAACCAAGGGAGTAAATTATCTTCACCAATAGTAACTTCATCAAAAGCAATATCATCGGTTTGCGGAATCATTGCACGAACTACTTCTCCCCCTTCAGGATTATAAGCAGCAGGATTTCCTGCATTATCAAACCAGTTCAAGCGATTATTTCTGGCACCCCATTGGGAATTCAATATCAGCGGAGTTGTAATGGCATTCCAAGCAATTTTATCATTGCCATCAAAGTCTCCGGAATTACCACTACGTCCAATAATAACCAAATCTGCCGCATTAAGCATATCTATATCCTCTTGTGGAGCTGTACTGAGGGTAGAATTGTAATACCTGATAACATTAAAACCCTTGTCCTCTATCCATCCAATCTGATCATCATCCAAAGCATCATCGGTAACAAACACAATCGTGTAAAGAGAAGTATCTACCGGAATTTCCACAGTTACCTCTTGACTGGTTTCTACTACGACTCCATCTTCACTTGTAGCAGTCAAAACAACCGTATAGGTTCCCTCTGCGACATAGGTATGACTAGGGTTTTCTTCGGTGGAAGTATTGCCATCACCAAAATCCCAGGAATAAGTCACCACGTTTTCAGATGTATTGTTAAAGTTTACTGTCAAACCTTCATCATCGAAAGTATAATCAGCTAGAGGAGGTCCTTCCACGGTTATTTCTTGGCTGGTCTCCACAGTTGTTCCCCCTTGGGCCGTAGCATTCAAAACGACTGTATATGTTCCCGCAGCCTCATAGGTATGGATTGGACTCTCTTCGGTAGAAGTATTACCATCTCCAAAATCCCAAGAAAAAGTAACTGCGTTTTCAGAGGTGTTAGCAAAGGTTACCATTAAGTATTCTTTCTCAAAAGTATAAGCTGCTTTTAGATTCTCAATAATGGTTATATCCTCGTCGGCTTCTACTATTTTTCCGTTTGCCCCCTTAGCCGTTAAAACAACAGTATAAATCCCAGCTGCTTCATAGCTATGGCTAGGGTTTTCCTCCGTGGAAGTATTGCCATCACCAAAATTCCATGAGTACGAAGCAACATTTTCTGAGGTATTCGTAAATGTTGCCATCAATTCATTCGTAGCTGTGGTAAAGCCTGCTGCGGGTTCAACTGGCTCCATTTCATCCTCTTTACAGGATGTGATCAGGATCAACGACAAAACGAGGATCGTTAAACACTTTAAATTTCCATAGATTTTTTTCATAATTGATTATTTTGGGATTGAACTGGATAGCAGCATCAAAAAAACACCACCTACTTTTGATGGCAAGATTCAAAGACCATTGATACTTCTAATTAAGCCTAGCAGCCTTCACTTCTAACCTTGTTATTAATATTGTGAAGACTAAATGCCTGATCAAATTATGGCAAAAATTACCTAAAACCGTTCTGCACTGTTATGAAGCTGAAAGACAAAGCTTAGCCCCTTTATAAAGAAAAATGCAACAATAAGAGTGAGGACTTTTTGAAGGCCTAAGCTTTAAATGATTGCAATTGAAAAAGGATCAAACTCAATTGAGCCTGATCCTTTTCTTAAATTTATAATTACTTTTTCAGGACAATCTCAAGCTACTAGCTGTTATAGGCAGTAGATACAGTATCGGCTCCTTCGCCTGTCCAATTGGTATGGAAGAATTCTCCCCTTGGCTTATCTACGCGCTCATAGGTATGCGCTCCGAAGTAGTCTCTTTGTGCCTGAAGCAAATTAGCTGGTAGACGTTTGCTTCTGAATCCATCAAAATAGCTTAAAGCTGAAGACAAAGATGGCACAGGAATACCATTGCTAATGGCCGTTGCACAGACATTTCTCCATCCTTGCTGGGCAGCTTGCACCTTATCCCTAAAGAAGGAATCCAACAGCAAATGAGGAAGATCCGGTGCTTTGTCAAAAGCTTTATTGATATCTCCCAAGAAGGCTGAGCGAATGATACAGCCACCTCTCCACATCAAGGCAATAGCCCCGTAGTTCAGGTCCCATCCATGCTCTTTAGAAGCCTCCATCAAAAGGTTATAGCCTTGGGCATAAGAGATGATCTTAGCGCCATACAAAGCCATTTTGAGATCATCCAACATCTTGGCCTTATCTCCATCAAACTTGATTTCAGGAGCTTCAAAAACCTCAGAAGCCTTGGCCCTAAGATCTAACTGAGCCGACAAGAATCTAGAGAAAACAGATTCTCCGATCAAAGTCAAAGGAACTCCCAAGTGCATGGCTGCGATGCCAGTCCATTTTCCGGTTCCTTTCTGCCCAGCAGTGTCCAGGATTTTCTCTACCATCGGCTCACCATCCTCGTCCTTGAAGGCCATGATATCTGCCGTGATCTCAATCAAATAAGAATCGAGTTCTTCTTTGTTCCATTTTTTGAAGGTTTCGTGCATCTCATCATAGTTCATGCCCAGTACCTCTTTCATGAATTGGTAGGCTTCGGTGATGATCTGCATGTCACCATATTCAATACCATTGTGGATCATTTTTACGAAATGCCCAGCCCCATCAGCGCCTACCCAATCGCAGCATGGCACACCATCATCTACTTTCGCAGCAATTGCCTGAAAAATCTCCTTCACTTCCGGCCAAGCTTCTTTACTTCCACCTGGCATCATGGATGGACCTCTCAATGCACCTATCTCTCCTCCTGAAACCCCTGTACCTACAAATTTAAAGCCCTTGCTTTCAACATATTTGGCTCTTCTGATGGTATCTTCGAAATAAGAGTTTCCTCCGTCAATGATGATATCCCCCTGATCCAAATGTGGGATGATCTGCTCAATAAAATCATCTACCGGCTGTCCTGCCTTTACCAACATCATCACCTTGCGAGGAGTCTCTAGAGCCCCTACTAACTCTTCTATGCTATGCGTTCCAATGAAATTCTTTCCAGCACCTCTACCCTCGATAAATTTATCTACCTTTTCTGTGGTTCTGTTATAAACAGCTACAGAAAAGCCTTTGCTTTCCATATTCAAAACCAGGTTTTCACCCATTACGGCCAGGCCAATCAAGCCAATATCCGCTTTCTTTTCCATGATGTACTTCGTTTATTTAGTTGATTATTAATGATTTTTCTTATTCTTGAGTAAGCCTGACAAACTTTACTATCTTTCACAAAGATAGGAATCGAAAATACAATTCATCTACACATCCCAAAAAGTACTCTATATTATTTCGTTACCAAAGACATGGACTTAGATCAACAAACCTTATCCATGTACCAAATAGGGCTATAAATTCCTTGAAAGTTATTATTTGACCTTGGTGTAGTTGTAAAAATAAACAATCCAGACAGGTATTGCCAAATAAGGCTGAAAGCTGAATAGAACCAAAATCCATTGCATGTAAGTGCCCCATGGTATATCAAAAAATAAATTTTATTTTCGTTACTGGCATCATTTACTACTCGGCAAACATGTCCCGAATTTTGAAAATCTCTTTTGTACTACTTTCTCTATTTCTGTCCATTGGGAAAATGGGATATGGACAAAACACCCACTTGAAATTTGAACACCTTACAGTAAACGATGGGCTTCCTCAAAATTCAGTCTATTCAATTACAAAAGACAAATATGGCTTTATCTGGTTTGGAACTTGGGGAGGAGCTGTCCGCTACGATGGCTACCATGTCAAGGTATTCCGAGCCAATGAAAATGATTCCACAGCCCTTTCGGACAACAGGGTCAGCGCAATTGTAACTGATTCACTGAACAATATTTGGATAGAAGTAGAGCCCCGGGACTATTTGTTTCTTTACAATTATGAAAAGGAAAACTTTCACAGAATCCCTAGGGACAACACTCCTTCATACATCCTCGATAAAATCAATATCCAATACCGGTACTCCGTAAAAAGAGCTTCTAATGACACCTATGAATGGTTCACCTCTTCCAACGGACTTTTACAGATCAACCGACAAACAGGCGACTCCGTACTTTATCAAGCCGATCAAAACGATCCTTCCTCCTTATCAGATAACATTACCAAATACATCTACTTGGATGACCAGCAGCATTTTTGGGTAGGGACGCAGTCTGGTGGTGTCAACCATGCTGACCTGAACACCAAACCTTTTGTCAATTATCACAAAGGATCAGAAGGAAAAGGCTTGGTTGACAATGTCGTCAGGGCCATGACTGTGGATCATCAAGGCAGAATTTGGGTTGGCTCAGAAAACCATGGAATCACCATTATTGATCCTTCGAAAAAAGAAAACAAATACACGTATATAGGCAGTAAATTTCTCAACGATTTGATGATCCGAAATTTATTCTGCGACAGCCAAGGCTTAGTTTGGATAGGGACCAAAAAAGGGCTGGTATATTATGACCCTGCCAAGGATGAGTTTAAAAACTGTAGCTTGAACATGTGCCACCCCAGTGTATTTGCGATAGCAGAGGACCAACAAGGTGCCATTTGGGTAGGTACTTATAATGGACTTGCCCTATACGACCGCAATTTAGATGAGTTTCATTGTATCAATAAAGCATCGGGATTAGCTGGAAACCAAATTATGGACCTGTTGGTGGATCAGGAAAACAACCTTTGGGTAGCTACAGAAGAAGGTGGACTGAGCAAGCTCTCCCCTCCCCCCAATTTTATAGGCAAAAAGGAGTTTACCATCACCAACTATACTGAAAATATAGGCCAAGAAAATGGAATTCTCAGTAATCGAATTTATTCGTTGGCAGAAGACAAAACGGGAAATATATGGGCAGCCACAGATGCTGGCCTGAGCCAACTGAGTCCAAGAAATAATCGATTTCAAAACTTCACCAAGCAAAACGGCCTTCCAGACGACTTTACCACAGCCTTGGCAGCTGATGCGCAAGGGTCTATCTGGGTCAGTCACACCAAAGGACTGACAAAAGTAAATGCCGAGACTGGCGCAATGCAAAGCTTCAATATGCAAGATGGCCTTCAGGGCAATGAGTTCAAACAAAATGCAGCTTTTCAGCATGCTCCCAGTGGAATGCTTTTTTTTGGTGGATCAAATGGTTTGACATCTTTTCAGCCCAGCCAAATCAAAGCCAATCCCTATCCCCCAAAGGTAGTTTTGACACAGCTCGATGTCATGCACCAAGATGTACAAATAGGTAATAAGGTCAATGACCGGATAATCCTTGAAAACGCCTTGCTGGCTACTGAAGAGATTACGCTCACTTGGTGGGACAAAACCTTTATGCTAGAATTTACAGCTTTGCATTACGCCAACCCTCGCAGCAACAAATACAAATACATGCTGGAAGGGTATGATGCAGATTGGATTTTTACAGATGCCTCCCGACCCACTGCTTCCTACGCCAACCTTCCCGCAGGAGATTACACTTTTAAGGTCCACGGAGCCAACAGTGATGGTCTCTGGAATGAAACCGCTACGACCTTAAAAATCAAAATCCTTCCTCCCTGGTGGCTAAGCTGGTGGGCAATGCTAATCTATTTCATGCTGTTTTGCACCTTGGCTTGGCTCGTGTACCGTTACTTGAATTCAAAAATTCAGCTGCGCAAAAAAGAAGCCATACACCAAGCCAAGCTCCATTTCTTCACAGAAGTATCCCATGAATTCAGGACACCCCTGACGCTGATCATTGACCCGCTGGAAAGGCTAATTGCTGAAAAACCCCAACAAAAGGTAGCGGAGCAGTATTACCAACTGATGCACAGAAACGCCCAACAATTATTGGCCTTGGTCAACCAGTTGCTGGATTTTAGAAAACTGGAATCTGGGCACTTGCAGCTAGATTTGGAAAATTCCGATCTAGTAGCCTTTGTGCGCAGTCTCGCAGCCTCATTTGAAGAAATGGCCAAACAACGGCAAATTTCTTTCAAGGTAACGACCAACTCAACACCACTGATTATACCTTTCGACCATGCCAAGCTGACCATGGTACTGAACAACTTGCTATCCAATGCCTTCAAATTCACCCCTAATCAAGGAAAAATCACCCTGGACCTAAAGGAAACCAGTCAGCCCAAGAAGGGAGTAATTATCCAAGTAAAAGATACCGGACAAGGCATCTCTAAAGAGGAATTGGAAAAAGTCTTTGGGATTTTCTATCAAGCCAGCAATAATAAAGGGCAGTACAAAGGCTCTGGAATTGGCTTAAGTCTCACCAAGGAGCTAATCGCACTACACGGAGGCAAAATCATGGTGGACAGTGAATTGGGAAAGGGATCTTGCTTTTCAGTTTTCCTTCCAGACAACACAACATCATCAGAAACTTCACGAACAGTAATCACCAACACTGAACCTCTTTCTTTTGAAGACAAGGGAGATGAGAAAAAGAAACCGGTTTCTCACAATAATGATCCTGATCGAGCTGTAATTTTAGTGGTTGATGATAACGATGACATTCGAACTTACGTGGAAATGAACTTTGATCAGGAATATCAAGTACTCACTGCTAACAATGGTTTGGAGGGCCTTGCAAGTGCAACAAACCATATTCCAGACTTGATCATCAGTGATGTGATGATGCCGGACATGAATGGGTTGGAGATGTGTGAAAAATTAAAAACTGATGAACGCACCAGCCATATTCCGATCATCCTCTTGACCGCTAGGCAATCCGCCGCAGCCAAAACAGAGGGCTATGAAACGGGCGCCGATGCGTATGTGACCAAGCCTTTTGACACATCTGTTTTAAGGGCCCAGGTCCACAACCTTCTTGAGCAGCGGAAACGCTTACGGGAACTTTTTTCCAATGGCTCTGCCAAGGACTTGAAGAAAATTGCGGTCAATGCTACGGATGTGGCTTTTCTTGAAAAAACCCGCCAGCTAATTGAATCCAATTTAGAAAGTGAAAACTTAGACATTGACTCACTGGCGGAGCAGTTAAATATGAGCCGCTCCCAGTTTTACAGAAAAATCAAGGCTTTGACCAATAAATCCGCATCAGATTTTGTCACCTCCTTTAGGATGAATCAAGCTGCAGAATTCTTGTTGAGTGGCCAATACAATATTTCAGAAACGGCGTACAAAGTCGGCTATAGCATCCCCAATAATTTCACCCGGGCTTTTGCCAAGCACTTCGGTTCCTCTCCAAGCCAGTTTATCAAAGAAAAGACTGAAAACAATTAAACAACTGAAAAACAACAGCTTTCCAAACCTATCATTTTCCAGGATGTTCAAAAATGATAGGTTTCTGCACGTTATGGATAGCCCTTCTCAGCTAAATTTTAGCAGATTGAAGAAGTTTAGTTAAACTAAGCTTAGGGCTAATAATTTCAGTAAGGTCTCCATGGTTTGCGAGAGTTGGACTAGTTTTAAATGTTCTTTGTGCTCAATAAAAGAATTAACAAATGATCCAATCCATCCACCATGGGGATTTTATTTTTTTAACTCAAAGGGAGCTCAAGATAAGCTCTCAAAATCAGAGTAATAATAAATAGTTATAAACTCTTATTGTTTTTGACTTATTCCAAATCTAATGGTCCCCACATCTCACCCAGAAACTTGTATAAAGGAAGTACTACTTTTAAATCATATACCTCAACTTCATTTTCTGTTCCTACTATCCATTTTTTAATGAATAAAATTAAGGCTCAATCATTATTTCAAAAACGGTTACTCGCTACGAGATATCGCTTTCGTTAAATAGAAGAATTCTCTTTCCAGCTCATGAGCCATTCTATTGATACTTTTTCTCATCATTAGGTAAGGTATTCCTAACAGAAAGGCTGCATGGATAATTAAAAATGGTATAGCAAAGCCAACTTCCTTTCCTCCGACATTTTCGTTAAATATTAACACTACAATAAAAATTGAATAAAAAATTGGCAGGATTATGTAAAAAGGCATCATTGCTCCATTGAATCCATTTATTTCTGTTTCAACAATCAGTAAATCACCTCTCTGTACATATGTCCCCTTGGCAACAGCCAAGTTTAGATTCATATCTAAAAAACGCCTCCTTCTTTTTATTTTAAAGTGGTCAAACCTTACATAACCTTTATATTCATTTTTACTAGATGAAAAAATATCAAAAGCATCTGACATAAAACCAGTACTACCTTCATCTACATTTCTTTTAAAGTTACTAACAAAGTCATTTTTTTGAATATTTAACTCAATGGATATATCCTTAACCAATTTTAGTTTCCTTAAGAAGTCTTTCATCTTTGTACCTTTTTGTTTTCTACACTATAAGCGCCTTTCAATCTTTTTAATATTTAAAAGACTCTTTTTCCATCTACAACAGCCTGAAAAATAAACAAGCAATAAAACTAAGATTTTCTTATAGATTATAAAATACCTGTTAGGTTAAAAACTTAGAAATATCAGAACAATACAGGATTGATCTATTTAATGGATTACCTAAATTCCCTTTTCAAGCTTAAAAATAAGAGATCGTAGAAAACCATAGGCCAAATCACATAGATTGACTGGACAATTAAACCAACAATAACCTGAATACCTCATGAGAAACTCCCTGATTTTATTCCTTCTCCTTACCCTTTTCAACACTAATTCTTTTGCACAAAAAGACACTTTTCCTGATGGCTCTCCTGTGCCAGATTGGTTCAGTGACACCCAAGCTACTGATATTGACCAACTGGGAAAACATTACCGAATTACAGACTTTGGAGTGGTAAAGGACAGTACCCTTTTACAAACAGCGCAAATCCAAGCCATTATAGACAAGGCACATCAAGAAGGTGGCGGGGTAATTATCATCCCGGCAGGGACTTTCCTAAGTGGTTCTTTGTTTTTCAAGCAAGGCACTCACCTACATTTGGAAGAGGGTGCTGTGCTTAAAGGCAGTGATGACATCAGCCACTTTAAGCTATTGATGACACGTATTGAGGGACAAAACCGCAAGTACTTTGCTGCGCTGGTCAATGCTGACGGTTTGGATGGTTTCACCATTTCAGGCAAAGGCACCCTCAATGGCAACGGCCTTCGTTTCTGGAAAGCTTTTTGGCTCAGAAGAGAATGGAACCCGAACTGCACCAATGTGGATGAAATGCGTCCTCGCCTGCTCTTTATTTCCAATAGCAAGAATGTGCAAGTATCCGATATCAGCCAGATCAATTCTCCATTTTGGACTTCCCACTATTACAAATGCGAAAATGTGAAAATCTTGGGCTTGTATATTTTTGCTCCACACCAACCTGCAAAGGAAAAAGCGCCTAGCTCAGATGCCATCGACTTGGATGTCTGCAAAAATGTATTGGTCAAAAACTGCTACATGTCGGTCAATGACGATGCCATCGCCCTGAAGGGCGGGAAAGGACCAAATGCAGATAAGGACCCAGATAACGGCGGCAACTACAACATCATCATTGAAGACTGTGAGTTTGGCTACTGTCACAGCGCCTTGACCTGTGGAAGTGAATCAATTCACAATAGGAATATCATCTTGCGTAGAACGAAGGTTTCTCATGCGACCCGTTTGCTATGGCTCAAAATGCGTCCCGACACCCCGCAGCATTATGAATATATCCAGCTGGAGAACATCAGTGGAAATGCAGCCAATATGCTCTATATCAAACCTTGGACTCAGTTTTTCGATCTAAAGGGTGAAAGCGGCATCAAAACTTCTGCTGCAAATAACATATCTTTCCACAATATCAATCTGGAATGTGATCGCATCTTTAATACCCAATCTTCAGATCAATACCAGGTGTCTGAAGTAAGCCTAAAAAACCTGAGTCTTTCTGCTCCTGAGGAAAAAGGAATCGATATCGATTATATCCATAATCTTCAACTGGAGAACATTACACTTAATGGTGAAAAGATAGCTGAATAAGGTTTTTCACTTAGTAGCCAGAACAGCAAAACATCATGATTTCAAGATACCACTCACTATGGTCTGGCCAAAGATAAAAAGGAGGAACACAGATAGGTATTATCCATTCACTACAAATCTGTGTTCATCTGTATCTATCTGTGGACTATATATTAAACTGTTCCAGATAGATCGAATTTCTCTTCAAATCTATTCTTGGCACTTAATATAAAACCCTTTCACTAAATACCTGATTTAACGATCATCCAAACCATTAACATGTTAACAATCAGCCCGATAGTTTTGAGTTTTAAGTCATAGGCAACCCTATCTATTATCTCTCCTTTATTGTACTTACCCTTTCATAACCTAATATCCTTAAAAGCAGGGGTGCTTTTGCCTTGGATTTTAGAGACAATAATCAAATAAACCCAATAATAAAATGCTCCCTAGTAGTCCCAGAATCCCATTAACCAATTTATTTTCTTTCAAAATACGCTTCACTCACCTTTTAGCTCTCTTGATCAATTAGGTCTTTCAATTGTTTTGGGATGGCTATTCGAAAAGCGGTCTCGCTAAACTTTAGGCGCTGGCTTTCAAGTTGTTTCAAATACACTTTATGTAACGTACCATTTTCATAAATGTAAAGCCCTTTTTCTATCGTTCCTTCACCTTCTAAACAGATTGTTTTTTCTGAATTAGCTGTTATTTCAAGTGTACCCACCCGATCAAATCCTAATTGATTGTTGTGCTTGTAGAGCGTTACGGATTTTGTTGTTTGTCCATCATTGTCCATTGTGAAACTGGTAGGAGTGGAAGCACCAAAGCAGCTCCAGGAGGATTCCACTCCACTGCAACTGGCCATAAAAGTGGTTAAAATTATTGCAAGAAAAAGTCGTCTCAAATACTTCATTGTTTTAAATATAATTAAGGTTAAACTGAGAAATTTTATTCCTCTTAGGTGTGATTCAAATTGAGTTTGTAATCCAAGCTCGTTTTACCCTTCACTCAAATTCCTTTCTTTCAAAATTTGCTTTAAGTCCCTGGCTTTAGCCTTGTTCTTACCTGCTATGGGAAGGTAAACCAAGGGCAAAAAAGTAAGCAACCCAAAGCCATTGACCAGGGAGCTATAGATGGCAATCCCCACCAAAAGCCCAAAGAGGGCTGCGTCATAAATTTTGGTAGATTTCATTTTCTTAGCTTCCGCTAATAATTCCTCATCCGTAAGCAATGCTAATTTTCCTTGTCCCATCTGATTATCAATCAAAATGATATTTTCTTCAAACCTTCAAGCTTTAAAACTAATGCTTTCTTATTGACAACAAAATACCTCAGACTAGGTATTTTGTTGTATCTCTTGTTACTATCAATATCTTAAATGATTAGAATATTCCTTTCACAAAGACTTCAGCTTCTTAAACCTTCGATCAGGACATATCAGCATGCCCGATTACTAGCAAGTTTTTATATTAGGGAGAGTAATTGCATCAATGCAAAAAACAATTCAATATATCATGCAAAATAACCGTATAGCTGTCCTCCTTATTGCCTTATTATTTTCGGCTGGCTGGACCAAGGCACAAGAACTTCCCTCTCAAAAGGAAGTCATGGACCAGATGGTCTTGACCAATCAGTATCTAATGAACAAATGGCCAGACCCTGGTGTCAATGTCATCACCAACAGAGAACGCCCCAGCAACCTTTGGACCCGTGCGGTATATTATGAAGGATTGATGGCCCTTTATGCTCTGAAAGATGACAAAACCTATTATGACTATGCCGTAAAATGGGGAGAAGCACATCACTGGGGGTTAAGAAATGGGGCCCAAACCCGACACGCCGACAATCACTGCGCAGGCCAAACTTATATCATGCTATATGAAATAGACCCACAGCCCGAAAGGATCCGGGATATCCAATCTTCAATTGATGATATGATAGAGACTTATAAAATCAATGATTGGGATTGGATTGATGCCCTGCAAATGGCCATGCCGGTCTTTGCCAAGCTCACCAGCATCACTGGGGACAAGAAATATTCTGAGCGCATGTATGAAATGTACATGGATACCAAAGTCACCCAAGGGCTTTTTAATCCTATTGATGACCTTTGGTGGAGAGATAAAGACTTTCTGCCTCCCTACCAAGAACCTAATGGCAATGACTGCTATTGGTCACGCGGCAACGGCTGGGTAGTGGCGGCTATGGTGAGGACTTTGGAGTTTTTGCCCAAAGATGATCCCCATCGCTTTGAATATATCAATATGCTGCAACGTATGCTCAAATCCGTTTTGACGGTACAGAGAACCGATGGATTTTGGAATGTCAGCCTGCATGACCCTACCCACTTTGAGGGGAAGGAAACTTCTGGCACCGCCCTTTTCCTCTATGGAATGGCCTGGGGAGTCAATAATGGCCTGTTAGAAAAAGATGTCTATATGCCTGCCATTACTAAAGCTTGGAATGCCATCTCCAAAGAGGCCGTCCATGACAATGGCTACTTGGGCTTCCTTCAAGGTACAGGAAAAGAACCCAAAGACGGACAGCCTGTGACTTATACTAGCAAACCTGATTTTGAAGATTATGGTCTCGGTTGTTTCCTTTTGGCCGCTTCTGAGATGTATAAATTGGTCAAATAAGCGACTTCGACTTACTATTTTTAGGTTATTCTAGCTTACTTAAAGGAAGTTGGAATAACCTCTCTTTTTTATTACACCTAAGTATTAACGCACATCAGATATGAAATCAATTTATCTTACTGTTTTATTTTTTCTTGTAACAGTTTCGTCTTTTGCTCAAAATTACCCTTCCCGAAGTAATGTCTTATGGGTAACAGAACCAAATCATCAGGATTGGCTTTATCAGATAGGTGAAGAAGCATCTGTAACCATTTCACTGTATGAGTACGGTATCCCAGTACATGATAAAACGGTATCCTATCAAATCGGTCCTGAAATGATGCCAGCAGATCAAGAGGGTGAAATAGTGTTAAAAAAAGGAAAAGCCAAGCTATCACTAGGGACTTCCTCCATTCCCGGTTTTAGGGATTGCTGGTTTACAGTAGTGCTAAATGGAGAAATATACAAGCATCATGTAAAGGTCGGGTTTGAGCCAGAGAAATTAGAACCTTTTACCCAATTCCCTGAAGATTTTATAAGTTTCTGGGAAACCGCTAAAAAAGAAGCTGCAAAATGCCCTATGGTCGTAGAAAAGACTTTTGTCCCCGAATATTCCAATGACAAATTGGATTGTTATTTAGTTAAAATACAAGCCTTTGAAAAAGGACAACAAGTATACGGGTACCTCACGATTCCAAAAAAGACAGGCACATTCCCAGTAGTTTTTGCTCCTCCAGGTGCCGGAATAAAGCCTATGAACCCCTTAAAACATCTATTTTATGCTGAATCTGGAGTCATCCGCTTTGATATGGAAATACACGGAATTCGGCCTGATCTAGATGCTGATGCTTACAAAGAGATCAGCAATTCTTTTGGAAATGGTGACAATAGCTATCTAGTCAATGGCTTGAACAATCGGGACAATTACTATATGAAAAAAGTCTACCTCTCTTGTGTGCGGGCATTGGATTTTTTGACCACGTTACCAGAGTGGGATGGGAAAAACCTGATTGCACAAGGTGGTAGTCAAGGAGGTGCCTTAGCCTTGATTACAACAGGCTTGGACGATAGGATAACAGCTTGTGCTGCAAACCATCCTGCTTTAAGCGATATGGCAGGATACAAAGGGAATAGAGCTGGTGGTTATCCTCATTTGAACCGTTTCAATGACATGCTGACACCCGAAAAAATCAAAACCCTGCAGTATTATGATGTGGTTAACTTTTCCAAATTAATTGAAGTTCCTGTCTTTATGACCTGGGGGTACAATGACAACACCTGCCCTCCTACGACCAGTTATATTGTTTATAATGTTTTAAAAAGTGAGAAAGAAGCTTTAATTACTCCAATCAATGAGCATTGGGTTTCTGAAAAAACTAGAAGGGTGATTTTGAAATGGATAAAATCTAAACTTAAATAGCAACCAAAGTAGATTCCAAACCACACACCAATAAAAGTTTTAACCCTATTCATTATGAAAAATGGACAACAATACCCTCGCCACACCTTATTGATCATTTGTCTACTCTTTCTAATCATTGGCTGTGGCTCTTTTAAAAAGCAGACTGGTGATCTGGTTCTTTACCCAACAGAAAAAGTAGTAACTAAATACCATAATGAATGGACTGTCGGCCATTATCAAAAAAGGATAAAAGCCTTTCAAGAAAATCCACTAAACTTTGGAGATATTGTATTTGTCGGCAACAGCATCACCGAACAAGGAAAAGATTGGAGCGAAAAGTTTAATTTGCTCAATATAAGAAACAGGGGAATATCAGGGGATGTAACCGATGGCGTTTTAGCTCGATTGGAAGAGATTGTTCATTATACCCCTAAGGCTGTTTTCTTACTCATCGGTATCAACGATTTGTCAAATTACCATCAGGAGAATGAACCGAGACCAAATGTAGTTTACCATAGCAAAATCCCTTCCCCAGAATATATTGCAAAAAACATCATCAAAATCGCAATAACAATCCAAAAGAGAACGCCTAAAACCCAAGTTTTTGTTCAAACAATTCTACCCAATGCCAAGCCTGAAATGAAAGAAAGTATCGATTTGATAAATCAAATTGTCAAAGAAAATGAATCTAAATACGAATACCGCATCATTGACCTCAATAGATATTTCATCGACCAAGAAGGCCTGATGAAAAAGAACTTGACCAATGATGGAACCCACCTCAATGAGCAAGGATATGCTGTATGGGTGGAAGCTGAAAAATCCATTGTCAATGGACTTTAAATTATAAAACTAGCTCTTATCTTTTCATTTTAATCGAGTACTGAAATTAATTCATAACCAATGCAAAAACACCTCATACTTCTGCTTGTTACATTTTTCCCATTGGTTTGTTTCTCCCAAATTATTAAAAAACCTATTCCTGACAAACTGGTGGTATTGACCTTCGACGATGCTCCTGCCAGTCACTATTCATTAGTGGCTCCCTTACTCAAAGAACATGGGTTTGCGGCCACCTTTTTTGTTTGCGAATTTCCTCCCAACTATGCAGACAGCAGTCTGTATATGAACTGGCGACAAATTCAGACCTTGGACAAAATGGGTTTCGAGATAGGCAACCATACCCAATCCCATACCCATGTGGACCAGCTGAATGAAGATGAAATCAAATTTCAGTTAAGCTATATCGAAAACAAATGCGATTCCTTGGAGATATCCTCACCAAAGAGTTTTGCTTATCCAGGATATGGCCTTGACAGTTTATCCTTGAGGGTCCTTGATTCCAAAGACTATGATTTCGCCAGGGCAGGAGGAAGCCGTGCCTACGATCCCCTAAAAGACCATCCTTTTTTAATCCCAAGTTGGGCACCTCAAGCAGAGAACAAAAATGAAATCATGGCCGCGCTCCAAGAGGCGAAAAATGGAAAAATAGTTGTCTTGACTTTTCATGGCGTTCCGGATCTGGAGCATCCATGGGTCAATACCCCTCCAGAACTATTCAAAAGCTATTTGGAGTACTTGTCCAAACACAATTACAAGGTCATCGCTTTAAAAGATTTAAAAGAATTCATCAATATACCTTTAGCCAAAAAGCTCCATCCTGACCTGAGTAAATCGCTTAAGAATTAAAGTCACTGACAGATTGAAAAACAGCAGGCCCATGACCTGCTGTTATACTTCCTGTTTAACTATGCTGAAAGCTGCCTATACTTTAAAAGAAACAGTCCGAAAAGCCCCTTCTTCATTACTAGGCACCAAGCCCGCCAGCACTTGAGATTGTCCTGATTCCTCTTCTTGGATGATAGCGGTATATTTACCCTTTTCGAATACCTTAGGTCTAAAACTATTCCCCTTAATCCTCAAGCAATATTCCGTCTGTCCGGTGGCTTCATTGACCAGTTTCAAAACCGGATCTGGTTTGCCTTCTATTTTCAGTAACGGAAGGTACCCAACAGCCTTTCTGGCGTAATTATCATCTTGGGAAACCATAACTGGCCATCCTTCATATTGCCCATCAGGATTCTTTTCGGGATCCACATACCTAGGCCAACATTCCAACTTCATATTTCTGGCGGATTTGTCAAAGGTCACTATCCCATATCCTGTTGCCCGATCATAAATGAGCGCAGGCTCTCTCCCACTTTGGGAGGGATTGGCCACGGCATGTATGGTCATCTTATTCCCAAAGCCATCATGAAAGTTACCTGTATTTTTGGATTTTCCTGGCAGCGGTTGATGCTCATCGCTCAATTGGGGCCACCATCTCCTGGGGAAAAGATTATTGAGGGCAGGTCCTGCAAAGGCATATCCTGAATCTCCGAATTCATCCACCCCATAATGCACCACGCTGGCCAAATGCTGGTCACCCGCAATATGTAAGGCAAAGGACTTCCTGATAATTTTCAAGGCTTCATCCCTACCTTTTTGAGGCCAGCCATTGGAATCCATATCCGATGTCGGCGCATCTCCAGAGACATACTCCCCAGGGGTCGGGATAGGCAATTTCGGAACGATACTATCGATAATACTTCCTTCAGGCAAGGTGGCAACAGTACAGAAGTTGGTCTGGGACAAAACTGCCTTCATCTGTACTGACTTGGGCCAATTTACCGTCCAACTTTCAAGAAATTCCAATTGTCTTTCTCCCAATAACTGGGCTTCAATATCATAGTATTTTTTAATATCGAAATCCCGATTTTGGATAAAACCATTGGTGACTTTTGCTTCTTCAGGGAGTACATTTTTTGGGGCAGTCTTGAACTTTCTATCTTCTAAAATCGCAAAACTGACTCCACCATAAATCCAATCTGTATAATAGGTACCAATCCCTTGTTTGACAGGACTTGGGTCATAGGGATCCGGTAAATGTCCCGTTTGTGTCTTCTGAACCATATTCACCCATTCTGGAGGCATTTTATATCCCCCTTGATCTTGGGCGACATAGCCCCAACCTTCATCCGAGGGAGCATGCTTACCTCCTTCGCCCCACACATTTCCATGATAAACATCATGGTCATCTGGGATAAAGGCGCTGGGAATATGACGGAATATTTCGCGGTAGGACCAACCAAACATGTACCATTTACGGAGATAGTCCAAGGAGGATTTTTCTATGGGAGAGGTTTGTATTCCAAAACCTCCCGTACTTTCATAAAACTGATCCCCTAAAAACACCGCTAAGTCTGGCTGATGTTTGGCCACATGCTCGCTGACTTCCCCATCTGGAAAGCCATAATCTGCATTACAGCTAAATACAGCCATTTTCACCTGAGACATAGCTGTAGGTTCTTTGGCAATAGTCCCCTCATAAGTATAAGTTTTCACTTGCTCCAAAAGAGGCAATTCCAAATGAACCTGATAATGAACAGCATCAGTTTGTTTCCAATTTTCTATTCTAAACTGTGCCACCCTTCCCATGGGATCCACCTTACTTTCCTGTATAGTTTCCCACTTTCCATTGGTTTTAGTTTTCAAGGATATCTTATGACCTGCTATGGCCTCAATCGGAGCCAGCTGGGCATTCAACTTAAGCGTATTTTCATGCAAGGTGTACTGCGCAAAGCAAATCGGCCCAAATTCACGATCTTCAAACTGCAACACTTTTGCTCCATTTAATTTCCAATGGGAAAAGGCCACAGAAGGCTGATCACTTCCTTGTTTGGATTCACCAGGAAAATGAGAAACCAAAGCCAAAGCTCCTGAAACAGCCGCCGAAGCAATCCCCTCAACCTGATGCACTGCTAACGTATCTCCGCTTTCAGAAAGGGCTGTCAATTTCAAATTATAAAGCCCTGCTTTAGGCTCAGCCTCTAACTTCAAACTCAGGCTTTGGTTCAAAGGTATACTTTCAGCATTTTTATTATCTCCAATAAACAACTTCCCATCTCCTGTGATACCGGCATCGAGCCCTTGGCCAAACACCGCAGCCGATCGATAGTCATCAAATTTTCCTTTTGCCCCTAGGCGAAAACCGGCATAGACATCTGAACTTGCATTTTCTGCCAACCAATCCAGGGTAACATTGAACTCAAAACCGCCCGTTTGATCGCCTAATTCATGGGACAATGTATATAGGGTCCTGTTATTACCTTGCACCACACAGGTGGCTTTGCCTTGTCTGATTTCCCAATCTTGCAGCCTATTTCCCCAAAACTCCGGACCAACCCACTTCATGTCTGGCCAAAGATGCCAAGGGCTTTCATAGCTTTTATTATTTGTTAGTGTTAAAGAAATCACCTTCCCCTTTTTCAAAGGTGTTCCTCCTAGCAAAACATGTGGAACAACAGAACTTAAGGCAATGGCTTTAACAGCATGTCTTCTTTTCATATTTCAAAAATTATTTAATGACCAAATTCTACTTATTGTCCAAGGTTTGGATTGATATTTACCTCAGACTCTGGAATGGGCCATTGATCATCCACCCCTGGCCTAAAGTTTTTCGAAGTCACAAACCACCTAAAATCCGGATCAAGTTTTTTGGAGGTAGTGGCATATTTCTCTGAGTCAGGAAAAGGAGCTCCCCAAAAATCACCCACCAACACTTCTTCTCCGATTTCCCATCTAAAAATATCCCAAAGTCGGACACCTTCGAAGGCCAATTCAATTCTTCTTTCATTTCTCAGTATAGGACGCAAAGCTTCGGCGTTGGTCTCTTGAATCGGAGGAAGTCCCACTGATGCCCGTCCACGAACTGCGTTGATCGTCAGGTCGAGCAAGTCTTGGGTAATCGGGTTGCCTGCTTCCAATTCTGCTTCAAGGTAACTTAGCAGTACTTCTGCATAGCGGATAATTGGAATATTCCCCCCATAATCATTTCTTAAGTTGCCAGAAAAAGACTCATCAAAAAACTTCCTAAGGCCGTAGCCGCTTCTGGTGGCTTGCTTAGAGTAAGTCAGCTGATCCACTGAACTGGTGGCGTCCGGGTGGCAGTTATAGACATTTGATCCAAAGGTACTGTTGTTCCAAAGGAAGTTATACCTGAACCGAGGATCCCTGTTCTCACCCATATCATCATAATTGAACCTAGGGTCGTCATAGGAAAGAGGGCTTCCATCATCAAACCCATAAGCATCAGTCAGGCTGCCCAAAGGATTCACAAAATGCCAACCACCGGAAATGGCCGGATAGGTATGTTGTGGCAAAGCATTCGGTGCCTGGCCTGGAGCAAATTGAGAGCTGAAGATATTTTCTGAGCTATTTTCCCCATTGGGATTAAACAAGGATTGGTAATCCGGATCAATTTCATTATCTCCCAAATCAATGATTTGCTTATAGGCTGCAGCAGCTTCTGTAAACCTCTTTTCACTAAGGTATATTCTACCCAAAAATGCCAAGGCGGCCTGCTTACTGGCTCTTCCTGTTTCTGATGCCTGAAGATCCCCATAAGCAGGTAGGTCCTGAGCAGCAGCAGTAAGCTCATCTATCACAAACTGTACAATAACAGACTTCTCCGCTTTCACCACATTATTGGCCTCTTCTGGAGTCAAAGTTTCTGTCACCAAAGGGACTGCCCCCCAAAATTGCGACATGTAGAAATACTGTGTAGCTCGTAAAAACTTCGC
This sequence comes from Echinicola sp. 20G, assembly GCF_015533855.1. Classification (GTDB taxonomy): domain Bacteria; phylum Bacteroidota; class Bacteroidia; order Cytophagales; family Cyclobacteriaceae; genus Echinicola. The sequence goes on along the minus strand of NZ_AP024154.1, from coordinate 1,863,413 downwards.
CTCCGCGGCCATTCGTTGGATTTTTTCGGTTGGCATATTTACGGATTCTATATTTTCCAGAAAATCGTTACAGATCGCGATCCTTTTATAAGACCCTTGCCAATAACCATTGATGACATTATTATTGGGCAAAAGGGTACCATTGGTCAACCTGTTAATGGTAGAATTATCTCCTCGACGGTCATAACCATTGTCTGTCGCCAATTCCAAAAAAACTATTCCACAATAGGTCCACCAATCGCTGGGCACGACTTGGGTACCAAATTCAATAGCACCACGGTACATTCCAGTCAATGCAATCAATGCGTCCGATTCAGTTCTCCAAAAGTTTTCCTGGGCAAATGCATCTGATGGATATTGGGAAAGCTTATCCTCACAAGAAAACACCAAAAGCAGCGCAAAGCTTAAAATCACTTTTGACTTGAAAATACTTCTTGATTTTTTATGTATTATTTTGGGAAATGCCATGGTCTTAGAATTTAATATTTACACCTAAAGTATATGTGGCCAAGATGGGATAATATGCCCCAGAAGTATTGATTTCCGGATCCCAACCTTGCCTGTAGGAGTTGAAGGAAAGAAGATTCTCTCCACTCAAATAAAGTCTTGCTTTTTGAAGTCCTATTCTTTCTACAGCTGCTTGCGGAAGGGTATAGCCGAGCTGAAGGTTTTTCACCCTGAGGTAAGCGGCATTCATCACCCAAAAATCAGAAAGTACCGTGTTGGGTGTGCCACTATTAGTGATCACTTCCAAGCGAGGATAATCGGGGTAACGCTCAGGATTATCCGGGTCAAACCTTCCTTCCATCTGCCACCTCTGGATATTACCCAAGTTGAAAAATGCCCATCCTGCATAGTTGTTCAACAAGCCATTGACACCAGCCGCACCTTGCATCAAGACTGAAAAGTCAAAGCTTTTATAGTTCAGACCGAAGTTAAATCCAAAGGTATATTTGGGAATCCTGCTTCCCAAATAGGTACGGTCATAGGTAGGATCAACCTGCCCGTCAGGGACACCATTTGGACCGCTGATGTCCTTATACCGAATATCCCCTGCCTGAGGGTTAGGGTTGACAGCAGTTTGAGTGGGCCAATCACCTATGTCCTCTTGGCTAAGAAATACCCCGTCTGATTGATACCCATAGTACATCTCCATGGGATAGCCAATAAACAAATTGGAACCATTGCCCACGAAGCCATTTGGCTGCTCCACGTTACCTAATCCGAGAGTGACCACTTCATTATTGATCAAGGAAAGATTTCCGGCAAAGGAATATTCAAAATCCCCGCTTCTATTTCGGTATCCCAAATCAAATTCAAAACCTGCGTTTTTAGCCTCTCCGGTATTGGTTTCACTCATGCTTACACCCAAAACGGATGATACACTAGCAGAAGGCTGGAACAGAATATCCGTGGTGGCCCTGTTGAAATAGGTGGCATTCAAGGTCAATTTGCCTTCAAAAAATCCTGCTTCAAACCCTACATCCGTGGTGGTCGTAGATTCCCATTTGATGTCAGCATCTTTGTAAGTGGAATAGGCCGCGCCAGTAGCAATACCTCCACCAATTGGATAGTTTCTCTCAGATTGCAAAACCCTTTGGTATGGATAGTTCCCTATATTCTGGTTACCCAATACCCCCCATGAAGCCTTAACTTTTAGGTCGGAGATCCAATTCACATTTTCGAAAAAGTCTTCTTCTGAAAGCCTCCAGCCCAAAGCCATGGAGGGAAAGAGCGCATACTTGTTACTTTCTGGAAATCGGGAAGAACCATCATAACGCACGGTAGCCTCCAACAGGTATTTTTCATTATGATTGTATTTCAATCGGGAAAACAAGGACTGGATCGCCCACTCATCATCATACCCTCCTGAAAGCTGGTTGTCCGCACCTCCCATTCCTAGCACGGTATAGTCGTTACTCGGAAAATCCTGTCGGTAACCATTAAAGTAATTGAGAATTTGGTTCTCAAAAGAGTAGCCAACCAGAAAATCCAAGGTATTGTTATTGATCTCCTTGGTATACTCTGCTAACAGTTGGGTAGTTTTATAGACCTGCTTGTTACTGTATTGGTTCAAATAAGATTGGGCCAGGTACACATCGTCATTCAACCTTTGGGAGGCCAAATAAGAACGCTGCTCTAACAAAGTGAAATTATAACCGCCTATTCCAGTCAACACTAATCCCTTAACGGGTGTCCAAGCTAACCTGACATTTACGCCCATTCTGGACTCCGGATTTTTGAGGTAGGACGCAGATTGCAACCAAGAAATCGGAGTACCGCCACTTTCAGGGCCAATACCAAAATCGCCATTTGAGGCTTGTCCTAAATATACTGCCGGGTAACGTAGCGCATTTTGGATCAACTGATCAGAAAGCTCTCCCCCCTTATTGGCCGTGGCCTGAGGTTCATTACGCTCTTCAAAGGCGCCAAACAGCCGGGTGGTCATGGTAAGGCTTTCGCCAAGATCACTTTCTAAGTTCAACCGAATATTATACCGATTATAATTGTTTCGCTCTATGATTCCTTGCTGTCCAAGGTATCCCGCAGAAAGAAAGTATTTATGGATATCCCCTCCACCATTTAGGCTGACCGTATGACCTGTCTGTACGCCTTTTCTGGAAAACAACTCCTCCAAAAAACGGGTATTGGGATAATTATCGGGGTCAGATTGATTCCGATAAGTTTCAATATCCTCCTCAGTGTAGCTATTGCTTCCTGATGCGATATTGTACAGCTCCGCGTATTCCCAAGAATTGGCCAAGTCAGGCAGTTCCGTAGCTTCATTGAATCCCACATAACCATTATAATTAACCGTCAGCTTGCTTTCACTGCCACTTTTTGTGGTAACCAAGATAACCCCATTTGCGGCCCTAGCTCCATAAATTGCTGCCGAGGAAGCATCCTTTAGTACCGAAACAGACTTGATATCATTAGGGTTAATATCATCCAAAGTACCCGGAATACCATCAATGATCACTAGTGCATTGGGAGTAGCTCCAAAAGACCCTACCCCTCTTACACGTATGGATCCGCTACTCTGCCCAGGGCGACCTGAGCGTTGTATTACGGTGACCCCCGGCATTTGACCGGTCAAGGCTTGGGTTGCATTTGGAACTGGTCGGTTCTCTATGCTTTCAGAGGAAATTTGGGATACTGACCCAATCACATTCACTTTTTTCTGTGTACCGTAACCAACCACAACCACCTCATCCAGTGATTTCAGGTCTGGGGATAATGAGATGTTGAAGACAGTTTGGTTTCCTACTTCTACCGTTTGCTGTTCATAGCCAATAAAACTAAAAATTAGGGTAGCTCCCTCATCGACATCAATACTGAATTTTCCATCGATATCCGTTACAGTACCTCTAGTGGTTCCTTGCACTTGAATGGTAGCTCCAGGAATGGGTTGTCCATTTTCATCTACAACAGTTCCGGATATGTCAATGGCACTTTTCTTTTTGAGTAATGGTGTTTCATACTTTGAGTTGCTTTCTTTTTTTCTGATGATTACTGTCTTGTCGTGGATTTCGTAGGTAAATTGATAGGGTACAAGTACCTGATCCAACACCTTTTCCAAACTCACTTTATTCAGATTGACATCCACTTTTGGGACTTCCTTGATCAAATCTGACCGATAGAGGAAATTAAATTCGCTTTGTCTTTTGATTTCCTCAAACACTTGCTCGATGGTCGCTTGGTGTAAATTCAGTGCCAATTTCACATTTTGTGAATAAGCACTTGCTGAAACTTTCATCACTCCGACCAAGATGAGAATTAGCGTGAATTTCATGATTAACAACATTTTACACCTTATCCCTAAGGGTAGGTTACTGGGTTTTTTTTTCATAATTTTGGGTTGCTGAAGTAAAACATTTTGATTTAATCGAATCGTTTTCGGGGGGATGCTACCAACATCCTCCTTTTTTATTTTATGATAACATTCCTCCTTTCTATTGTGAATTCAACTTCTCTTGTTTTTTCTAATAATTTCAAAAGGTCTTCTAAGTTTTCGTACCTCCGTATTTTTCCTGTAAAAGGGATTTTCTTTGCTTCCTGACTTTCAAACTGAAATGATATATCATACCATCTGGCCATATCCATCATGATGGCATCCAACTGTTTGTCCTTAAAATAAAACCAACCATCTTTCCAGGAAACATATTCCATGACATCAACCTCTCGACGCATAATGGCTTTCTCGTCCTTTACCCAAACACTTTGTTCATTGGGAGATAGGCTTTGTAAATCCTCAGGTTGATCCTCCAAATACACATTTACCTTCCCTTCTACCAAGGTGGTGTATATAGCTGGTTGATCCTGATAAGAAGAGATGCAAAAGGCAGTTCCCAAGACCTGGACCACCTGACCTCCACTGATGACCTTAAATGGCTTCTCCTCATTCCTTGCTACCTCAAAAAATGCTTCTCCGGTAAGCTCTACTTTTCTCTCTCCACCAACAAAGGCGGTTGGATATTTTAAAGTCGAACCTGCGTTCATCCACACTTGAGTACCATCCGACAGCGTAAGTTTAAAGTGCCCTCCTCTAGGAATTACCAGCGTATTGTACTTCACTTGCCCTCTCTCAGCATCCTCCGAACTGTATTCCAGTTTATTTCCGTGGATAGAAATTTTTGCTCCCCCTTCTTCCGTCTTAAAGTCATTTCCAGAAGAAAGGTCGTAAGAACTGCCATCATCCATCAATAGGATGGCCTTTTCAGTTCCAGGAATTATCGTAGAATTGGCTTGAAGAGGAGCCTCTTCCTGAAATAACAAGGCAGGCTTTAAAATGGCTAACACTGCCAAAATCAACGCTATAGTCGCTGCCAATGACGCCACATACACCATGAACTTATTTTTCCTTTTGGGCTGGAAAATGTTGATTTCAGATGAAACCTTAGGCCAATCCTTTTTACTGATATCAACAGCATCTTCAAACTGAGAGCCTCTTTTATAAAAATCGCTTACTTTATTGAAATAAGCTTGATGATCCTGACTTGCCTCTAACCAATCCCTCAACAGCTGCTCTTCTTCTTCCGACAAGGAAGAGTGGATCTTTTTCCAAATAATTGAAAAGTCTATATTTTCAGAATAATTCTTCACCTTTTGCACGCTTTTTCCTTATGACACACGAACACGTCAAATAGGTGACAAGAAAAATTTATTTTATTTCATATTTATTCATTTACACAAAATAATAACACTAAAAACAACAGCATAACACCCTATTAAAATTACATAATTCGATTTAGCAAAACAAAAACCTACTTCTGTAAAGCACCTACTTGCTTAAAGCATAAAATTTAAATTCAGGTTTTCTCGTAATGTTACCCTCAGCTTGTCCTTTGCTCTCAAAAGTTGGGTTTTAATGGTGTTCTCAGAAATATTGAGTTGGGTAGCAATGTCTCTTACCGAATTTTCCTCTACATATTTAAGTTTAAAAATATCTGCCATTTTTGGCGGTAATTCATTGATGGCTTGTTCTATTTTTCGAATGAGCTCTGTATCATCAAGATCAACATTCGAATCATTCAAGCAGGCTTCCAAATAAAGTAACTGATGCTTGTCCTCAATTTTAAGGCTTCTCAAATGATTCAAACAACGGTTCTTGACGGCTTTATATAAGTAAGATTTAAATGAGGTGGTGATATTCAAGTACTCTGCTTGTTCCCAAATGTGTACAAAAATATTTTGAACAATGTCCTCACAAACCTCCACATCAAAAACAAAACCTTCAGCAAACTTCATCAAGGGAGGGTAATAGTCATGAAAAAGTGCTTCAAAAACATCTTTATTTCGTTTTTGAATCTCATTGACCAATAGTTTATCCTCGATTCTCAAATGGGAGGTGATTTTAGGGGTGATTTACTATGCAAAATAAGAAATCAAAACTTAAAAATAAATACACCCTTTCCAATCAACTCCTATAAATTACCTTTTAAACAAGTAAACCCTTCTTTTTACAGGTAGAAGGATTAGCATTTCCCTTTTCAATTTTCCAACATAAACCCTTTTACATTTTCGTTGATGAGTGCTTCCCCTCTAATGGAATCTACCTGAATATTTCTCAGCTGAACATTTTCCACAGGCTCTTCCACATTGGCTTGAATCCGTGAAACAAATGCCACATCTGTGGCTTCGACATTTTCCATATAAACTTCCTTGATCGGAGTTAATCTACGCTCATAGGTAGGCACCAAATCCCGCCACTGATAAAGCACATCTGTTTCTATTCCCAAAATGCCTTTATCAATTTTACCTGACTTGATGTTTTTCATTCTGATATTGGACACATAGCCTCCTCTTCTTTCATTGGTTTTGATAAATAAAAGATGGTTAAGTTTAGCGCCAGCCTCCACTTCACAGTTCTCCATATAAACATTCTCCACTCCTCCAGAAAGCTCACTTCCTATGGCAAGGAGTTGATGGCCATTTTTCACCAAACAATTTCTAATCACCACATTTTTTGTCGGCATATTCAACCGCCATGCATCTTGGTTTCTACCGGACTTTACAGCGATGGCATCATCACCTTGATCAAACACACAGTCCTCTATCAGCATATTTTGGCTCATTTCAGGATCCACGCCGTCATTATTGTGCCCATGGGCATAGACATTTACCTTTCGGATCACCACATCTTTGGACATAAATGGATGGATCACCCAAAACGGGCTGTTCCTGATTTTAACTCCTTCCAACAACACATTTTGACACCGGTTAAACTGGATAAATTGTGGTCGAAAGTGAGAAGTATCATTCACAAACTGCCTTTCCTCCACCGGCACATCTTTCGCCGCTTGGTTATAGAGTCTTTTTAGACTTTCCATATGTGGCTTTGGCCGGGCAAACCACACCTTCCAGGTGTCCATCTTGGCCCTAAGCTCGCCAGTACCAGTAATGGCCACATTCTCACACTCAAAAGCATAAATCAAGGGAGAATAATTAAAACACTCCATCCCTTCCCAAGTAGTCTGCACCGCAGGTAAATAGTCCTGAGGATCTCCCGAAAAAAGCAATACTGCCCCTTCCTCCAAGTGGAGATTCACATTACTTTTGAAGTGGATCTTTGCCGTTGGCCACTCTCCAGCTGGGACAACCACCTTCCCTCCACCATGCTCAAAAGCAGCAGTGATGGCATGTTCAATAGCTTTAGAAGTAGCTTCTTGATCATCTTGTTTAGCACCAAAATCAGTAATCAAAAAGCGCTCGGCCTCACTAAAATCAGGCACCTTGATGACAGGCATTTCAAAAGGAGCAGCTACTTGTACTTCTTCCATGCGGAGAGTCACTTTCTTTTCAGAACAAGAGCTCCACAAAAGCCCAAGTAAAACGCTAATGGCATAAAACTGATGTTTCATTTGAATTGTTATTTGCGGTGGTTATTAATTTCACTAAACTGAAAGAACCCCGGAAAAAATGCTCCGGGGTTCTTCAGAAAATGTTTAGGAACTAAGCCTAAAACATTAAAATAAACCCAAATTATCGTAATAATAATATTATATGTAGGCTGTTAAACCTACCGTAAACCCCTATTTCCAAACTAAGATAAGGCCAATCTCAACCGGAAGTGTACTGTTCCATACTGTACCTTATCAACGCTCCTCCCAAACTTTCAACTCACTTAAGGCCTCAAGGCTTTCTGATCAGCTTGAGCAGCGACACTCCTTGACGAGGCAATACCATATCCAACTGGAAACTTCCCTCTTTGGCGTAAATCCATTGGGGAGAGGTTAACAAATCCAGCTGACCGGCTTTTTCCAATTGACGGATTTGTTCCGAACTTGGAGACTGTGGGGATCCCATGGCTTTCCAAAGCTCATAGGCATTGCTGTTTTCTTTGTCTACCCTAAAATGCTCTAGCAAGTATTTCCCAGGTTCCAAGCCTTTCAAATCCAAACTGATAGGAGAAGCGGGAGCCGTTTCATTTCTATCATGATAGTTCCAAACCATTATGGTCACTTGATCCTCAGACTTCGCTGCCAATGCATTGATATCAGGTAAATTCCCCCGGACACTATGATCTCTAATGGACATGGCATCATATGCCAATTGATCACTATTGCCCGCTCCATTGAGGACCTGTACCCGCTTTCCATCCATCATACCAAACATTCTGAATACATTCAGAACAGGTTTATCTACACCGTTGGTGGCCATATCCCTGAACCCGGCAAACCAAGCTTGGTCCTCAAACTCAAATCCCCAAGTCACCGCACCCAGAAAGTTGACCCCATAATGGTCTGCCAACTGGTACTTCCTCGCAAAAGAAGCTGCCGTATAGCTGGAATACATGGTTCCGTTTCTATAAGCATTGTGAGGGTAATCCGCCTCAGAACAGGCCGCACAACCCTCGGGATCGGACTCTCCAATGATTATCGGCAAATTCTTTAAACTAGGATAGGAAGCCACAATTTCAAAACCTTTATCAATATCCCGTAACTGCCTTCCCATGTCCATCACTACCACACCATCCTCCAATCGGGGACTTCCCTTGGCATGAAAAGTAATAAAGTCTAAAGGAGAACCTTGTTTCCCTGTCACATAATTGGTCCCTTGGGTGACATGATCCAAAAACTGTTTTAAGACCTTGGCTGCATCAGGATGACCCGGACCGGTAGTTTCAGGGCCGCCGATTTTGGCAGTGGGCAGTGCCCGCTTTACCGCGTCAGCGGTGTAATCATATAACTTGATATATTCCTCTGTGGTGCCTTGCCAATAACCAATATTAGGTTCATTCCAAAGCTCCCAATACCAGCTTTCCACTTCTTCCTTTCCATAGCGCTCCACAGAATGCCTCACCCACTGAAAAACCAACTCAGCCCATTTTTCATAATCTTTAGGGGGATAAGCCCAACCCCTATAAATTTCTTCGTATTTCGCTCCCGGCTTCCAATGATGCCGATAGGGCTCCGGCTTGGAAGAAAGTGCTTTGGGCATAAATCCAATCTGCGCAAATGGCTTCATACCTCTTTCCACATAAGTATCAAAAATCTTATCCACAATGGTCCAGTCATATACCGGATTACCTTGCTCATCTTCCGTGTAGGCATTGGTAGAACCCCACTTTAAGGCTGCCCGGGTACCTTCATCTGTGACCAATAGGCTATGTGCCCGTACATTAACCGGAACCGGACTGAGCTGTGAGATTTCCGTTAAAAGTTTCTGGCCATCCTTCATGTAGGTGTAGTTGGGTTCATCATAGCCCCACCAGGCCCAAACCGGATCCATCTCCCCAACGGTTTTATCAAAATTAACTTGAATTACAACGGTATCAGCTGGAGTAAAAGGCAAATCACTTTGTCCGTAGGTAGAAAAAGTATTCAAAAAGGGAAGGCTTGTCACTACAAAGAAGAGGAACAGGAATAGTCTTTTCATAGAATAGTAGGGTTAAATTGGGTAAAACCACCTTATGTAAAGGCTGTCATTTTGAACAATTTAACCATCAATAATTAAAATGTAAAATAAACACTTAAACTTTCCTATGCAGTTGCTCTACTAAGTCCTATGCTATTCCGTTTTCAAGTAAGACTTGGTCAAGATTGCCCATTCTTTTAAATCTGTAGCTTTCCAGTTCCCTTTCGAGGAGGCTGAGGGCTTCAACATGGAGCAGGTTTCATCCTTGTCTGACACCGACCAAGTCAACCAGCTCAGTTGATTCTTTTCCATCCAACTATGCCAATCCGTCCAAGACTTCTGATCAATGGGACCATTACCAGTGGCCTCCATGGCTGCGCATTCCGACACAAAAAGCGGAAGTCCTTTGTCTAAGGCATAATCCGCCTTGTCCCTTAAAAATTTCTTATGGGTAGCAGCATAAAAATGCAAGGTATACATCAAATTATCAAAACCGACAATAGGGTCATCAGCCGCCAAATGGATATCCTGATCCCAATGGGGCGAGCCTATCAGGATAAGATTGTCTGGGTCTATTTCCCGAATGGCACGGATTACCTCTTCACTGTAGGCTTTCACTTCTGCCCAAGTATCATCCACAGGCTCATTATATATTTCATAGATCACATGAGGGTGCTCACCGTACTTACGGGCCATTTCCTGAAAAAAGGCCTTGGCATCCTCTGTAAAAATATGATGGCTATGCCAATCGATGATCACGTAAATATCAGCTGCTATGGCTGCTTCTACCACTGCTTCTATTTTTTCTTTGGACCAATCCGACTGCGACAGGTAGGCACCTGCTGGTTCTACGCCCATGGCTGCCCGAACCACATTGACACCCCAGTCTTCCTTGAGCCAGCTAACCACCTCCTCATTATAAAAACGGGGCCACCAATTATGCCAACCAAAACTCACCCCACGAAGTACCAATGGGCTTCCCCCTTCATCAACCAATTGCGTTCCCACAACGGACAAAGACTGGATGGTTTCACTTTCATTTTTTTCAGGGGACTCTTTAACGGCATCAGCCTTACAGGCCAAAAGGGCAAATATTGCCAAACATATTACTCGCAACATGGTCATTTAGGTTTATTAGGTTTACCACTAATTTAAGGACCTGTTGGATAGGATAGGGGGCTTTAATGTTTGGAATGGGGGTAGTATTTGATAAGTAAGTCGGCATTGACAAGTTAAAACAAAAAAAGAGAGGCCCTGCTTTCACAGGCCCTCTCTCTATTTATCGAATATCGATAGTGATCAGTTCTTAGAAGATTCGTCCAGTAGCTGCACCGAACTGTCGTTGATCTCAAAGTCGTGCATTTCCAACATCCTGATCACTTCAGCGCCAGCCGCTAACACAGGACCATAGCCATGGGCCGCATAGGGATTAATCGGACGGTGGTAGTAAAATGCAGGGTCAAAACCCATACCTGTACCGACACAAGTACCTTCCACCTGACCTTGGTCATTGACCTGTGTACTCACTGCATTCCAAGCCAATAGGGTCATAGGAGCATGAGCTTGGTCATCTACCCAGCCTTCATTAATGGCCTTGGCGATGCAATAAGTGTAAATTGCTGTGGCAGAAGTTTCCAAATAGGAATCATTTTGATCCAGCAACTGATGCCAAAAACCAGACCCAGACTGCAACTTGGCCAAACCACGGATATGCTTGTTCAGCAAGTCCAGCACCATTGGTCTTCCTGGATGATCTTCAGGAAGGGCATCCAACACTTCTACCTTGGTCAGGATCGCCCAACCATTGGCACGGCCCCAGTGGAACTGAGGGTGAACATCCATCCCCTGCACCCAGCCATGCATATAGAGGCCTTTCTCTTCGTTGAACATACGCTCAGAGAATAGCTTGATCTGCCTGACAGCCTCATCAAAATATTTTTGTTCGCCAGTATATTTGCCCATCTGCACAATAGCAGGCACACTCATGTACAGGTCATCCAGCCAAAGGGTGTTTTTCAGTGGCCTGTTCCTGGCCAATGTACCATCCTCCAAGCGGAACTGCCCATTCATGATATAGTCCATAAAATTCTCAATCACCGGCCTTACATCGGCATCCAGACCGCTTCTGTCCGTTTTGATAAAAGAAGCACACAGCGCCCCCGCATCATCCAAAGCTCCTGGGTAGAGCACCGAATGCAAAGCATGCTCCTTGCTCCCGACCGCTTGGAAATATGGATAAAGGTCGGCGATAAACTTCACCCTTTCTTTGGTATAGTTGGTATATTTTTCATCACCTGTCACTTCTCCTGCCAAGAGCATGGCCGAATAAGTCACCCCCCATTCATAGCTTAACAACCTGAAATCACCTTGTTTCAGCACCGATTTCTCATCTACTTGGCTAAAGTCAGTAATGGTTTCCCCCGCTTCAGTTAGGATTTCGGTCGGAGTAGTAGCTGCCAAATAATCCCTTACCCGGTCAATGACCGCTTTGACTTCTGCGGTTTCGGGTACCCCATAAGGTACGGGATAGTCAGGTTGCAATAAGTGCAAAGGCGTATTGGTATCAGTAATCTTTTCTTCAGGGGCTTCAGAAACAGCTTGGTCTGATGGGGTTTGCGGAGAACAGGCCAAGGCCAAGCTCATCATGCCCAAGATTCCAGGTTTCCATAAGGTCTTTTGGATGTTCATAGGATCAGTAATAAAATTTTGATCTATTAAATTATTGAATTAAAAACATAAAATTAGTTTTCCTTAAGAAATTACTGTGCTGTAGTGTGGGGCAAAACCCAATCAACCATATACTACAGCACAGGTTTTTTGATTGATCTATGTAGCTTTAAATGATCTTCGCTTAAAATTATTCAATAGAAAAAGCGATGCCATAAACACCATTATGATCATGTTTAAAAAGTTCCAATATAGCCTACTCGCCTTTTTTTGCTTGGCATCATTGGCCTTGACGGCCTTTATTCAAAAAGAAGAAAAACATACCTTATTCATTATCGGTGACAGTACTGTCCGTAACAGTCGCGGGGACGGTGGCCCTGGACAATGGGGCTGGGGCACCTTTATAGATGATTTTTTTGACAGCACCCAGCTGGAAGTCAGCAATCAGGCGATGGCCGGAAGGAGTACCCGGACATTTGTCAAAGAAGGTCGCTGGCAACGTGTCCTGGACGAGCTGAAACCTGGAGATTTTGTCATGATGCAATTTGGCCACAATGAAGGCAGCAAGCCCGATACTACTCGGGGAGGATACCGAGGGGTCCTTCGTGGCACAGGAGATGAAACAGTAGAACTTACCTGGCCGGATGGCACGCCAGAAACGGTACATACCTATGGCTGGTACTTGAAGAAATTCGTGACCGAAGCCAAGAAAAAAGGTGCCACCCCCATTATCTGCTCCATGATTCCAAGAAACAAATTTCCAAATGGAGAAGTGGAAAGGGCTGACCAAGATTACGGCAAGTGGGCCAAAGCTGTTGCCCGCAGAACGGGAGCTTATTTTATCGACCTGAACAATATCGTAGCCGACCAATATGACCAGTGGGGCCCTGAAGTGGTCAAGGCCTTGTTTGAGAGAGACCATACCCACACCAACGAGGCAGGCGCGCGTATCAATGCTTGGTCAGTAGTGCAAGGGATAAAAGAATTGGAGGATTGTGAACTCAAGGCTTATTTGAAAAAAGACAAGCCAACGCTCTATCTGATCGGTGATTCCACCGTGAAAAATGGCCAAGGAGATGGGGCTGGTGGACTCTGGGGCTGGGGAGATTTCATGGCTCCTTTCTTTGATCTGGACAAAATCAAGGTACAAAACCATGCGTTGGGCGGCACCAGCAGCCGTACCTTCCAAACTTATGGATTATGGGAGAAGGTACATCAAAAACTGGAACCAGGTGACTATGTGATCATGCAATTTGGCCACAATGACAGCAGCCCACTGGACGATGAGGCCCGCGCCAGGGGCACCATCAGAAGTGCTGGCACCGAAGCAGAAGAAATCTACAATTCCATTACCAAACAACATGAAACGGTTTATTCCTACGGACAATACCTCAAGCAAATGATCACACAGATCAAAGCAGCGGGCGCTACCCCCATTGTCTGTTCCCTGATTCCGCGCAACAGCTGGAAAGAAGGCAAGGTCAACCGTGCGGACGAAAGCTATGGACTTTGGGCCAAGCAGGCCGCCGAGGCCAGAGAAGCTTATTTTATTGACCTCAACCAGCTCATCGCAGATGGTTATGATCAGCTGGGAGAGGATTATGTCAAAGCCCACTACTTCAATGACAAAGACCATACCCACACCATCGAGGCAGGCGCCCAATACAATGCGGAGGCAGTGGTCAAGGGCATCAAAGAACTGAACCAATGCGATTTGAAAAACTATTTAAAATAGTTGAAGATATGAGATGATTTTAAGGTAAACAATACGGTTTAATAGGTTTGAAAGGCCGGGGGTTTCGCCTCCGGCTTTTTTTATCTTACGACTAACCACGATCATACGAAAAAAATATCCTCATAAAAGCATTAAACTTAATTTTTCTTCAATTTATTTGATAACTATGTTTAGTTAATCATTAAAACAAATTGCCTTCAGTGAAATCAATGCGAAACATTTTTCTGCTGATAGCCATTGGAAAAAGCTAACTCTCACGTATTAAAAGTCCTCCTTTTGAGTCGTCAACTACCTTTTAGTGCTAATTTACATTAAACCTGCTTATCCGTTCAGGCAAGTAATCCTGCACCTTTTCCATAAATAGGCAATTAGACTTGCTTCATCGGAAAGGTAGACGCAGCGCTTCCCATCTCTATTTTAACTGCAAAAGAATATAATTCCTCGAAAAGCTATGCCATTATATCTAATTGCATATAAGTACATGAGGAACATTTAGTAATAAATTGTATTTTTCAAGCCCTAATTGAATTCCAAAAGTGCTCCAACCTGAAATAACATGACCAAGCAAAAGTCCAAACTAATCATCCGAATAGCCTTATTCGTGGGAACAGTCATCTCCTTGTTTTTTGTCCCTTGGATTCTGGTAAAAGCCTGGATCATCCCGATGCCGGACACCGTTCAAGAACAGGTCAATGAAGCCCTCGATTATGGTTTTGACGGCATTATTGTTTATGTGGATGAGTCTGGCAAAGACCCTGCATTTTATGCTGCAGGTTGGCATGACCGCGAAAACAAAATACCCGCCAAACCAAACGCCTTATTCAAGCTGGCCAGTATCAGCAAACTTTACAATGCTGTGGCCATTACCAAATTGGTGCACGACCAACTCTTATCCTTGGATAAAACGGTGGCCGATTATTTCCCGGAACTGGTGGGAAGGGTTGAAAATGCCCATAAGATCACTGTCAGGATGATGGTGCAACACCGAAGTGGTATCCCCAATTATACAGACACCTTTAACTACTGGGCCGCACCTAAGGAAAGCTATCAAGAAAGGCTTGAACTGGTACTTGATCTGCCTGCCAATTTCGAGCCTGGGGAAGACTATGAATACTCCAACACAAATTATTTATTACTCGCGGAGCTGATGGACAGGGTTTTGGGCTATGACCATTTCCAATACATCAGAGAAGAAATCTTGATGCCTTTGGGCCTTAAAAACACCTTCGGATCGCTTAAGGAAGTCAATATTGATGATGTGATGAGTGGTTACTATGTGGGGTATGATGCTGACTTAAAGACCGACAAACAGGGGATGTTAGCAACTGCTGAGGATGTGGGCATCTTTATCAGGGCCTTGAACGATGGCTCTCTTTTCAGAGAAGGGGAGCAGGAAATCTATTCCTCCATATATGGGTATGAACATACGGGCCTGATCCCTGGTTACCAGAGCATTGCTAAGTACCACAAAGACATGGATGCGGTGATCATCCAGTTTACCAACACTACCAATTTCGATGGATACAACTGGAACCTATCCGAAATCATCTACAGCCGCATTGTCAAAATAGTCAGAAATGGGCATGGGGCTTAAATTGAAATTTATCTCATATACTCAAACTAAAATGAAAAAGTATCTATTTTTTTCACTGATTGCAACACTTCTATTTTCATGCAATAAGAATAAAATGGTTCATTACAATGCTGCAACCTTTCAAAAAGAGCATTTAACTTACTTCAAAGCTGATAGTTCATTAGTAACGGGAAGGATTATTTCTAGTAGGACAAAAGACACAACTGTAATATTCCATTATAATCAAGGTAAACCATCCAATATATGGTACATTATATATCATAAAGACACCATAGCTTCGAGAAGATATTTTAATCTATCTGATAAAATCAACCTTACATCCAAATATAAATTCGAATCAATAAACATCTATGAAGAAAAATTTGGTCAAGATAAAAGCACCGTTGATTTAAGGATAGAAACTTTTAATTCTCCTCAATTATTATCCTTCCTAAATAAAAGTAAATCACAGTCTTCAACAGAATTTCACTTTTTTAAATCACTTCTTGATAAAACCAATGAGCTCTTGAATTTCCGATACGAAGTAGGATACGCTCGCCACTATGAAGGAGATACAATATATTTTAGTCAGGGTTACGGGTTAAAATCACCCTTTGACAATTAGGACAAAATCATACCGTTTTAGACTATTTGACTCCCTCGGCTTACATTCAACTTCAACCAACCCAACGTTAACCCGCGTTTGCAACGCGGGTTGCTAAGTCATAGTATTTGGAATGCTCCATATCAATAATTGATATTATCAGCAGCTAACACAAAAAATCAAAGCTGGATCAAATAGGATAGTTTCCTTAATTCTCCCCAAAAAGCTTTACACCAAAGGGCATATCCTGGATTTGGATGATATCATCCGTGCTGCCCAGTACCTCATCCACCAAGCCAAAATCCTTGGCTTCTGGTGCACTCATGAAACGATCCCGAAGGTAGATTTCCTCGATCTCTTGCCAAGAGTGGCCCGTATTATTGCCGATGATATGGAAAAGCTGCACCTGTAAACGCTCCTGTTCTTTGGTGGCAATCCGAACATCTTCGGTATAGCCTTTTGCCCCACCACTGGTAGGGTGCATATGGATGGTGGCATGGGACAACGCCAGCCTTTTTCCTCTCTCACCAGAAGTCAACAGTGCTGTGGCCATGCTCCCAGAAAAACCTACCGCCACCGTACTCACCGGTGCAGAGATCATCTTGATGGTATCATAAATGGCCAGCCCAGCATAGACACTTCCGCCAGGACTTTGGATATAAAGATCGATAGGCTTTTTGGCATCTTGGCTGTTTAGAAAAAGTAACTGCGCAACCACCAGATTGGCCACTTGATCATCGATGGGACTGCTCAAAAAAATGATTCGCTCCTTCAGCAATAAACTATAAATATCATAGGCCCGACCATTGAAATCATGCTGGTCAATGACCACCGGGATCACTTGGGATGAATTCGCTTGAAACATGTCTACAGGTTAAATATTTTGAAAATCCTTTCTTTAAAACTCCTGTGCTTGGCTTCTCCAAAGAGCTGCGCTTCCACTTGGCTGATTTCTTCCTTCAATCGCCTTCGTCCATATTGCTGTACCAATCCATAGACCTTTTTTTGGTCCTCCAGCCTTTCTGCCAAGCCCTTATCCAAGTGTAACTGGGCCTGCATCAGCAAGCTTTCTTCTGGGCTTTGCTGCTTGAAAACATATGCTTCCAACTGCTTGATTTCATCCAATGAAGTCCTCATGTGTCAGTGATTTTTGTTTGACCTGATCCCTTACTTTTTCAAGGCATTTGTATTTCTGTACCGTTGCCGAACGAGTACTTTGATAGCCAAATTGTCCGGCCAATTGCTCCATGGTCAGTCGGTCGTAATAAAACGCCTTGAGCATTTCCATACATTTTTGGCCTGCCTGCTCCAAAAACTGCCAAACATCCCGATGAGCTGGTTCCTGTGGTATTTGGTCACTTATCAAACCTTCGCCCACTCCATCAACCTCATTTAGAAACCGGCTTTGCTGTTGGTAGCGTTTAAACCAAAGGTGCCGGGCAATGCCAAACAAATAGGCTTGCTGTTTCTGATTTGCGATAGGCTTTTCTTTTGTCAGTTGTTCATAATAAATAACCAAACTGTCCTGAAAAGCATCCTTGGCATCGGCCAATGTTCCGCCTCTCTTTTGGATGTATTTGGCCACATCCGGAAAGGATTCCCGATAAAGCCGCAGGAAAAGCTGTTCCCGGCCAGCTGGACTTGTCAATTGATCTTTCATGGTTGTATTGTTGGTCTTCTATTAAGATGTGGCTTTTTGATAAAGGATATCACCTTTTACTCAAGGATTTTTTTTTTAACCTTAGCTGTGATAAGGTAGTAAATTTGCTTTAATAGCCTTTAGAATAGGACTAATAGCTGAACCAACTCAGGTTTCACCATAGCTTTTCTTTAAATAAACACCATAAAAAAATTGTGAAACTTATCGGTAAACCTCCAAAAAGGAAAATTTATCCGCCACAGTATCCAACCATGCTTTGGTCATGACTTCATGGCCAGCCACTGTGGGGTGCACCCCGTCCCAAATCCAATATTCCGCTGGCGCCTTCTCCATGGCCTTGTCAAAAGCGGCAGGATAATCCACCAATAGTGTCCCAAATTCATCCGCCAACTGTTTGACAATTTCCTGCCTTTGAAGGACATCTTTTTCGTAAATAGACCAATGCTCTACCCTTTTCCCCACTGGATAGACAAAAGGCAGACCCAAAACAATCACTAAATCGGGGTTTTGTTCCCAACTTTGCTGGAGGATATCCCGGTAAGTCTCTTCAAACAACGCCAATTGCGCCCCCTTTTCAGGGTTTCTGACATGCTGGCCTGCATCATTGATCCCGACCAAGACACTGAGCAAGTCAGGCTTCAACGCTAGGGCATCTTTAGTCCACCTTTCTTGCAAATCCACCACCGTATTTCCGGAAATCCCCCTATTGAAAAACTCCCAATGCTTTTCTGGAAAATCAGCCCCGATTCTGCTGGCCACAGAAAAGGCATAACCATGCCCCATGATATGATTCAGGTCTTCGGTTCGCCCCCTGTTGCCATCGGTAATGCTGTCTCCTTGAAATAAAACTTTCATGCCTGATTTATCGCTTTTTAAGTGGGGCTTGGTCAAAGTGTCCATGGACAGTACTTCAAATGGAATCATGCCCGTCCCTAGCCCGGTAAGGGTGACAGACTTGATGAAATTTCTTCTACTGGATGAATTACTCATGGCCACTTTTTTTCCAATTTAAGGAATGAGTGCAAGGCAAGCAAATCAACCCAATACCTCTGCACTTAAAAGGGTGTTCCAGCCAAATTTATCCGCCTGCTCTCCGGAGCGAATGGCTGTCAGCTGTTGTTTTAATTGGAACATTTGGGCACCTTCCCCTACGCTAGGAAAGTAATCCACACCATCCATATGAATTTGCTCAAAGGGAGCTATAACTGCTGCAGTCCCCACTCCAAAGGCCTCCACTCGCTTGCCCAATTCAAAAGCCGTTTTGATTTCACTCAAACTGATTGGCCTCTCTTCCACCTTCCAGGCTAAATCTCTGGCTATACTTAAAAGTGCATCCCTTGTCACGCCCGCCAACACTGTTTCTCCCACTGGTGGGGTGATCAACTTCCCTTCAATGATAAACATCAAGTTCATCGTCCCTGACTCCTCTACATATTCATGATCTCTTCCATCAGTCCAGATAACTTGGTCAAAGCCCTCTTGTTGGGCCAAATTGGCAGGATAGTAAGCAGCTCCATAATTCCCTCCATTTTTAGCAGCTCCCACACCACCTTTGGCCGCACGCGTATACTGACGCTCCACCTTTACCTTCAAGGGCTTTGAATAATAGGCGGCCATGGGCGTGCAAACCACCATAAAAAGGTATTCCTTGGAAATACTTACTCCCAAGCGCTCTTCTGTAGCAATCACAAAGGGTCGGATATATAAAGAATAACCTTCACGGTCACTGATCCATTCTTGCTCAAGGCCTACCAATTGTTTGATGCCTTCACAAAAAAGTGCTTCAGGAAGCTCTGGCATAGCCATCCGCCTCAAGGACTCATTCATCCGCACATGGTGTCGGTCCAAGCGAAAAATGCTAAGATCTCCATTGACCTGCTTATATGCCTTCAATCCTTCAAACACCGTCTGTCCATAATGTAAGCACATTGCCAATGGCGAAATCTGAAGTGATTCAAATGGCTGTATCGAGGCTGATTGCCATTGTCCGTCCTTGTACTTCGCCACTAACATGTGATCGGTGGCTTCCACTCCAAACTGAAATTGATCAAAATTGAATTGATCAACCGTATTATTCTGTTTTAGTTGCAATTTGATTTCCATAACCTTCTTATTTCAGGTAATTGTTTTGATTTTCCTCAAAATTAAACAACAGTCAACAACCATTACAGATACAGTTTTTGTATTTTTGACCATAACAGTTAAAAACATTAGGATAGAAAATGGAGATGTCGCCTGACTTCTAGCACCTCAAAACTGAATCACAACATGAATTTATACGAAAAGCTGGCTGAGGAACTGGAAAATCAAATCCGAAATGGAGCCTTTCAGATAGGGGACAAACTTCCCTCAGTGAGGAGCCTGCACCAACAAACTGGACTGAGTATCAGCACAGTCCTGCAATCCATGTATGTATTAGAAGCCAAAGGCTTAATTGAAGCACAGCCCAAAAGAGGTTACTTTATCACCTTTCATTCCCCAAAAAACCAACCGCGTCCAGGAATCTACCAACCTACAGATAAGGCAGGAAGAGGAGATATGGAAGATTTTATCCAAAAGGTGTATAGTCAAATCAGTGAGGATCAAGGCCTGGTTAATTTTGCAATCGGGGTGCCTTCTGCCAACATGTTGCCTGTGGCCCGCTTAAAGAAAATAGTCAGAGAGACCATGCTGGACACCTCAGATGCCCTAGTGTCCTATGAGCCAATTGTAGGCAACCTCAAGCTTAGGCGGCAAATTGCCAAAAGAACCTCCCTCTGGGAAAACGGAGTATCCCCGGATGATCTGGTCACGACCAGTGGCTGTATGAATTCCTTAGCCATTGCCCTGATGGCGTTGACCAAAAAGGGTGACAGTATTATCACTGAGACGCCTGTTTATTTTGGCACCCTCCAACTTGCCCGAAGCCTAGGGCTCAAAGTTATCGAAATGCCTACCCACAGTGAGCTTGGCTTGGACCTGGAAGAAGTCAAAAAGATGCTTAAACAACAGGAGATTGCTGCCATCATAGTGGTCAGCAATTTCAGCAATCCGCTGGGATATAGCATGTCCAGTCAAAGCAAGCGGACTTTGGTCAGGATCTGTACCAATCACCAAGTCCCCTTGATCGAGGAAGACCTTTATGGTGATGTGTACTTTGGTGCGGAAAGGCCATTATCCTGCAAAAGCTTTGATAAAGAAGGCATTGTGATTTGGTGCAGCTCTGTTTCCAAAACCCTGGCTCCTGGCTATCGGGTGGGTTGGATTTCTCCCGGAAAATACAAGGACAAAATCATCAAAACCAAACTTTACCACCAAGTCTCCAGCCCTTCACTCACCCACGAGGTGGTGGCCCGTTTTTTGGATAAAGGACGATATGATAAACACCTCCGACAATTGAGAATCAGCCTTCAGCATAACCTACATAAGTACCTTCAAATTATTCAGGAGTATTTTCCCATCCATACTAAGGTTACTTTTCCAAAAGGAGGCTTCCAGCTTTGGGTGGAATTGGATCCCAGGATCGATACCTCCTTGCTTTATGAAGCAGCCTTGAACATGGGTATCAAGTATGCCCCAGGTAGGATGTTTACCCTTAGGGATCAGTATAAAAACTGCCTAAGGTTAAGCTTTGGCTTGGATTGGGATGAAAACACCGCCAATGCCCTCACCAAGCTTGGCCTGCTTTTCCAACATCAGTTGGTCCATTATTGATCAATGCCCCTTCTTCCCCTGAACTGCAAGTCAGCTCTTAAACTTTTACTGCTTACCTGAATTCGCTAATGAAATAAATATCAATGCGTCATAGCAATCCTTTTTGAAGAAAGTGTAGGTTGGAAAAGGGGGGTGGCAATTCCTAAAGATAGAGATTGCCAAGGCTTCCACCCCCCAAATCCTCCTCTAAACCTCACAGTGACGGTTCTACTATCGATTTGAGTTTATTCCCCTCTTTCCAAAGTAACTGCCATTAGACCAATAACCACTTCGATGGTGGTAGCTTTAAGTTCCAAAAAGTCCAATTCCTTGTCTGGGTCCAAAGGCAAATCCAAAACAGTCGCCGCCCCTCCTTCAATCGCATAATTAGTAAAGTGATCAATCCCAACGTAATCGTCGTGTGCTTTTTGGCTGATCTTTCCTGTCTTCAAATGGATACGAATAGGCCTCGGAACATCGATATCAAAAGCGTGGCCATCGATAAAATAATCCTGTTCAATCGGCCACCAAGTCTCGGGATTTCTCAATGAAAGTACTTCTTTGCTACCATCTTTGTAGTGGACGAGCACTTGACCATTTTCCATGCGGCTTTGCATGTGATTGGTGGATCCGGCCATCAAGAAATAAGCATGCTTCGCCTTCCCTGACAAAGGCACCTGAGCACTATTGGGATAATTGTCCCATTGGGAGACAAAGAGAATATTGTTTTTACTGCTGTCTCCTGAAGTCTGGAATGGAACTCCTTGTGGAATCGTGAAGTGATTCTCTTTTCCTGCCAATGCCCTCAACCCTCCATCATCAATATCCATATAAGCACCATAAGATGCCCAATCCCCCATACCTTGAATTGGGATTTGAAGTGTAGGGTAAGGAGAACGCGGACTTACATATTCATTCCTAAAAATCCGGGTCACCTGCTCGTTCAATGAACCTGAAATATCCAAAGCCTCCATCGACTTGGCCTGAGCAGGAATGCTCCAATTGATCACATTCTTCTGAGCAATCAACTGTTTCTTTTTATAAACGGAAACCTTATTGGACCCCATCTGTATCAAATCTAAATCAGAGAGACCAAGCTCAATTTTTTCTCCTCCACCTATGGACAAGTTCGTTTTCCATTGCTTCCCATTAATATTGATCAGGAGGTTTTCTGAGTCCTGGGTGTTGTTTACTAGACTAAACTCCAAGCGTTCTTCGGACGCACCTCCTTCAGGAACTATGTCAAATTCCGGTAAAACATTGACTGCCATGGCTTGCCACCAACGCATTTCTCCCTGAGCCAATTGTACAAAAAAGCTCTTCTCCCCTGGGCGATCGCCTACCTTTTCCGAGAGGCCTGTTTGTCCCTGAACAGTTACAGACTTTGAAAAGACATTCTCAGGATCATTTAGTTTCAGTACGGTTACGCCAGAGACATCAACTTCTACTGCTTGCCCTGTCACCACTTTTTCAGGGAAAGCAAAAGTCAACAAACCCTGACCTTGCCAGTCTATTTCTACCAAAGCAGAAGCGGCCAATTCTGCTTCGATCAAAACCCTTGGCCAACCAACTTGGTTTTCCATAAGCTGCCATGGTACCGGTTTTCCGTTTACACTTACCTGATGGATATTCTCCTTTCTGGCCTGCACATTCAATTTCAACTGTAGGTTTCTTCCAAAGCGGTTTTCGATGATATACTGGTCTTTGTCTCCGTTTCTTTTATAACTGATATGGACATCAGGTGTGGATAAAGAAGCATGCTCCCACTCAGCTGGAAAACCGGGCTTAATCTCCAAAACACCCTGTAAAAGACTTGGCTTCACGCCAAACAATCCTTCAATCAAGGAACGCGCTCCCATCCCTACCGCATCTGCAAAATCCCGATAGAGCTCACTTCTCATGGCATCCAGAAAAGATAATTGCTGAAAATTCCCCGGGCTTCCTCCCAAATACATACTTTCCAGCAAAGCACTTTTCCAAAGCCTAAAAGCTTCCTCCGAGCGTCCAGCCTGCCAATACGCCAAACTAGTGTGCAGCACTTCCGCCAAGGCCACATTATTGACCGACCAGGTATAGGGCATCCAATTGGTTGTTGAGAGCGTATGGTATTCTCCCGAGGCCAAGCCCTCTGCTTCTAAAGGAATATGGGGGATATAATTATCCACATAACGCGTCATCTGATAAGCTTGAATAGGATTGGGCACTTCACTGTCAATGGTGTGGTATACTGACCAGACACCCGCCTGGGGGTGAAGCAACTGTGCTCCCAGGAAATCCTTGTATTCCGCAAACCAACCAGTCTTCAACCAGAGTTCTTTGTTCATCGCGCTAAGGATTTTTTCAGCCTCTTGCTCATAATCCGCTCCACTTTCGCCCACAAAGGAGGCCAACGCTGCCGCTTTCTTGTTCGCATAGTAATTATAGGCAGATGCATGTGCCACCCCTCCGCTGTTGTACTGCAGGGCGTCGCTGGCCCAAATGCTGGCGTAAGCATTGTATAACCCATCACCATCCGGATCAAAGTTCCGCTTTTCCCAATCCAAATGCCTGACGATGGAAGGCCACACTGCTTTCAGGTACTCCTGGTCACCCGTCCAGTCGAAGTGTCTGATCAACTGATCAAAAAACACCTGGTTCATGTCATAATGGTGCGGAGAAGAAGGTTCACCTGGCCGGCGGCTGATATAGCCTTTGTTAAAAATGGATTTACCGGTTTTTTCCACCTGACGTGCCAGGTGCTTAGCGGTATCGGGATCATTTCTAAATCCTTCCGGCTCCAAATATTGGGAAGCCAAATAACCGTCAAAATGGGTCTTGGCCCGATCATGCCAGCCCATCCAATCGGCCACGTAAGCACCCCGCCAACCTGGCAATGGCATGCGCCAAGCGACGGCACCATGCACATAAGAAGGGGCATCGTAGATGGCATCTGCAGCGATACCCAAAGCCCCTCCAAGGGTATTGATATAAGGGTCTGGAGTGTTGATTTGGATCCTTTCCGCCAATTCTTTTCGATCACGGTCGGCTTCTTGATAGGTGTTCTCAAGTTGATCATAACTTAATTCTCCAAAACCCGGCCTGTAAATAGCAAAATAAGCTGGCTGATCTTCCAATCTCATCCTTCCCGCCAATACCGAGTGCTCCTTGCTCTCCGTCGACAAAAGAGAAAGGGGATTATAAAGCTGTTTAGGGTCTGCCAATTGGAGTTTCGCATCTGGCGGAAAAGCACCTTGCATCTTTGACCGAGAACCTTCTTCTTTCACTTCCCCATAAAAAAGCTCCCATTTATTTTGTGAATGGAGTTGGATGTCGTTATCCTGGCATTTTTCAGGCGTGAGGTCAAATACAGAAGGAGGATCAGCCCCAAGGTCTCCCATCCTTCGGAATTTCTTGCCCGTTACCCCTCCATACAGAATAGTTAGCTCCACGTCCTCTGGCAGGCCTTTTCCTTCTACCTTAAATACAGCCCCTTCCTGTTTTCTCAGTGGCATTACTTTCACTTCTATATTTCCATTACCGAACAATGGATCCCTAACTTGGTAAACCATCATCCCTGACCGGTACCTTGCCTCCACGATTTCTGCCTCATGCAACCACTTGGATTGCTGGCCCTTCAAGATGCCAAACCTGATATGGCCTCCCATTCCCGGTAAATAAAAAGAAAATAATGGCTGGTCTCCTGCTTCAGTCCTAAAATCGGAATGATAACCATAAAGGGCTCGATTGTACCTTCGGTCCCCGTTGACAATCACAAAATCTCTTCCATCTGGAGCATACCGAACCTTTCTAGGTATATCATGCCAATATTGCTGGGCTTGAATATGCCCCCCGATCCCAAGTAAAACCAAGATATTCATGGTTAAAAACAATAAGCGACTGCTTGAAGAGGTAATCATAATCATTGTTTAAATTCAAAATTTGTAAAAGTCAAAAAACCATCCGTCTTGGACGGATGGTTTTAACCGATTTATTAACCTTAACTATATCTCATTTAGTATCCCGGATTTTGCTCATATAAACCTTCCTTCACATCCAATTGATTGATCGGAACAGCATAGATCAAGTCATCCGAAGTGATATCAGTAGAGATTTTATTGGCAGCATCTTCATCGGCTATCCAGTCTAACATCACGTCTATCGCCATTCCTGAACGTACTAAGTCATGCCATCTCAGACCCTCACCGATAAACTCCCTCCTGCGCTCCTCCATGATTTGATCATAAGTAACATTAGCAACAGGAGCTGTTAAACCTGCGCGACTTCGGATTTCATTGACAATAGCATCAATTTCCGATTGGGAGCCTCCACTCTTACTCAAAGCTTCAGCCTTCATCAGCAAGATATCCGCATATCGGATCACAGGAAAGTTCAGCTCAAAGTCAAAACGATCCACCCCAAGATTATCCAAATCCAAGTATTTCTTGATAAAGCGGTCTTGCGTGATGTTTCCATTTCCATCATCATAGTTGATCCATACGGAGAAATCATCTCGCACATCTTCGCTTTCATAAGAAGCCATCAAGTCTGCCGCTACCGTTTTAGGCGCATCAGGAAAAGTCCCCCCAGCAAAAGGAATCCCATTGGTGCGGGCAAAAGCCTCTGGGTAGTGGTATTGCACATATTCACCACCAACACCCTGGCCCCCACTCAAAAACTGTATATCGAAAACAATTTCTTCGTTATTTTCATTGTCATAGGCAAAGATATCGGCATAATTGTCCACCAAATCAAATTGACCGCTATTGATGATTTGATCCAATAAGGTCAGCGCTTGGCTCCATTCATTCGTTCCCAAAACCGGGCCATCAGGGTGAAGCTGGGTACCAGAACGGGTCATGTATACCCTGGCCAAAAGTCCACGGGCCGCATGGGAAGTCGCTCGCCCAATGTCTGAAGAGCTGGTATATTCACTGGGTAGGTTGGCAATGGCAAACTGTAAATCAGCAATGATCAAATCATAAACATCCGTTACAGGACTTCTTGGGATTTCCAAAGCCTCCAAAGGCGTTACGGGCCGATCAAATAATGGCACTTTTCCATAGAACCTGACCAGATCAAAGTAATACAAGGCACGTAGGAATTTGGTTTCACCTTCGATTCTAGTCCTCGTATTGTCATCTGCAATCACATCCACACTAAGTTTGTCCACGATAGTATTGGCCCGCATAATGTTATTGTAAAGACCGTTCCAAGTGGAATTCATGATTCCTGCCGTTGCCAGGTTCGTATTGAAATTATTGATCAGGTTGTAGTCCCGTACCCCAGCAGTCCCTGGGCTATAGATATTATCAGAGCGCACCTCACTAAGCTCAAAATGGTTAATGGGATAAGCGTTCAAGCCATTGTACACCCCGGACAGGGCTTTGACAAAGTCAGCCTCATTTTGATAGAACCCATTGGAACCTAAGGAAGAAATAGGAGATTGATCCAGCTTGCTTTCACAGGAAGTCATGACACCTGCTGCCAAGCCAATCAAGACGATATATAATTTTTTTATCTTTTTCATGATGTTGGTCGTTTAGGAGTTAAAACTTCAGGTTTACACCAAATACAATAGATCTCGATAATGGAAAGGCTCCATAGTCATCTCCGTCGTTGTTTACGGCTTCTGGGTTAAACCCACCGGTGTATTTGTCACCACCAAAGAAATTCTCGGCAGTCGTATAGACCCGTGCACCAGAAAGGAATCTTCCGTCATTGATCAACCTTCCCAAATCATACCCTAAAGTGATGTTTCGGATTCTCCAGTAGTCAGATGAATACAACCAGTCGGTATTTTTAATTCTACCAAAGCTCGAAACAGCTTTACCGGTCTCTCCATCACCGGGATTTTCTGGCGATCTCCAGCGGTTACGGTGTCTGCCCAAAGTATTTTCCACATATCCCATTCCTGGACGGTCCATGGCCCGACCAAAGGTGGAATAAATCAAACCTCCCGACTGGCCTTGTATCAAGATATTCAAGTCAAAACCTTTATAGGAGAAGTTATTGGTAATCCCCCACACATAATCAGGGTTGGGATGTCCGGAAAGAATCCTATCATCAGGATCAATTACGCCATCTCCATTGGCATCAAAATATTGGGGATCACCTTCTGCTTGGTTTCCATAAAGCGCCGCACCATTATCGATCTCTTCTTGGGTCAGGATACCGATATTTTGCACCAAGTACAAGCTGTACATAGGTTCGCCGACCATGGTGATGTTGTGGTTGATATCAAAACTACCTCCTAGAATCGGAGTATTTTCAGGCCCCAATTGCTTCACCTCATTGGTGTTATGGCTAAGATTGAAATTGGTAGACCAGGTAAACTGACCCGTCATATTGCGGGTGGTCAACTCCAGTTCCCATCCTTTGTTCAACACCTCTCCAATATTGGTCAAGGCAGAGCTAAAGCCCGTGGCTGAAGGCACAGGGATATTCAATAACAGGTTGGTATTGGTCTTGGTATAATAATCAAAGGAAGCGTAGATCCTGTTTTGCAATAATCCTAAATCCAAACCCACATTGATCATCTCAGATTCTTCCCAGCCTAATGCCGGATTTGGGAAGTTTCCTGGGATCAACCCGTTTACTAAAGTTCCACCATAGGAATAATTCGCAAAATCCAAGGTGGCAATATGGGAATAATCTCCAATGCCATTGTTACCGGAAAGTCCCCAACTACCTCTCAGCTTCAAATCACTCAATGTATTGATGCCTTTCATAAATTCCTCGTCTGAAAGTCTCCAGCCAACAGAAACAGATGGGAAGAAACCCCACTTGGTATCCTGTCCAAAACGTGAAGATCCATCCCGACGAGCAGAGGCAGAGATCAGGTACTTGCCGTTATAATCATACTGCACCCGACCAAAATAAGACAAAAGGGTACTTTGAGTCTCAGTGGTGTTGGTGCTCCCCGCATTGATCACCGCGGCATTGAGGGTGGTGATGCCTTCCACGTCAAAGTTACCGCTCATCTGATAGGTATTGCGCTTGTTGAAGTTATAGGACATCCCTGCAACTGCGCTCACATTGTGCACCTCATCAAAGGTTCTGTTAAAAGACAAAGTGTTTTCATTCACAAAAGTCAGCTTACGGTAACCATCAAAGCCACCAGTAGTTTGCTTATTTCTAGTGACAGGAGCAGGGGTATAATCCTTATTCTGCTGATCCACATTATCCACATTCACCGTGGTCTTAAAGGCCAAACCTTCAATAAAGTCATATTGTCCATAAATGGTGGACAAATTCCTGAATATGGTGGTTTGGTTCAACCTTTCATTGGCGTAAGCAATAGGGCTGATCCGAGAACTTGCCCAAGTGTAGAGCGGAATATCACCTACACCCGTATTTAACCCAGCATCTGCCTCCACCACGGGAGCCATACCAACCGTCACGTGGGTAATCGCATCTTTTCCTTCCACCCCTGGGTCATCCAATGATGAATAAGATGGGTTCAGGTTCATACCAAATTTCAGCTTGTCACTGGCCTGCACTTCTACATTGGCGCGGGCAGAGTAACGCTTATAATCAACGCCAATAGCAATACCCTCCTGATCCATGTAGTCTCCAGAGATAAAATATTTCACAAAATCATTTCCTCCGGAAGCATTCAATTGGTAATTCTGCACCAATCCTTTGCGGAACAGGTGGTCTTGCCAATCCACCAGCATCAAGCCTGGATAACCTTCCTGCATCCAGCGCTCATCATACATATAGTTTCGGTCAAATCCACCCAAGATGGCTTCTCGTTCGGCCAGAGACTGGCTGGCAGATCTTCCTTCACCGGAATTTTCCCATTGTGTATTGATCATTTCAGTAGCACGGTCGATCCATTCAGTTGGACTAAGCACATCCAACTTCTTCACCGTTTCATTCCACCCTGTATAGGCATTGAAACTAATTTGGGCTTTGCCGGATTTACCGCTTTTGGTATTGATGATCACGACACCATTGGATGCCCGGGAACCATAAATGGCTGCTGCCGATGCATCTTTCAGCACTTGAATGGACTCAATATCATTTGGACTCAAATTGTCCATGGGGTTACCCCCCGCACTTTCCAAAGGAAATCCATCTATAACGTACAAGGGTTGGTTATTGGCAGTAATGGAGCCCACACCCCTAACTTGAATATCAAAGCCTCTTCCCGGTACCCCAGAAGTTTGCTTCACGCGGACACCGGCCATCTGTCCGATCAGGGCCTGGTCGACACGCTGAATAGGTCTCTCTGTCAGGTTTTCCGGCTCTATCTGCGCAATAGCACCTGTGATGTTCGCTTTCTTTTGGGTACCATAACCCACAACCACCACTTCGCCCAATTGCTGCATATCCACCTGCATGGTCACATCAAGGGTGCTTTGGTTGCCCACAGCTATTTCCTGCTTCTCAAAGCCTATGGAACTGAAGATCAGCACTGCTCCTTCATCGGGCACCTCAATGGTAAACTGGCCATCAATATCGGTTACTGTTCCAGTGCCTGTACCTTTGAGTAGGATACTTACCCCGGGGAGGGGTTGATTGTCTTCGCTCGAAATAACAGTTCCCGTTACTTCTTTTGCTAATTTCTGAGATGAAATGGACCAAGGGTCCTCATTGACAATAAACGGTTGACTACTTGCACTAGCCACCGTACCACTAGCCATGGCCAAAAGGAATAGGCTTCCCCTGACCCAATGGTTTTTGAGGGTAAATTGATTTTTCATGGTTATTTATTAAGGGTTTGTTTTGGAAACTGAAATCGTATACTTCAGCTCCGAATTACACTTTTCGTTGAAGCTTGTTAAGCCACCTGATCACTGTTCACTTATGGCGTCTTTAGACCAATTATCCATATTGATCAATAAAGTTTTCCAATAAAATAGCGTGAGTAGTAGTAGATCAATGTCTGGACAGCGGTTTCAAGACAAAGCCAATTTAGGTAGTAGGTTTTTCATATTTGTGCTGTACTATCATGGAAATCGCTCTTTTCAAACGTTTGCATTTCCAATACATCTCAATATTAAAGCTCAAAAAATTAAAATTTATAATGCCTTATCATTTATATTACTTTAAAAATACCTCATTATTTATACTTTTAAAAGTATTAATTGACTTATTTTTATCACCCTAACTGTGATGAACTATCCTGTTTTTGTATACCTTCATTTAGTCCGGTCTAATGGAGGGCTATTTTGATTAGCCTGTCAGTTCATAACAGTTTTTTGAGGAGAAATCATTTTCTTGTTATTTACTTAAATTAAGTAATCAAAATATGACTAAACAAGTCGCTTTTCGAATGAAGCTCCTGCCCGGCCATGAGGCAGAGTATGAAAAAAGGCACCGGGAAATCTGGCCGGAACTGGTGGAACTGCTCAAGGATAGCGGAGTGGTCGATTATTCCATTTACCTGGACAAAGAAACTTCCAGCCTATTTGCGGTGCAGACCATTTCAGGGGACAGCTCCTCGCAGGATTTGGGTAATACCGAGATCGTCCAAAAATGGTGGGCCTATATGGCCGACATCATGGAGACACACCCGGACAATTCCCCGGTAAGTGTGCCCTTGAAGGAGGTGTTTACGCTTTAAGCCCCCTAAATCCCCCTCAAGGGGGACTTTTCGATAAAAGTTACGAAATCGATCCCTCCCCTTAAAGGGGGAGGTTAGGAGGGGGGAGATAAGCGGAAATCGTTGTCCCTGGTTGTGCCGAGGGCTGCGCCCCGGCACGGATAAAATTGAGCCTGAGGCTCAGCTGGGAGAAGCAATCCCGCATTCTGGAATATGAGATTGCTTCGTCATACTTCCTCGCAATGACGTTCTACTAATCGTCACTGCGAGGCCGAAGAATGAGGCCGTGGCAGTATCGACAAACGGCGAACCAAACATATATAATCTGATTGTGCGGAGGCCTGCGCCCCGGCACGGATAAAATTGAGCCTGAGGCTCTATGGTAATAAACAGAGCTGAAAGCTCAATTTTACTCGTCCCTATCCACCGCGGTGGATAAGCACAACAAAAAAAAATTAACCATAGATAAACACCGATGGAGTGGTTCTTTCAGTATACATCTGTGTTTACCCTTTTCATCCCTGCCTGCGACAGGCGGGTGTGGACAATAAATTGTCTATTTTAATTGAAAAACCTGCAACCATAAACAACCCAAAATGAAACTCAAAATAAGCCTCTACTTCCTCAATTTATGCTTGATAATATTTGCTTTTTCCTGTCAGCAAAATGGCGAAACCCAAACTGATGCCCAAATCCAGACAGGCAGTTGGCCGGAAATCAGCCAGACCTCCAAGCCTTGGACCCGCTGGTGGTGGATGGGCAATGCCGTAGACCGAGAAAACCTGAGCTATCTCCTTCAAGAGTACGCCGATGCAGGGCTTGGGGGTGTGGAGATCGCACCCATCTATGGTGCCAAAGGATATGAGGAGCGCTACCTGGACTTTCTCTCCAAAGAATGGATGGATATGCTTCGCTACACCGTCCATGTCGCCGACAGCTTGGATATGGGCGTAGACTTGACACAAGGTACCGGCTGGCCTTTTGGAGGACCAGATGTAATTCCCGAATACGCGGCTTCCAGACTGGCCATTCAGGATTTTGAATATCAGGGGCAGGGAGCTTTTGAGAAAGACCTGAACTGGACCAATGAAAGAAATCCCGAACTCAGTCCTCAACTCTTGGCGGTAATGGCCTACGGAAAAGAGGGAAAGGTGGAAGAGCTTACGGAAATGGTTTCAGAGGACGGATTGCTCCGCTGGGAAGCCAATGGAGATTGGAAGATCTTGGCCATCTATAATGGCAAAACAGGCCAAAAGGTAAAAAGGGCTGCACCAGGGGGGCAAGGATATACTTTGGACCATTTCTCTCCAAAAGCCGTTAATGCCTATCTGGAGGTATTTAATCAGGCATTTGGCAATCAGGTTCCGGGCATCAGGTCTTTGTACAATGATAGTTTTGAAGTTTATGGCTCCAACTTTACAGCCAATTTCCTTAATCAATTCCAACAGCGGAGAGGTTATGACCTGAAACCTTTTATTCCCCAACTGATCGGCGAGGAGACTTCTGAAGAAAGTAGAAGAATCAAATCAGATTATAGAGAGACATTGCACGAATTGCTACTCGAATACTTTACAGAAAACTGGACGGATTGGGCACACCAAAGAGGCAAGAAGACCAAAAACCAGGCTCATGGTTCACCCGGTAATTTGATCGACCTCTATGCCACTGTGGACATTCCCGAATGCGAAACCTTCGGCTCCAGCTATTTCCCTATTCCAGGATTGCGCAGGGACAGTGCCGATATCCGCAATGTGGACCCCGATCCCATTATGTTGAAGTTTGCTTCCTCTGCAGGTCACCTTTCCGGCAAGCCATTGATTTCCTGTGAAACCTTTACTTGGCTGGGAGAGCATTTCAAAAGCTCCTTTTCCCAAATGAAGCCTGAGGTGGAACAGGCCTTTTTGGCGGGCATCAACCATGTGTTCTATCATGGGGTGACCTATTCCCCTAAAGATGTGGAATTCCCGGGTTGGTTGTTTTATGCCTCCCTGAACTTGACCCAGCAAAACAGCCTTTGGCCACACTTTAAGAGCTTTAATGAATACATCACCCGCTGTCAGTCCGTATTGCAGGCTGGCAAACCCGACAATGAGCTGATCATGTACTGGCCGGTTTATGATGTATGGGCAGATGAGGGCAATATGTTCCAGATGATCTCTGTCCACCATATCGACCACTGGCTCCATCCAACCCAATTTTATCAGCAGGCCACCGCATTGATGAACACAGGCTATTCCATGGATTTTGCTTCCGACAAATTACTCCAAGAAGCCCAGGTAATAGACGGAAAAATCCAAACCAATGAGCAAGCTACCCCAGCCAAAGCTTTGTTGATGCCTTCCATGGAGTTCCTGCCCGTAAAAACGCTCAAAAACGTTCTCCAACTGGCCCATCAAGGAGCAACCGTGATCTTTCAGGAAAAACCAACCAAAGTGCCTGGACATGATCACATCGAAGAGCGCACAGCCCAATTGGCGCAGTTATGGTCAGAACTCCAATTTGACAACACACAAATAGCCAAACATGGCAAGGGCCAGATCATCTTGAAGAAGGACTTCCAAACTGCTTTGGAATCCCAGAAAATAAACCGTGAAACCTTGACCGACACGGGACTACAGTTTATCAGAAGAGCAGTGGGTCAGGACAAATACTACTTTATCGTCAACCACACCGCTCAGATGATTGATCAGGAATTGCCCTTAAATGTCGCTGCAATCACCATTAGTTTGATGGATCCACTCTCCGGAAAGGTAGGTTTGGCAGAAAGCACAGTTGAAGGAAACACCAGCAAAGTACGCCTCCAATTGGTCCCTGGTGAAAGCATCCTTTTGCAAACAAGCCAAGGCACAGCGGCAACCATTCCGGCTTGGCCCTACCAACATACCCTTGATGCCAGCATCAGCTTGGAAGGCCCATGGGAATTGCATTTTGATCATGGTGGCCCAGTTATCCCTGAAGGCCAAAAGATGGAGACCATCAAACCTTGGACAGCCTTTGGGGATGAAGTGGCAGATCATTTTTCCGGCCAGGCCACCTATACCAGCAGCTTCCAGCTCCAAAAAGAGAAAGGAAAGAACTATTTGCTTAAACTGGGCAAGGTCCATGAAAGCGCCAAAGTCTGGATCAATGGCCAGGAAGCAGGCTATACCTGGAGTCTTCCTTATCAGTTAAGGATCGGGGAATTCCTTAAAGACGGCGAAAACGAAATCAAGATCCAAGTCGCCAACCTGATGGCCAACCGCATCCGCTATATGGACCAGCAAGGCCTGGAATGGCGTAATTACCACGAAATCAACTTTGTCAATATCAACTATAAACCTTTCGATGCTTCCGGCTGGGAAGTGATGCCTTCGGGAATTGAGGGGCCAGTGGCGATTGAGGTTTTTGAAGATTAGACGGGAGATGTGAGATTTGAGACGCTAGACCGTACCTCGTCCTCGTTTGCAACGAGGACGAGTAAATTCTTGCGTTTTTAACGCCATAGTCCATCCCATCAATTATCGCATTTCAAATGCTTGGATTTAACAACCCGCGTTGCAAACGCGGGTTAGATGAGGTATTTAGTTATTGGGATTAAGTTTTATCCACTTAATCGCACCTTTGGACATTTCTGTATAGTTATGCCCGACATTTCTTACCGTATCTAATGTCCAATTAAATTCCCAATCGTTTTTATCTATTATTCCCTTATTTGCATTGTAAAAATTTGTACCACGTTCCAACCTATTTGCACCTTCTTCCATTGCCAAATCCGTTGTTCTAAAAGTCCCTAAATTTGGGTCATTGTCCAATTCTCCCAAAAGTATAATCAATCTTTTCTTGTAAGATTTTTTCAAATCTGTTTCAGTATTTTTGATACCATACGGAAATTCAAGGTGCTCGTTTGGAAAACTATAAAACCCAGCATTTGCAGCGATAGCTGTTCCAATTCTCGATTCTGGCATCAACATTATCATTCTATGTACAAATTGTCCACCTGCGGAATGACCAAAAATATCGTACCGCTCATTGGTAATATTATTAGCAGATTTAATGTGGTCAAATATGTTTTCAACGACTGTGTATGCCCATTCACTTTTCGGATTTTTAGTCCCAAAAAAGGTAAATAGATTCCCCTCTTGATAATCGTTCGTAGTATATTTTGAAAACTTATTCTCAAATTCAGGAGCTATTATCAGTAAGTTATTCTTATCCGCTAATTCGACCCAAGTGTTTAGATAGTCTTCTGCATTACGTCCTCCGCCATGCATTACGAAAACTATTTTGTCTTTGTCATTCCAACTTTTGGGTTTATAAGTCCATACCTTAATCGATTTTCTCTCGCTATCTTTATAAGCGAAGATAACAAATGAGTCTATTCCGACATTAATTTTGCTGGTTGCTGTGATTTCAGGCCCTTTAGGAAGTACATAAAGATAGGTGTAAGCCGAAACTGAAAGAAATAAAAATAAAGAGAAAGCATATAAAATCACCCTTTTAAATATTCTAAAAGTCTTGTTCATCTTTTGTATTGTATTTTCAATTCTAAATCTCCTAGAATTATTGTCTGATTCTTTACTTCCAAATTTTGCTTTTTCGCATTAACGCTAATATATAGTGTCTAAACTTTGAGGGCTATTCTAATCTGCGGTATTATTCTTTCCTTCTTTCTTGTTGATTCTCCAGAATCATGGCAAGTAGTTTCTTGCTTGTAAACTTTTTGAAATCACGTACCCATGCTGACAATTTCCCGTCCTTTTGCTGAACCACCAAATGAATATGGTTTGTCATGATGACATATCCAAAAAGGTAAAGTCCTTTTTCTTTTCTGCTATAGGTCAGGTTTTCCAAGACGATGACTCTATAGACTTTTCTTGAAAAAACATCTGCCCAACCTACCACCTGGAAGGTCAAAAAATAAGGCATTTCCTGATCTCTTACCTGATAGGCTTCACCCATAGCTCAAGATAATCCGTGAAAATTGAATTGCAAATTCTTAGTGATAGAAAGGTGTAATTGCAAATTACACCTAGGCCAACGCTCTTTCTACACCCAGATGGGGATGCTGCTTAGCAATGATTATAGCTTTAATTTCGGCCTTCCTTTGGATTCATAAATAATGATATTAAAAGTCCTATTCCTGCAATTACGTCAACGATATTCCATAGTTCTCTGCCAAGTGCTATTTTGAAAAACGGTTGAAATAGTAAGGCCAAAGCCCCATAAATAACCATTTCAGTTTGTTTTCCCTGCTTGTTAGCTTGGTAAGCGAGGACGGTAAATCCCACTAAAGCCACAAACCTGACTAACTGATAGTAGCCGTAGGGCATATCGATAAGGCATAGAAAAAAAAGTATAGCGAGAATGATTTTGATTGTTTTGTCCATAATCTTCTTATCGATAAACCGGCATTGTCGGGTAGGGGATAAATTCGTCCAACAAAGGGGTAATTCCTGTTTTTATTGCAAATGTTAATGCCAAAAGAATAGCCGAAAAAAGTATAAGTGATTGCAAATTGTTATTGGCAACTTCTACAAAAACACTATCCCCTCTGCTTATCAGGCTATAAAGTAATGTAGAAAGCCATAAAAGCACAGCCAACACAATCAATACAATTGCTAAGAAAATACAGTAAAACGAAATTTCCCTAAGCATCAATTCATTGCTCTCAAATTGTCCCGGTAGGATTTTAGTGAGGGTCTGAAAAGTTGAGATGAGTTCGCTCAGCAATAGGCCGCCCGAAATAAACAAAACACCTTTAAAAATAGGTATGGCAATTGGGTTTTCATTTTCAGATAGCTTATTCTTCAATTTGAATCGGACAAACCCATTTAAAAGGAATATGGTAAGTGCTGCACTTACCAAAACCGCAAGTAAGATAATAATATTTGTCATAATGAAAGGTTATTGTTCGATATTAATGATACATTCCAAAATCGCATATCTGAGATTTCACGGGGAATAACTCCAGGGGGTATGCCTTGCGCAGTGGTTTCCCACACTACGTATTGTTTACCGTTTACAGTTTTTGACAATCCGTCATAGGGCAGGTTTATTCCAATGATTGAATGTTTATAAAGTTCGCTTGACAACATTGCCACATCGTATCCATAATGGTTTAAAATGGTAAAAAGTAAAAGTGTCCGGGTGTCGCAATCTCCCGCCAAGCTTGCCATAAACTCCACGGGCGAAAGCAATCCATATTTGATGTACCCTTCGCATTTGTCCCCTGTCCTCAAATATTCCCTTATAAAGTCATCATTGTACTTACTGGCATCACAAGCATCGTTCAAAATAAGAGTATAAGGTATGTCCTGAATCAAGGTGACGATAACTTCTGCAAATTCGACTTGGGTTAATATATTTTCTGCTTGCAAACTGTCGAGCATTATGTATACCAAGTCTAATTTGTTTCTGTCATAATCGTAAATAGTGGACACAATTCTGTTGTATTGGGAGGTGCTTTGTAAAGGTATAGGAAGGTCATTTCTTAAACGTACTGCATTTCGATAGTCGGAAAACCTTACTTCTATGTCTGCAGCATATTCCTGATTGGAATAGTCCTGCCAAATCCTGTGGTGAGAAATGATACTGTCCCCTGTTATTGGGTCGGGCCTTGTTTCCTGTACTTCTTTTTCTGTATCCGTAACGACGTCTCTTTTTACGACTGGTGATTTTCTGGTGTTCGTAAAGAGAGAAATGATTCCAAAAACCAAAAACAACAAAAATGCAATTCCGGCAAGCCGGAACAGCCAATAGAAAAGGTTAACTATGACATCGCCAAACGTAGATAATAAATAGACAAGCCCTATCAAGATGGCAATCGGTAGGATGATTTGCCATCCGTAAATCAAAAGTGGGATGATGAACACCACGGCCAAAAGAATTTGAATTAACAAACCTAAAGTTTCCCACAACGAGTAACCGGAATTGTAACTGCTTTGTTTTTCCCAAGCCCCCCAATATGTTGAACCGTCTGAATAATAATATTCCCACCGTTTGTAATTTCCTTTTGTTTCGGTATTTCCTGTTTGTTTATAGGTTTTGACCTTGGCTGGAATCGGAATAGCTGCCTTAGGAATATTTTCAGCAATTTCTTCTTGGATATACTCAACCTCATAGTGTTTTAAATATCCTGAAATATCCCCGGTAATGTCGCCAAAAACCTTGTTGTCTCCGTAAATTTGATTTGAAAGACTATAATTACTTAACTTTTTCTCGTTCAGGTTTACATTGTAGGTTTGAACATTACCATTTTCTTCATGAACTTCCAAAGGCAAATTTTCCGGAAGATTGGTCAAGAACTTTTCAACAGGTTGGAATTCTTCCGGTTCTCCTGTTTCCCAGTGTCTTATGTGGCACTCATCTTTCGTGGTTGTGATTTCTCCACTTATTACTTCAAGGTCATAAAAGTTCTCGTGTTGAACATCCGATTTCCTCGGATCGAAATAGCCAATAAATTTTCCCTTGAACTTACCCTTAATGTAAGTTCTTCGTTCAATACGCTTTTCTATGGTTTCATACTTTGGCATAGAGGCTATTTAGTAAGTCGTCTTCAGTTAAAACTGTTCTTTCAGCGCGCTCTCTTTTGTCAATTTTTCTTTTGGTGTTGAACGGAGGGTCTGTATAGCATTCAGTATATTGAATGTCGATACCATACTTATACCTAAAAATCTCGCTGTACTTTTCTTTAAACAATTCGTACTCATATTTTACCAAATAGGATTCTATGTAGTGTTTAGTCTTATAAAAAATACTGTCCTTATGGATGAAAATTTTAAGATAAGTTGGAATTATGAATATTATAATACCGAATAGGGTAATTGCCCAGCAAATCGGATACTTGGTGTTCAATATGATCATTCCTTGAATGTAGTAATCCGATTTGCCCACCAATATCCTCATTGATTTGATAAGCCTATCCCTTTCTTCTTCTTTAGAGCGAATCAGTTCGTTGTAGTTTGACAATTGCTCTTCATCAATCACATTGTTTAAAACTTTTTGCTGAGCAATTATATCTTTGATGATGTTGATTTCATCAGCAAAAAAAACATTGGTAGATTTTTCATATCGTTCAATTTTATCTTGTTTGAATGATTGCATTTCCAATGCTAATTGTTTTGAAAAAACAAGGCTTTCAATCGGTTTGGATACAACAATGGCAATAAAGGCAATGAAAACCAACCTGATGGTAGTTGCAACATACCGCGCCGGTTTGTTAGGTATGTAAGGGAACCCCGTTTTTGACAAGGTATAAAGAAGAAAAAGGTAGATATTTGTTATCATCCAAGCAAAGAATAGCCCGATTGGAATACCTGTGTAATAATTTTGAAACAACTTTGTAAATGCGAAATAGCAACTGATAAAGCACAATACAAAAATGCAGGCTACTAATACACCAATAGCTGTAAAACGGTGTTGGGTTGATTTGTCGCATTTACCAACCACGTTATAATCATCCCCGGATAGCATACAAAAGAACCGTTTAAGATGCATTTATATTCTCGTTTTGCAGGTCTTGGGTTTTAATAAAAGCCTCAGGATTAGTATCTATCTTTTTCATCATCTCCTGTTTGTATTTAGATATTGCATATTCGGTCAATTCTTCTTGGGTTTTAAGTAAGGCTTTCTTTTCAACCAAAAGTTTTTCCGGTTTCAAGTGTTTGATTAAATCACGTTCTTGTCCGTTTTTGTCTTTATGGTAGTTGTATTGTATATGGATGCCTTGCTCTGCCTTAATTAGTTCCTCTACATTGTGTTTAAGAAAATCGTACGGCGATTTTATCAGCATCAATTTAAAGAATATAGGCGTCAATTCAATTGCGAGGAAAAGTAGTGTGATGAATAACGATATCCACACACCTGCAATTTCGTGGGCGAGTTTTATACGTTCTAATAGACCGTCGAGTCCTGATGCTACCTGTCTGTTTTTAGCCAATTCTTGGTCCATCTCCAGCATAAGGGTCTTTTTATTGCCAGCCAATTCCTGGATCCTTTCCTTGTTGGACACATCAAATATATTGAGTTCAGTATTAAGTCTATCTACATTATCTTTTAGTGCCTTAGCAAGTGGGCCGTTACCTGGTATTGTTCCGGGAACCTTTCCATTTAACTGGTCAGTATAATCCTGTTCGGCCTTCTTTATCCTTTCTACCAAATCCTTTCTGTTTTCTTCAAATTTTGCTAATTCAGTGTCAATAAAAGCCAAACGTTCTTCGTAATTTGCTCTTGTTCGTTTTTCGTATTCTTTTCTTGTTTTAAGCTGTTCTTCGTGAAGTGCGGCGTCTATCTCCGATTTAAACATCCTGATTTCAACGGGTTTTGAAATAGTCAAAGCAATAATAGCCCCCATAAGTAACCTAGGAATTGCCCCTTTGAGTTCTCCCCAAGTAATAGCCTCGGTTCCGTCTCCTACACCTGTACTCGATACGATAAAACGATCAAGATTGAAAATCATCAACCCCCAAAAAGCCCCAAATACGACTGATAGCATGGATGTTGACCAGCTCAGAGTGTCGGCTTCAATAGCTGAACCTCTTGGTTCAAAAATGGTGTAAAAGGCATATCCCCCTGCCATTGCTGCCATTATTCCAGTCGCAACAATGATACCACCTAGACACATATATTTCACTTGATCAGAATAGGTTGATCGTTCTAAGAGGTAGCGATCTCCACCTGATGCTTTCCAAAAGAAACGCATTATCCTTGAAGGTTTGGGGCTTTTGTAAAAATCTCGTTCCATTGTTTTAGGTGTTTAGGTTGGATAGTTAGACTTTATAAACGGTACGTGCCGAATGCTCAAATTGAGTGGGGTTATTTTAGGGGTTTGAATGTCGATAATAATATTTTCCAACTCGGTCAATTGAGAAGAATTGGCGAATGCACATTTTAATTTTTGATGGGCAAGAGGGATCGATGTTAGTTGTGGAGTAGTTGTCGTAGGGATGAATTTGTCGATCAATTTTATTTCAGCAGCCTCAAGTCGTATTTCTTTAGTTTCTTTATGTCCGCCTATCCCATAAAAAATGATTTCAACTGGGTTTTGCTGGGTTTGATAAGTAAAGGTGATACCGGAAGTGTTTCCTGGAATTATCCCAAAGCCTTTGATGAAAATTTTATAACATCCCGAAACTATCCATAATATTTCGGCTTTGTTTCCTTGAACGACCAAATTGTTTACGTAAGAAAACTTTTTAAGGGAGAACTTTTTAGCGAAAACCAAGTTTCTCACGAACAGAAAAGAACACTGTAAGTGAACAAATACTTTACGGATTTTCTGTTTGGGTTTGAAAGTCATTTAGGCTGGGTTAGGTTTTTACGATTCTAAATATTTTGCATCCAGTATGTTCACCATAAAGTTTTCCCCACTTCAATATAAGCGGAGTGCTAGTTTCAAAGCATTCAACCATGGTGTAGAAGCAAGTAAGAGTTTATGTATTTCTTAATCATGCTAACCAAACATTCCAAATGGAACTCTAGAATTTATTTCTTCTTTCTTTGTCTCAATCATTAAAAACAAAACAAGCCCTTAAACCTACTAAATCCCACATAACCATAAAATACCCCAGATGGGGTATTTTTAGATATAATTGGTAAAATTTTAGTCTTTCAGTGTGGTTGGACTTTGAATCAGGGAGTAGAAAGGAGGGGACAGAGGATCTGTTCTTGAGCAATTCACTTTGTGTTAGAAAGGAATTCTTCAAAAACCTAAAAATCACTTTGTAAGCCCATCAAATAGAAAATCGTTTTGACATCAAGAAGTGGTCCTTGGTATGGCAGATTTTAATGCTGTTGTATAGGCCGTTAAAAAAGGGAGCTAGCTCGCGTCGTGGAGGGACGTGCGTAAAGAAAATAGTCAGTGACTGTTTTTAGCGAGTAGCCAGCTTGCAGGGTAGGTCCTCTCGTTTATGAGATCGTTTTCTCAGTTTAAAGAACCTTTCCCTTTCACTATCGGACTACCTCCGCTCACTTTTAGGCTGGAACAATACCATTAAAATTAAATTGGGTAACTAATACTTATCGCAAGAATACATTTTCTTCCCAATTTAAAGGCCAGACCACCGGCCTAGATTTCCTGCCTGCCGGCAGGCAGGTTTTGCTACTTTTTTCATCAATAGAAAAAAAGTAGATAAGTAGAAACAAGATTACCCAATCTAGTCCTCGTTTGCGACGAGGACTCCTAAATCTAAGCGTTTCAAACGCTACAATTCATATTAAAACCGCATTGTAAATGCACTGATTTAACAACCCGCGTTGCAAACACGGGTTAGCAAGGGCTCAGGATAAACTTAAGTCGAAGTCCCTGCTGATTTAATTAGATCGGGTTTTTGTTGTATATGCTGTTTGCATTTAGTGAGTGTCGTAAACCTCACTTTACGGGTGAACAAGCACCCTCGGTACATTTGTTAATCTACAATAAGTTCTATCCTATCTTGTCCTCGTTTGTAACGAGGACTCCTAAATCTAAGCGTTTCAAACGCTACAATTCATATTAAAACCGCATTGCAAATGCTTGGATTTAGCAAACCGCGTTGCAAACGCGGGTTAACAAGGCGGCAGGCTGAGTGGAGTCGAAGCCCTGCTGATTTAGTTAAATTGGATTCTTGTTGTATATGCTGTTTGCATTTGGAGAGTGTCCTAGACCTCACTTTACGGGTGAACAAGCACCCTCGATACATTTATTAATCTACAATAAGTTCTATCCTATCTTGTCCTCGTTTGTAACGAGGACTCCTAAATCTAAGCGTTTTAAACGCTACAATTCATATTAAAACCGCATTGCAAATGCTTGGA
The DNA here is from genome assembly GCF_015533855.1 of Echinicola sp. 20G. Lineage (GTDB taxonomy): Bacteria > Bacteroidota > Bacteroidia > Cytophagales > Cyclobacteriaceae > Echinicola. Next base: position 1,820,844 of record NZ_AP024154.1, on the reverse strand, counting down.
TTTAGCAAACCGAGTTGCAAACACGGGTTAGCAAGGGATAAACTTAAGTCGAAGCCCCTGCTGATTTAATTAAATCGGATTCTTGTTGTATATGCTGTTTGCATTTAGTGAGTGTCCTAGACCTCACTTTACGGGTGAACAAGCACCCTCGATACATTTTGTTAATCTACAATAAGTTCAATCCCTGCTTTCTCGGCTTTGTACTTTATTTTTGTCATGAGTTCATAATAACTCCAGTTCCGTAACACAAATTCTTCCTCCTTAGCTATTCCGATCTTATCCTCCTGATTTAATAAAATGAGTGTTCCGACCTGATGTTTAATACAGAAATCAATGAGTTTTCTGCTGTATAGATGTATACGATCACGTATATAATCAGCTTCCATATGGTGAAACTTGTTCACAGCTTTAAGTTTTCGTTTACGTCCTTTTCCTGATTTGCAGTAGGTAGCGCCCATCTGTGCCCTTCTACAGGCTGCTTGTATGGCCAACCTCCTGTAAAGAAACTCTTCTCTGGTTCCAATACTGAGTTTTCTCTTACCGGTTTTAACCACTATAGGGTATTCCAGAGAGAGTGATGCTTCTGCTATTACCTCGGGTTTCAGGCCGTGCTCTTCCTTTTCAATTTCAAATACTGCCAGCCAAAAGATTTTTCCATCTTCGAGTTTAATATGTGAAGTGCATAGCTTAATATCATCATTTAGCAAACGCACTAATAGTTGTCTTTTGTCGGTAAAATCTCCACCTAAATAGGTCTTAAATGGAATTTTAAATAAATGAAAGCAAAAAGCTTTTTTATCTTCTTCATAGGATAGCCCTTTTATGTTCCTTGGCCTAAATGGAAAAGCGATGTCTCGTCTTAAGTTTTCCAGAGAACGTAAACCTTTCCAATATTCCAATTTATTTTTATTGAAAGTAGATAGTAAGGTGTTATTCATACATGACAAAATATCGGTAGGGACTTCGCCTTTAAAGCGATTTGATACCACCCGATAGGTGCTACCGATACGAGAACGTTCCAAGATGCCATCTGCATCTTTCTTTTCATCGGCCAGTTTATACCTGACTCCTTCTGTGAGATAAAAAAAATCCTTAATCATTTCTTGTACATACAAATGGGAAACGATAAGGTTGGCTGCTCTAAAACATCGATTCCGCCATCGGTAAAGCGTACTCAATGCCTCCTTCTTTTCTTCTTTGGTGGGCAGGTCAACCAATAACTGGATCTTCCTTGTTAATTTTAGTGTAGGGTTTTCCATGCTAAACGGATTCGAACTGTTTTTCCTTCCATAGTTTATATGCGGTAACAAATTCTTTGTGAGCTTCCTTTTGAGACAGGTTCAGCGCTTCGGCAATTAGCGCAAAGGAATACTTCATATGGCATCTGAGGTCCAATATCCTTTCCTGTTCCTCGGTCATCTCCTCTGGACCTTTTATATCACTACCAGGAGATTTTTGCTTATATGCGCTTGTATTTCCATGATGTACGATGGTTTTAATGTCCTGAATAGCCCGTTTTATCTCATTACTGGTTTCAGTGATGCCCTTTCCCATAACCTGGGCAATGGCTTTATACTGAAAGCCATATTTTAAACAGAGTGCAATCAAATTCCTTCTTTCTGCATTGAGCAATGGCAATATAGTTTGGATTCGGTCGAAGGCTTTTTGTTCCGATTCCTGGTCTTTCAGATTTTCAGACACACTTTCCGGATCGTACCCCACCATATAGTCTTGGTAATTATCATAATCCTCTAATGAATTGACTTCCCTTAAAAACTTATTTCTGGGTTTATAATAGTAGGAGATGCATTCCTTTTTCATCACAAACTTTAAGAAATAGAGAATATGCTCAGGTCTTTCTATTCTGTCCCTATAAAACCATAATTTTAAAAAAGTATCCTGAACTAAAGTTTCTATTGCAAACTGATCATTCAGTATTCTTCTACCGATCCAAAAGATGATGCCACGATATTGGGTATGAATATATTCTAAAGCAGAAGGATCGCCTTTTTTTAATAATTCGTAATACTTTTCCATGGGCTTGTGCATACTTTTCATAAGCATAAAGTTTTGCAGATAGCGTTTGATTTTGGAATACTTAAGGTTAAAGAATTCCCTTGCAAGACTTCATAATGATCCTATGCAGAAACCTTTGCTTTGGAGGATAAGCACATTCCGGACACCTATGGAATATAAAATAGGAGGGCGTGGAACTCCACTTATCTAATCGGAGGTACTGGCATACCATTGGAACGATAAGAGAGCCCACGCCCGGGTCGTGAGCAAATCTGCTTATCATCTCGTTCCTAAAAGAAAAGTGCCAGTTTTCCGATTGGAGACTCAAAGCAATTGCTTCTAATATTTTCTGTCTTTAGAAGAATCGCAAATATATGTATTCATACCAAAGATAAAAAAAATATTTAAAGGATACATATATGTATCCTTTTTTTCGGTTTTAAAGCAGGAATTTTATTCTCATGAAAGAGAATAGTTTCAAAGAAGAGAAAGAAGCATTAGGGTATAGAATTAGAGAACTTAGAGAGAAAGTTATTGACGCTGAAACTAATAAACCACTTTCACAAGAAGAATTGGGTTATCGCACCGGTTTTGCCAAAAAAACAATTGGAGAGATTGAGAGAGGTAATACAAACCCTACCTACGAAACCCTCTTAAAAATATCGTTACAAGTAAAAGTGTCTATAAAGGAGCTCTATAACTTTGACATGAAAAAGTATATATCCTTAGCTAAAAAATCCAAGAATAAAAAAGAGAATATTATTAGATAGAAATACTTTATGTGATTTATTAAATAGGCCTTCATTTGAGATTAAGACAAATATACCCTATTGACAATTCGCTTATTTCGCTATTTTTTACAGTTTTTCGACCGATTTTTATATGGCTCTGAGGGGAGATAAGTGAGGAATTTAAGATTGCTAAATGGAAGAAAAGTGACTGAAAAGGAAAAACTTGGAAAATATTTATTAAAACTTAGGGAAAAAATACCAAGTAAAGAGTATGATAAAGAACATATTTCTCAACAAGAACTTGCTGACAATAATACTAGTTTGACCAAATTCTTAATTGGGACAATAGAAAGAGGAGAAGCCAATCCCACCTTAGATAAATTGATTTTTTTAGCCAAAGCATTAAATTTAAAAACAATAAGCCTATTCGAATTAGAAATTAATGTAGATAAGTATATTAAAGAACTAAAGAAAAAATAATCTCCCACACCCTAGTCCTCGTTTGTAACGAGGACTCCTAAATCTAAGCTTTTTAAACGCTATAATTTATTCTAGTGCCGCATTGCAAATGCTATGATTTAACAACCCGCGTTGCCAATGCGGTTTAGCTAGGGCTAATTAGGCCTCCCCTCTACACCAATCCCAAATACTCGCTATCGGAAAAAGTTCTCTTCTTCTTCCTGCTACTATAGTGATGGAAACTGATATAGGCATGCAGTTTTCCCTCATGTTCCTTGCCCCTCAAGACCTTGACATCCTGCTGCCCCGCAGACCGGAAATCCCCTTCCAGGACATATTCTACCCGCTGGTCTTCCGCATTGTAGAGGACTAGCATTGCCTGATCAAAATGTCCGGCACTGCCTTCGCCAATATTGTTTTCCCAGGAAAAGCGGACATGCTCATCATCTGCCCAACTCACCTGAGCATTTTTTGCTCCTGTCAGCGGGCCCATGCTTAGCTTTACCTGGGCAGGAACCAGCTGCAGGGGATCTACACCTCCACCATAAAAGGCGTTTCTTACCGTGTGCCCCATGGCCGCGTTCAAGCCCGTGCGCATGCCTTTGCGGAAAGCCTGAAAACCAAATTCAATTGGGATTTTCAAGGGCCTCAAAAAATGGGAGGCCATGCCGAATTTGTTCCTGTAAAGTTGTTGGATGGGGGAAGGTTCACCGACCTTGGGTTCCTCCACATACTCCCGGACATAGGTCTCTCCGTCTACTACATAAAAAACAACTCCCCCTACTTTCCCCCTGAGTTTGCTGAATATTCCATCTGCTTTTGCCATCATTAAAAAGGTTTAAAAGTAACACTTGCTAACAATAAATCTGTATAAGTTAAGCAATTACCTTACACCAATCAAGCATTCACCATACCCTTCCTCAGGATTGATCAAGGAACAATTCCAAATTATCTTCGGATTACACTCGGTAATATCCGAGCTTGATCCGAAGGTAATCCGAAGGAGATACCCGAGTGATCCAAAGGATATTCTGTTTTCCCCCAAATGGAAGTAAAGACAGTGTAAGGACTATCAGAGAGTTGGGGGTAATATGATAGAACCAAAAAAATACTAAAATATACCTGGGGCACAATTCACACTTCTAGTCCTCGTTTGCAAGGAGCCCTCCTAAATCTTTGTGTTTATCAACGCCATAATTACCCTAAAGCCGCATTGAAAATGCGGCTTAGAAAAGGCTTTACCTTTTTCGTCTGTAACATAACTGGACCAGTCCTGTATCAAATGTTTCTGCCTTTACAAATTCAAGCAATTGCTCGGGTCTTCCGTCCTTAAATAATCTCGTTCCATCGCCTAGTAACACAGGGACAACAGAAATGATCAACTCATCAACCAAATCATTTTTTAACAGTTCATTGATTACCTCTGCACCTCCGTCACAATAAATATGCTTACCATCTAGGGACTTTAATTGCTTGACCAAATCCACCAAGCTTCCGGTGTAAAAGGATGTCCTACCTGTTTTTGCTTTTGGGGTCCTGGTGATGACATATACATCCCGCTGTCCATTATCATAGTGAGATGGTCCTATTTCTCGAAGTACATAGTCATAGGTCTTTCTACCGATAATCAAGGTATCAATGGTCTCAGTGAATTGGGCATATCCATAGTCTTCGCCCTCCTTTTCTACCTGCTTCAAGAAGCTGAGGTCATCATTGGGCTTGGCTATATAACCATCTAAACTGCTGGCAATAAAAAGTGATACTTTACGCATGTCTCTTATTTTTAATGATACTACAAAATTAGCACTAGCGTATTAATGGTACTTTGTAAAAATACGACAATTTAAAGCTGTGATGGTACAAGCCCTGTAATTCGCTTGATTTCACGGTTCAGATGGGAATGATCATAATATCCGCATTCAAACGCAATATCCAATATACTTCGACGCTCACTTGAAGATTGAATTAGGCTTAAGGCACTTTGAAACCGGATGATTTTGGAATATTCCTTTGGTGTCAGCCCAACAAACTCTTTAAATATCCTTTCTACCTGCCTTATTGAGATATGGTTTTTCTTGGATAATTCTTCAATGTTTAAACGGCCCTTTGACTGATGTATATCTTTTAACAAAGGATTTATTCTATTGTATTTACAGTTCATTCTTTCAAGCAGGAATCGGTTTAAATAAGCATAATGATTTTCATCATAAAGCTTATCTTTATCAAAAGAAAGGCTTTGGTCAAATAGGACCGTTTGATTTTTCAGGTCATTTAAAGATGCGTAAGTGTAAAAAGATGAAAATGCAGAAGGCTTGAAACAAACGCCAGCTAGACATGTATTCTCATCCACAAAACTTTCTTTGAAAGTTGTCATTGCCCCCACTGCATAGGTTTTTCCATACTCCATAGCAAGCTCACCATTATCAGTTATACAACTATCTCCAAGATTGACCACTAGACCTGGACATCCATCTGGAAATATTCGTTCCCAAGCACTATCATTTTCTTCGCCCTTTAGCTCCCAAAAAGAATGTACATGATCCTTTAACTGATTACAGGGTTTTGTTTCTTGGTACTTCATCTATTTATAATACACAATAACGGTGAATATCCAGGGCATGGTAAGCTATAGTTATTTATCTCAATTTTCTACTCTTTTACTAGGAGAATGATTAAATCCAAGCGTTTTCAAGGTCATAAGTTCACCTCAATTACCCTACTCCAAAAGCACTGAATTCCTCCCCTGATACAAACATGGCTTAAAAAGCCTAAATAATACTCCCTACCTTAAAGAATAATTCACCTGCAAAAAGATGCTATTACTTCTTAGATTAAAGTCATCGGTCTTGTACAGGTCTGATAGGGCGGTTAGATAGCGATAGCCGATTCCTGCATCGAGCTTCTCTGCCAGTGCATAATAAATTCCTGCGCCAAGGAAGCCTTCTAAAAAATACCCATTACTTAATTCGTCCAGATCGTTTTTGACTTCAATATTATTTCTAAACCCACCTGTCAATACTGGCCTTAACCTGCCTGTTAAGAGACTATAATTTATGGACAAGGGAATGGTCAAAAACTGTTGTTTCACCAAGACTACTTCAGGATAAAAAAGTCTAAATTGTGTTAAGCATGAAGCACAGCTATAAGTCCCAGAAAAATCTTTATTGGAAAAAAGGATCCCGGAAGACAGGCTTAACTTTTTCTGAATATGATATTGACTTGATAAGCCCAAACTGAAATTAAACTGATCGAAATCAACCCCATACCCATTTACATTTCCATCCGTCACCAAATAGTTGTTATGGAAACGATCCATGGCCAAATCCATCTTATCCACTGAAAATTCAATCCCAAAACCCCACTGGCCTTTTTCTTGGGCATAAAGGCTAGTTTGGATCAGGAAAAAGGATAGTAAAAGAAGCTTTTTCATCATAATTAAAAATTGTTTTTCCCATGACGCTAATTTCTGCTCAACTGCTACAGTAAATAAATGTGGTCTAAAAAGGATGGCACAACAATTAAATCCGCCAAACATAAACCCAAAATCATCACCACACTTCTTTAAAGAGCATTAATACATATAAAAGCGTCAAAATAAATTATCGTACAATTGCACTAATGCATAATATTATCTATTATTCCTGATACAAACCTTCAACCACCATATGAAAAAGCTATTTTTAATTCCTATGGCCGCCATTATCGGCCTTTTGTTCTTTCAAGGGACTCAAAAATCTGAAACTCCTGACAGCCCAGAACTCCATGCTGTCATGAAGAAAATGCCCAAAAAGGTCAAGGCCATCGTTGATGAAAAATGCTATGGCTGCCACAATGCCAATGCAAAGAGCGAAAAGGCCAAGTCCAAGTTAGACTGGGATGCGCTGGAAGCTACCAAAAAGTCTGAGCAGATAGATGCCAAAGCAAAAATCTATGAGGTACTCGCAAAAGGGGATATGCCACCAAAAAGATTCTTGGAAAATAAACCTGAAGGGAAATTGTCCGAAGAAGAAATCGCTGCCCTAATGAAATGGAGCGCCGTTAAAAAGAAGTAAGCCTGAGCCATCCATAAATTATTCGCCACATGCCTCTAATACGGCCCTCATGATGTACGAGGGTCTGCTTAGAGGCTTGTGTTTATCAACACCATAATTATTCAATGAGCCGCATTGCAAATGCTCCGATTTAACAAACTGCGTTGCAAACGCGGTTTAGATGAAGACACATCATCAGGAACCATCCTCTCAAATCATAAGCCGCCTCTTCATCACCTGAACTGCTTGGGTCGCTCTTCTTTGCTTGCGCTCTCTATCAGTTCACTGATTCTTTTCTCTCTGGTTGCCGGCCTTTTTGCCATGGCTATCCATTGCAGTAGGGACTTTCTGGCAGACTTGCTTAAACTTAAGAAATAAGCTTTGGCCTTTGGTCTTTGTCCAAAAGCTTCCTCCAAGTCTGCTGGTATTTCCAACTTCTCTGCACTATCCAACAGGGTCCAGGAACCATTTTGCTTGGCAATCTTGACACTCTCCAAGCCCAATTCAGTCATCAGACCTGATGAGGTAAGTTGTTCGATTTTATCCTTGTTTATTTTTGACCAGATACTGTTCGGCTTACGTTTTCCAAAATACTGGATATATTTTTCCGAATCAATCGGTCGCTTGGTACTGTCAATCCATCCAAAACACAGCGCCTCATCGACAGCATCACTCCAAGAAAGGTTGGGCTTGGAAGAGCCCTTCTTGTGAATGATTAACCAAACAGCATCCTTTTGTTTATGGTTTTTTTCCAACCATTCCCGCCATTCCTTTTTGTTTGCAGGGTCAAAGCATTCTATTTCACTGTTCATTTACTTTTAATTTAGATTACCCCAGCCGTCTGGGAGTTCTGTCGATCTAAATTAACCAATCTAATTCCATTACCTAATTATGCTTAACCTGTTTGTTGTGCTATTAAGTAAAAGACTTTTAGCTCCAATGGCTGTTATTGCGGAGAGATCGATAATAGTGTTGCTCCCAAAAACGGACTATTATATAAAGGCATACCAGTATGCGCAATCGATTACACTATATATGATGTTTCATACGTTTTATTAAAAACTAATGAATTTTAAAGGGTCAATCAAAAAATCAGCAAGGCTTTATTATCCCATATTATTTCATTAAATTATTCTAAGAGTTCTCCCAAAGAATATTTTACCTAAAACCGTCTTTAATGGCTATATAAGAATTTAGACATGACATTTAACCAAATAATTCTAACCTTAAAAATGTCCGTCTATATAAAATAATTTTCGGTACTTGCTTGGTATGTCAAGTTATAGTTATATTACAATCGATTGCGCAATTAACCTGTAACCCCAAAAATGATCGAAGCTCCAACATCCATCCGAATAGATTCGGAGTCGCGGATTCCAAAATATCAGCAGATCGTGAACTCCATCATTGAGGACATCGAAAAGGGCAATCTTTCCGTAGGAGAGAAAATCCCTTCCATCAATGAAATCAGCGAAGAATATTACCTTTCCCGTGATACGGTAGAAAAGGCATACAACTTGTTGAAGAAGAAGAAAATCATTGTATCCGTCAAGGGGAAAGGCTATTATGTAGCCCGCAATGTCTCCCAATCCCAGATCAAGGTTTTATTTTTATTGAACAAACTCTCCAATTATAAACTTCGTATTTACAACTCCTTCGTCAACAGCCTTGGGCCGGAAACCCAGGTAGACCTGAACATCTACCATTGCGAACCGAAAAACCTGCTCAACCTACTGAATGAAAATGCTGGCGCTTATGACTATTATGTAGTCATGCCCCATTTCAAAGATGAACAGCTTCATCATAACAATTACAATGATGAGGTCATCCAGTGCCTGAAAAAAATCTCTCCCGATAAGGTCATCATCATGGACAATTACCTGCCCGATTTGGGAGATGAGGTGGCTTCCATCTACCAGGATTTTAAGATGGACATTTATAAAGCACTGAAAGAGGGCATTGCCAGGTTGAAAAAATACGATACACTGATCCTGGTTTACCCTGACAATACGATCTACCCTTATCCCAAAGAGATCAAACAAGGGTTTAAGAAATTTTGTGTGGAGTACGATCTCGACTTTGAGATCATCAATACCATCTACCCGGAAATGGAGCTCAACCCCAATGATGCTTATATTGTCATTGAAGAAAATGACCTGGTCAACCTGATGCGTCAAATTCGGGACGAAGAATACGAGCTGGGGGAAGATGTGGGGGTAATTTCCTATAATGATACGCCACTTAAAGAACTACTGGGCATCACGGTGATGTCAACGGATTTCAAGGTCATGGGTGAAACCGCCGCCTACATGATCAAAAAGCGTAAAAAAGAAGTGGTAAAGAACGTCTTCAACTTTATTGACAGAGGATCTATTTAGCAGTCTCACACAGCATTATCCATAACAGTACAGGACAGCATATTTCCTGTACTTTTTTAATTTCACTCGTACCCAAAATACGATTAAAGTCATCATGTCGCAAAAAAACAATCTTGTCAAAAAATTAGAGGCTGTCAATGAATACGAAAGAGAGCCTATCCCTAAAAGCAAATTGAAAAGCTGGAAGAGCTTTGTGGGCACCTATGCCGGAGAGCATACTGCTGGGACTGAATTTGTTTTAGGGCCTTTGTTTGTGGCGCACGGTGCCAGCGCAGTAGACATTGTTACAGGACTTTTGATCGGGAATATCCTTGCGGTATTGAGTTGGGCATTTTTCACTGGAAAAGCGGCTACCAAAACCCGCCTGACCTTGTATTACCAATTGGAAAAAATAGCAGGAAGTCGGTTTACCATGATTTATAACCTGGTCAATGCAGTAGCCTTTTGCTTTTTGGCCGGCTCCATGATCACAGTAGCTGCCACCGCTGTAGGGATTCCTTTTGACATGGCCATGCCTGCTTTGAACGATACCTTGCCCACCAGCTTGGGTTTTGTCCTGACCGTATTTGGAGTTGGGGCCATCACCACGGTAATCGCCATGTTTGGTTTTAACCAAGTGGTGAAGTTTGCCAATATCGCTGCCCCATGGATGATCATGATCTTTATTGCTGCTGCAGTGACAGTATTGCCTCGATTGGGGATCAATTCTATTGGTGATTTCTGGCCAGTAGCCCAAGAAACCATTTGGTCAGGTGTACCATTGGAAGGAAATACCAAATTTACCTTTTGGCATGTCATGTTCTTTGCTTGGTTCTGCAATATGGCCATGCATATCGGAATGGCCGACATGTCCATCTTGAGATATGCTAAAAAATGGACGGCTGGATTTGCAACTTCCACAGGAGTATTCTTAGGGCATTATGTGGCATGGATCGCTTCTGGCATTCTTTATTCCTTGTTTCTATTGGAGTCCGATAACAGCTTGACTTTTGCTCCAGGGCCTATCGCCTATGAGGCTGTCGGGATTGCTGGTGCCATCTGTGTGATCATTGCCGGCTGGACTACAGCTAACCCTACCTTGTACCGGGCAGGACTGGCCATACAGTCTATCAACCCCAAATGGAAGACTTGGAAAGTCACCCTTTTTGTGGGAATGATTACCACCATTGCAGCCTGCTTTCCTGCCTTGATGATGAAGTTATTGGATTTTGTAGCCCTATATGGATTGGTATTGATGCCATTAGGGGCCGTTGTCTTTATTGACATCTTCCTTTTGCCTAAGATGGGATTGAGATCAAACTATGCCGAAATCAACAAAAGCAACTTCAACCCTGCGGTGGGCATTACTTGGCTGGTCACCTTGGTATTTTGCGTAGGATTAAACTTCTATGGTGATATCGAAATTTTCTTCTTGGGACTTCCAGGATGGTTTGTGGCGGTGGTTGTTTACCTTATAAGCAGTAAGCTCGTCCAGAAAAACAGCAACCCTGTAGTAACACCTGCTCCAGAATCATCATCTCAAAAGACCGTTTCCATTTCCTAAAACAACCCAAAATGAACAACATAATTAAGCTCATCTCCTTTCTGGCATTGGCCCTGACCATTGTCCCTTCTTTTCTGGTATTTTCAGGTGCCATCGATGCTGACCTTTGCAAAACACTTATGTTTATAGGCACGGTGGCATGGTTTATAACTGCCCCTAAATGGATGAACCGAAAAACTGAGGAAGCCTAAACAGCAGCTTCCTCCAGCATTTCTATGAGCCAAAATCTTTCTATGACTCAAAGAAATTCAGTATATTTTCGGAATTCTTATCAAAAATAAACCCCAATGTTTAAGCTCAAGACCTTTATGGCTGCTGCCCTGCTAGCCCTGCCTTTATTTTCCTCAGCCCAACAAGAGACTTTTCCGCTTTATCCCAAAGGAGCACCACATACCAAAATGCTTTTGGATAAGGATCAAATCGGCAATGGTGGCCGTGTCGAAAAGGTGGCCATTCCACAAATAATCATTTATAAACCTCAAAAGGACAACAATAATGGCAAAGCTATCCTGATTTGTCCAGGTGGTGGCTACGGCATCCTGGCCATCCAGCATGAGGGCCATCAAATTGCCCGTTGGTACAGTGAAAGAGGTTATACAGCTGGTGTCCTCAAATACCGCCTTCCCCAAGAAGATTTAGTGACGGAATCTTGGAATGTCCCTTTAATGGATGCAGAAGAGGGCATTAGGTTTATGCGCAAAAATGCCAATAAATGGCACTTTGATAAAAATAAGGTAGGTATATTGGGCTTTTCTGCTGGAGGACATCTGGCATCATCGGTCTCAGTTCATAACCATCCTGCAGAAGGAAAAAACCCAAGCTCCAAACCAGACTTCAGCATCCTGATTTATCCTGTGATCAGCATGGACACCACCATCACTCATCAAGGCTCAAGACACAACCTTCTTGGAGATAAACTTCATACCGATCTGGAAACCTACTTTTCCAACGAAACCCAGGTTGACGAAAACACTCCTCCGGCATTTTTGGCCCATGCATGGGATGACAAAGGTGTGGTGGCAGAAAACTCCATCCGTTACTCAAAAGCCTTGCATGAACACGGCGTAAAAACTGAATTGCACCTGTTTGAAAGGGGAGGTCATGGTTTCGGGGCAGGTAACTCCAAAGATCATGGCAATGCCTCCAAGTGGCTGGAACTAAGCGATGCATGGATCCAGGATTTATTCCAAGAATAATTTTACAATGTAAGTTTCTTGCCAGTTTTTTATAAATATGACCGACCACTTTATTTATAAAAAAATGCATTTTAATTGTGTTGTTTAATCTTGGATAATTATATTGCAATACACGAGAGAAATCGATTGAATATTCAATGCCGTACTTCTTTCAATCAAAAAATAATTCTTAGATTAAAAGACTGCAATTAGTTTTTGATCTTAAAGTAGAAGACACATTTGATGTCCATACTGAGAGTTGTTAGCCCTAAGCTCAGTTTACTAATTTCCATTTTGACAGCCATTTAGGCTTGTTAACATTTGGTGTATTTTACAATTAAACCCTTAGTATTAACCAACTCCAAAGATTATGAATTTAGTAGCAAATGGGCTTTTTTTACAAATCGACAGTGAGTCCCGCATCCCAAAGTACCAGCAAATTGTAGATTCCATTATCAAAAACATTGAAAATGGCTATCTAAAAGTCGGAGAAAAACTACCTTCCATTAACGACATCAGCGAAGAATATTACCTCAGCAGAGATACTGTCGTCCGGGCATACAACCTCCTCCGTGAAAAAAAAATCATCACTTCCGTAGTCAGCAAAGGCTTTTATGTCAATAAAGCTGTCAACAGTTCCAATAGTCGGATCCTATTTATTCTCAACAAACTCAGCAATTACAAGCTAGAGATTTTTAATGCCTTTGTGAACAGCATGGGCTCTGACAACCAAATAGATTTGCGTATTTATCATTGTGATTCGCAGCTGTTGGTGAATATCCTTGAAGAAAATATAGGCGCTTATGATCACTTTGTGGTAATGCCTCACTTCAAGGACAACAAATCACGGCATACCAATCACGATGAAAATGTACTGAAATGCCTGCAACGTTTTCCTAAAGATAAGTTGGTCATTATGGACAACTACCTTCCGGAATTGGGAGAAGACATTGCCTGTATTTATCAAGACTTCAAGATGGATATCTACAATGCCTTGGAAGAGGCCATGGATCAGCTGAAGAAATATAAAAAACTAATTCTGGCTTTTCCTGACAATCCTATCTACCCCTATCCAAAAGAGATCAAGCAGGGCTTCCTAAACTTCTGCAACACCCATAAATTTGATGCGGAAGTATTGGATAAGATTTACCCCGATATGGAGCTACAGGAAAAAGATGCCTACATCGTCATCGATGAAAATGACTTGGTCAGCTTGGTGAAGCAAACCCGTGATATGCGCTATGAAATCGGCAAAGACATTGGGGTTGTGTCTTATAATGACACTCCTCTAAAGGAGCTTTTTGACATCACGGTGATTTCCACAGATTTTGAATTGATGGCAGAATCAGCCGCTTATATGATCAAAAAACACAAACAAGAGGTTGTCCCTAACATCTTCAGTTTTATAGATAGAGGATCTTTGTAAAGTACAACAAGGGAGGTCTAAACCATTGCGGAGTTGTTAGCGTTTTGTAGTCTAGCAATATAAATACCTAATGACTCCGCTTCTTGGATTGCTTCAACGCAAAATTGCTTTGAAATTGGAGGATAAATCCAGAAAAATCCCCATCAGTCCAAATCCCCTAGGTTCTTTCCTTTGCTATGATCCAGTGAAGAATGCTTCGGAGAGCCAATGACTTGGGAACCATAAATTCCCGAATGCCCACTAAACAAATAGGCTACCACACAAGCCAAACCTACATAAACCCCTGATTCGGCACCAAATAGTTCTATTCCCATCAAAGTACAAGAGAGCGGCGTGTTGGTTGCTCCAGAGAAAACCGCCACAAATCCCATCCCGGCCAGCAATGCCATAGGCAACGGAATCACACCCGATAACATATTGCCCAAGGTCGCTCCAGTGTAAAAGAGTGGCGTCACTTCACCCCCTTTAAAGCCTGCGCCCAAAGTCAAAGAAGTGAAACCTATTTTGGCCAAAAAATCATACCAAGGTAACTCTGCATCAAAGGCCTCCATAATAGTCGGTACGCCCAGTCCGATGTACTTAGTAGTCCCCACCAAGTAAACCAAAATAGCAACTATCGCACCTCCCACAACAGGTCGAAGTGGAGGATAATTAATTCCCTGCTTGAAGAGCTCCGCCCAAATATGGGTTGCCTTGGCAAAGAGCCTGCCTGCCAAACCAAAGCAGATTCCAGCAGGAATGATCCAAAGGACATTGGCCAAACTTAAGTCAGGAATAAAAGGGATATGATAATGGGTATGATGGGCATGCCAAAAGTCCGCACAAGCATAGTCCGCCACGTAAGCGCCCAAAAAGGCCGGCAGAATAGACTCATAACGAACGCGGCCAATCATCAGCCACTCCAAAGCAAAGATGGCCCCGGCCAAAGGTGTCCCAAAGATAGAAGCAAAACCTGCTGCCACTCCCAAAGTGATGACGGTCTTCCGGTCAATCGGCTTTAATTTAAACCACTTGGTAAACTGGTCAGCTATGGCGCCACCCATCTGCACAGCCGTTCCCTCTCGTCCCGCAGAGCCTCCAAATAAATGGGTCGCAATGGTACCAAACAGCACCAAAGGTGCCATCCGAAGGGGAATTGTCCTGAGCGGGTTATAAAACTCCTCCAAAAGCTGGTTGTTGCCTTTTACCACAGATGCGCCAAACTTATAATATACCCAGCCGATCAAAAAACCGCCAACAGGCAGTAGGGCAATCAGATAAAGGTGTTCCTCGCGAAAATCAGTTGCCCATTGTAATCCAAAAAGAAAAAAGGCGGAAGCAGAACCTACAAGCAAGCCAATAAAGATGGCCAAAACCAACCATTTTAATGTGTAAAGGAAGCTTGGATAAAATTCTGTTTGAACGAAACGCTTGAAATGTATTAATTCACGTGCCCTCTCCAACATAGCTAATACAGTCTATTTTATGGTGATACATAAGTTGAAGCAGGAGTCATCAGCGCTGAAAAAATCAGGGCGGTTAAAGGTGGTACCCCATCACCTCTGGGCAAATATATGCTAATTTTTCTTAACTTAAATTGATCTCAAGAGTTATTGAATAAAAACCATTATGAAAAACATTTTGATCACAGGTGGCTCAGGCCTTGTAGGAAAGGAGCTGACCAAAGCCCTTGAAAGTAACGGATATCAAGTCGCTTGGCTGAGTAGAAAGCCTGCCCTGCAATCTCAAAAATCATTCGGATGGGACGTCAAAAAACAAGAAATCGATCCTGAGGCCATACCTTGGGCCGATGCCATTATCCATCTGGCAGGTGCTGGAGTGGCAGAAAAACGTTGGACTCCTGAGCGAAAGAAGTTGATTTTGGAAAGTCGTACTTTATCTGCACAGCTCCTCTTTGATCAGGTGAGAGCACTAGAAAAGAAGCCATCAGTAGTGATATCTGCCAGTGGCGCTAACCTTTATGGCTTGGATAATGGAGACGAATGGATCAATGAAGAAAGCCCTGCAGGAAGTGACTTTCTCTCCCAGGTGGTGGTAAAATGGGAAAAATCTGTCCAGCAATTTGAATCCGTGGGCATAAGAACGGTTTGCTTACGAACCGGGGTGGTGCTCTCCAAAAAAGGAGGAGCGCTCCCTCAGTTATTACAGCCACCGGTGGCAGCCCCCTTGGGCTCTGGCCATCAGTATATGAGTTGGATCCACTGGAAAGACCTTGTGAACATGTACATCTTTGCATTGGAAAACACCAACATCACTGGCGGCTATAATGCTGTAGCTCCGAAACCCGTTACGAACAGGGAGCTGACGAAACAAGCCGCTAAATACAAGGGAAAAGTTTTTATTAATTTGCCTGTGCCTGGCTTTTTATTGAAAATTGTGCTGGGAGAAATGGCCAACATGATCTTGGGAGGAAGTAAAATCTCTTGTGATAAAATCATCAGTGGGGGGTATAAATTTGACTTCACCACTTTAGACCATGCTTTAAAGGATTTATTTAAGCCATAAAGAAAGAAGTGCAAATAAAAAGATCACAATACAGTTCTTCCCCGGCCAATCAAAAACCAAAGCAAAGTGCCCAATAGTGGTAGCACAACCACGATCAATACCCAAATCACCTTGTCTGTGTCCGTATGAAAACTACTTCTTACCACATCTATGATCGTCAATACATAGATAATGGTTCCAATTGAGCCTAATCCAAGCATATACAATATTTAAGTGTTCAGTGTATAAAAAATGATATCCGATCAGTTTTTTTTACCTTCGAAATGAATTTACTTAATTTTTATGAGAATTATTAAGGAGATTTGGAGAGATAGATAGAACGCACTAAATCAAACCCTATGATCAAAAGAATATTAAGCTTTTGCTTCGTCCTGGTATCATTGACCAGCACTGCCCAAGTGGATGTTGACCTTGAATACTACCTCAAACCTGGCTATTCCTACAATCCTGATATTCCAACACCGGAATCGGTATTGGGTTTTCAAATTGGAGAGTGGCATGTGAGCCATGACCAAATTTACATGTACATGAAGGAGCTGGCCGAAGCTTCTGAACGTGTCAAACTAGAGGTAATCGGCCGAACTTATGAGCAGCGTCCATTGATGATGCTGACCATTAGCCATCCAGATAATCTTGCCAAACTCAATGCTATTAAATTCCAGAGGTCTCAGCTGAGAGACCCCGCAGAGTCCAGAAATGTAGATATAGAAAATATGCCTGCGGTGGTTTATATGGGGTATTCTGTCCATGGAAATGAACCAAGTGGCGTAAATGCTTCTCTATTGGCCGCCTACCATTTTGCCGCAGCCAATGAAGTAGAGGATGACCTCAAAAACATTGTGATCATCATGGAACCGGGTATCAACCCGGATGGCATCAACCGGTTTGCCTCTTGGGTAAACTCCAATAGAAGCATCCATATGAATGGCGATCCGATGAACAGGGAATTGAATGAAGCCTGGCCTCGAGGCAGAACCAACCATTATTGGTTTGACCTGAACCGTGACTGGCTTCCCGTTCAGCACCCTGAATCCAGAAGCAGAATTACCAAAATCCAGGAATGGAAACCCAACCTAGTCCTTGATTTCCATGAAATGGGTACCAACAGCACTTTCTTCTTCCAACCAGGTATTCCAAGTAGAAACCACCCATTGACACCAAGAAAGAATTTTGAGCTGACGGAGAAAATTGCTCAGTACCATGCCAAATACTTGGATGAAATAGGTTCATTGTACTTCACCCAAGAAAATTATGATGATTTTTATTACGGTAAAGGCTCTACTTACCCTGATGTACAAGGCCAAGTAGGGATCCTTTTTGAGCAAGCATCTTCCAGGGGGCACTTGCAAGAAAGTGTCAATGGCCCCTTGAGCTTTGCCTTCACGATCCGTAATCAGTTCACCGCCTCTTTATCCTCATTCGAAGCGGCCGTGGCCATGAGGCAAGAGCTAAATAATTACATGAGGGATTTCTACCTGGATGCTAAAAAGGATGCTGATGCCGATATCAACAAGGCCTATATCTTTGGGGTCAATGAAGATATTGGAAGAACTTATCATTTGGCGGATATGATTCTCCAGCATGAAATCAAACTTTATGGGCTAAAAGAAGATATCACAATCAATGGAACCAACTTCAAAGCCAATAAAGCTTTTATTGTCCCGCTCAACCAACCTCAATACCGGCTTATTAAAGGAATGTTTGAAACCAGAACAGAATTTCAGGACAGCCTTTTCTATGATGTTTCAGCCTGGACTCTGCCGATGGCCTTCGACATGCAGTTCATGACCCTGAACAGCAAAATCCTTAACCTCGCCAATGTGGAAGAAGTCCAAAAAGGATTGAGCAAACCAAAAGGAAAAGTCAATGGAGCTGCTGGTGCCTATGGGTATGCTTTCGAGTGGAGTGAATATTACGCCCCGAAAGCCGCTTACGAGCTGATGAAAAAAGGCTATAATGTCAGGGTTAGCCATGAGCCTTTTGAGATCAATTCTGAGTTGAAGTTTAGCAGGGGAACCATTCTGGTGGACCAAGGAAGAACTGGGGCTTCCGATCAGGAGTTCTTTGAGGACTTACAAGCCATTGCGCAAGAAACGGGCATTACCATTCAAAGTGTGGATACCGGCTATACCGGTGGCATCAATATGGGTTCACCAAGCATTGATGTCCTTGAAATCCCTGAAGTGGCGCTTTTGGTGGACAATGGAGTATCCAGCAGTGAAGCTGGCGAAATCTGGCACTTACTGGACCAGAGATTTGAAATGCCTATTACCTTGCTTCCAACAGACAACTTTAACTATGCTGACCTAGGAAGGTATAATGTGATCATCTTTCCAAATGGCAGTTATTCCGACATCAGTGCTTCAGGAGTGGAAGCCCTGTCCAACTGGGTAAGAGATGGAGGAACGGTAATCGCCAGAGGAAGGGCGCTCAGTTGGCTCAATCAAAATAAGATCGGGAAGTTTACTTTCAAGACCAATACAGAAGAAGACAGCACCCTCCAAAAAAGCTATGCAGACCTTTCTAACGACCAAGGAGCCAAGGTAACCGGTGGTGCTATTTTCAATGTCAAACTTGACCTTACCCACCCATTGGGCTATGGCTATACCCACCAAGAGCTTTATACCTTCAGAAACAGTAACCAATTTATGGAACCTTCTGACAATCCATTTGCCAACCCACTGGTCTATACCGATAAACCTTTGGCCAGTGGCTATGTCTATCCATTCAACTTGGAGCAAATGAAAAATACAGCTATGATCCGAGTGTCTGCTCACGGCCGTGGAAAAGTGATTGGCTTCGTAGACAACCCTAACTTCAGGGCCTTTTGGTTTGGCACCAACAAGCTATTCCTCAACGGAATCTTCTTTGGCCAAACTATCAGTGGCAGTTCAGCCAGATAAATAAAACTTACTCACATAAATCAATCCTCGCCAAGAGCTCTTGGCGGGGATTTTTGTTTTTAAGCTACCCTTTTAAAGTGCCTCCACTGCTTAATTTGACCCATTTTAAATAGGATGCTCTCCTAAAAAAGTACAATTTTTCCCTTTTCATTTTGATCAATAAAAGTTAATTTGCGCCATATTTCGCGATTTAGACAATGATCCAAAAATTATTTCCATTAGACAAGAACTACATCCTCAGACAGGCCCAAAGTATTTTGGAGGATGAACTCGTGGAAATCATGGTCAGCGAACTAAAAAGATCTTACACCTTACTTTATAATCCACTGGGTCTAGTGGACAATACCTACCAACAGATTATCCAAACTACCGAATTCCCCAAAGACCGGATCAAGGTAATCTATGAGCAGCTTTCGGGCATCTACCGCTTTAAGTTTGGATCCAATCAATTGGAATTTCTATTTGACGGGCGCAGTCACTTGGACAAGTACCAAGAAGACTGGAAAGCACATTTTATTCTTTGGCTGAGAGAACTGGGCATGCATGAATCCTATGTCAAAACCATGCTTCGGATGACGGTGCTCTTTGACACCGAAAACAGGGCTGAGTTTGCAGAAAACCGATGCAAAAGCTTTGTCAATGAGTTTTTCCAACTGAAAATCATCAAAAGAAAAGGAGAGTTAAAGCTAAAGATTGCTTAAGGCATAACTTTCATTATTTGGAGTTCATTAAGACGTTAGTCTTATTGTGTTAGATCCAAAACTAGTAAAAATAGTATAGCGAAAAACCGTTTGGCACAGAGCTGATTAATCTTATCAGAACAAAGCTGATCGGAATTTGTAATTCCGATCTAAAAATAATAAATGGATTTACAATCCAATATGATGACTTGGTCAAAATAGGCTTTGAAACTTGGAAAAAAATGGTCAGAATCTATTCATAAACGATTTCAAAACCATCAAATTTCCGGTCATAGCCTTCATCCAGCAGCATCAAGCTTTGCACTGCTGCTTGTGGAGGGCCTACTTTCAACCAATCTTCCATGGCCTTTACCTGAGTTTCATTTCCCTGAATAACGGTTACCACTGATCCATCGGTCTCATTTTTCACCCAACCTTTTATTCCCAACTCGCGGGCCTTGTCTTTTGTGCTCTTTCTAAAAAATACACCTTGAACTTTACCGAGGACTTTATACTTCTTGTTCATATGATTCAAAAACTTTTTGGTACACAAATTTAAGAAAGATCAATTTCTGTAAAACATCTGTTTACATTCTTAATTGAATCTTTGTACCTTAAAGCAAAACAAATGGCCTTTACGAAGGTAAATTTCAAAAATTGATCATATTCCAAACTACCAGCATGCTATTCTTGTTATCAGTTCTGTATGAAAGGATTTAGATTTACCAAATACACCCCTCAAAAGGATCCGTCCAAAAACACCTTTGAAAACCTGTTGGAGATTTTTCTGCAGCTAGTTACCATGACGGGTGGGGATGTTGCGGAAGCTTTGAGCTGGCTAACCAACCTGGACAACCGACACGGCCTGACCAATCCCGGATATGGCATTGGTGATTTTATAGAAGACCTTAAAGACAAAGGTTATCTTACTGAAGAAAACCAAAAAGGAGAATTCAAAATTACGGGCAAGTCGGAACAGCAGATCCGAAAAAGTGCTTTGGAAGAGATTTTCGGAAAGCTAAAAAGAGGCAAAGGTGGCCAACATCGCACCACCCACTCCGGGCAAGGCGATGAAAAGGGAACCGACCGAAGGCCATTTGAATTTGGCGATAATCTGGAACAAATAGCCTTAACAGACTCACTAAGGAATGCTCAAATTAACCATGGCTTTGGCGGCGACTTCCTGCTTACAGAAGATGACCTGGAGGTAACAGAAAACGAGTACCGGACACAGACCAGTACCGTGTTGATGATTGATATTTCCCACTCCATGATCCTATATGGAGAGGATCGTATCACTCCCGCCAAGAAAGTAGCCATGGCATTGGCCGAGCTCATCCAAACGCGCTACCCAAAAGACACTTTGGATATAATTGTCTTTGGAAATGATGCCTGGCAAATTGACATCAAGGAACTTCCCTACCTGCAAGTCGGCCCTTATCACACCAACACAGTGGCTGGACTGCAACTGGCCATGGACCTTTTGCGTAGAAGAAAAAACCCCAACAAGCAGATCTTTATGATCACAGACGGAAAGCCAACCTGTCTGAAGGTTGGGATCAAGTATTATAAAAACAGCTTCGGAATAGACAGCAAAATCCTAAATGAAACCCTAAAACTCGCAGCCCAATGTCGGAAACTAAAAGTCCCTGTGACCACCTTTATGATTGCCTCAGACCCTTACCTGAAGGAATTTGTAAAGGAGTTCACCAAGGTCAACAACGGCAATGCTTACTACAGTAGCCTAAAAGGGCTTGGGCACTTAATTTTTGAAGATTACAGAAGAAACAGAACAAAACGCTTTTAAGCATGACATACCAGCAATTGAAGAGCAAAGACTTATTGAAAATAAAAACTTTGGGAGAATTGAAAGCTGCAGGCTATCAAACCCAATCCATAAAAGAAGAACTTCGTCAAAACCTGATCAAAAAAATCAAAGCCAAAGAGAATGTCTTTGAAGGCATTTGGGGCTATGAGGACACGGTTATCCCTGATATTGAGCGGGCCATTCTTTCCCGTCATAACATCAATTTCCTCGGTCTCCGGGGACAGGCAAAGACAAGGATCGCCAGACAAATGACCTTGTTGCTGGATGAATATATCCCAGTAGTGGCTGGTTCAGAACTGAATGATGACCCTTTACTTCCCTTGACCTCTTTTGCAATAGAACTGATTGCTGAGAAAGGTGATGATACCCCCATCTCCTGGTGGCACAGGGAAAAACGCTATACCGAAAAGCTGGCCACCCCGGATGTTTCGGTAGCCGACTTGATTGGAGATGTGGATCCGATCAAAGCGGCCACCATGAAGCTGTCTTACAATGACGAACGGGTCATACATTATGGGTTGGTGCCAAGATCCCATCGATCCATCTTTGTGATCAATGAGCTACCCGATTTGCAAGCTAGGATTCAGGTAGCCCTTTTCAATATATTACAAGAAGGAGATATCCAGATTCGGGGTTTCAAACTTAGACTTCCACTGGATATCCAGTTCGTGTTCACAGCCAATCCAGAGGACTATACCAATCGGGGAAGTATCGTTACACCACTCAAGGACCGTATCGAATCGCAGATCATTACCCATTACCCTAAGAGTATTGAAATTGGTAAGCAGATTACTGCGCAAGAAGCCAAGGTTAATGGTAAGCCCATGGAAAAAATTCATGTACCGGAATTGATGAAAGACCTGATTGAGCAGGTGGCCGTAGAGGCCAGAGATAGTGAATATGTGGACGAGAAAAGTGGTGTTTCTGCACGCTTGACCATTTCGGCTTATGAAAACTTGCTTTCCGCTGCGGAGCGAAGGATTTACCTTAACGATGAAAACAATACTGTCACTCGAATCGCAGACTTGATTGGGATTATCCCCGCCATTACTGGCAAAGTCGAGTTGGTTTATGAAGGTGAGCAAGAAGGCGCTGGCTTGGTAGCCTACAACCTAATTGGCAAGGCTATCCGGACACTTTTCGCAGAATATTTCCCTACCCCAGAACAGAAGAAAAAAGACAAGGAGGGTAACCCTTATGTACTGCCTTTATCTTGGTTTGGAGAAGGAAACCATATTGATATCCTGGCTTCCCAAAGTGACAAAGAATACAAAAAGGCCTTGCATCAAGTACCGGGGCTGGAAAAAATCACTACCGAATTTGTAAAGAGTCTTCCAGAAAAGGAAAAGGAATTCTTTATGGAATTTGCCCTGCACGGCTTGGCAGAGTACAGTCAGCTCAGCAAAAAGCTGTTGGATACAGGCATGCAGTTCAAGGACCTTTTCAGTAGCATGTTTGATATGGGAGCTCCAACTGACGATGACTTTGATGATGATGATTTGAATTGATAGGCAAAACCTATCTCACAAAAGAATCCCTTGATATTGACAAGGGATTCTTCTTGACTGACCCACTTTTTATCATAGTTAACCTTCCATTTTTAAACTAATAAACACCAATTCTTGCATATTTTTTTCTTATTTTAATACCAGTAAACCACGGGACTACAGACAATTTCTCAAAATTTTGTATTGAGGAATCTCTTTTACCACCGCAGCAAAGCAGACATTTTACGAACATTGCCATGTTTGCGCAAGGACTATTCTTTTGATTAGAAAGCTATTTGGTTCAAGCCAATTCTACGCGCTGGCTTGATCTTATATTCTACATTATTGATTTTAATTTCATCGCAACTCACCATGAAAAAAATCATTCTTTTTCTACTTTTCTTAGGTTTATTTTATCAGCAATCACAGGCCCAGGACCGTTTTTTTGTCATACATGCCAAAGACAGTATTCACGGAAAACCTCGCTTTACCTCCAGCTTTGGAGTCAATATGAAGCTGAACGGCTACTTGGATCTTTTTGGAGGGTTACAGGACAATGAAACGTTTAATGTAGGCTTGATCAATGTCTTTGGAACAGATGATCAGGCAAGCCTTCATATCGACATGTACCAAACACAGCTAAAATTTGAAACCAGCCTGATCACTCTTAATGGACAACAAATTAGTGCGGTGGTAGAGTCAGACTTTTGGGGTGGCAATGGAATGATCAGATTGAGAAAAGCTTATGTTGAAACAGATCATTGGCAAATCGGCCAAAACTGGCACAACTTCGGTGATGAAATGATTTGGCCCAATATTATGGAATGGGAAGGGCCTCCTTCTGGGGTTTGGCAAAGGGTGCCGCATATCAAATATAAAAACACCTTCAACGACAAAAGATACATTTATGAAATAAGCCTCGAAGCACCGCTCAATGACTACACTCCTTACAAAGACCTTGAACCTTTTGTGCAGGAAACGGACCAATTTACACCTGACCTGACAGCTGCTGTGCGCTATGTAGAGCCTTGGGGACACCTCCGACTTGCCTCTGTTCTCAGACATATCCGCTATGCTTTACAAGGTGAAGAAGATAGTTTTGCGGGTTATGGGTTTAGCTTTTCTGGCTTATACAGTCCTACTGATTCCAAAGACAATCTACAATTTCAGGTGATTGGAGGTAAAGGCATTACAGCTTTTATGACCAGTATTGCCGGGCAAGGCTATGATGGCTACCCCAATATGGATGGGACTTTTAGTGCCACCCCTGTCTTTGGTGGCTGGTCCAGTTATGAATACTTTATCACACCTCAGCTACATGCCAATGCAGTCATCGGCTACACCAATTTCAATATCAAGGATGCGTCCAGGTACATCTTGATTCCTGATCAGGAAATTTCTGATATCTACCTCAACGGCCAACTCAAACATGAACATTATTATGGGATATTCAACATGATGTATGATCCCTATGAACGCATGACCATTGGCCTTGAACTTGATTATGGTGTCAAAAGACTGGACGGGGAAGGCAGCATCAACCAGCTATTTGTTGACCGTAGTCAATCCAGAGATGCCATGCGCATCAGCTTTGGTTTTATATTTTACTTCTGATGTTTTTTACTCTTATATTCATCAGGTATCATCTATCAATGACTTGTAAAGAACTGACTTTATTTGGTTTACATGATTTACCGTGGGTAACTTTTTATATTGTTCAACAAATTTCAGTCTGGCTTTCACCTCATCACCTTTGTTACTTTTTTCCAACAGGTGAAAAAAGTAACCAAAAAAACCCGCCGCTGCGCATCTATTGAGCTAAAATTAAAGCCTGCCCTCATGCAGGCAAACTCCTCCTGTATGGCTGCCAGTGCCCCTTCTGTTCAGTATTCCGTCAAACAAGCCTGCCTTCTGCCTTCCCTCTCCTTTAATTTCTTAACGCCCAATATCTGCAAGGCGGATCTATCAATATATTTGAGGAGTTCCTTAAGGACCTAGATAAGATATTATTCGTTATTAATGTTTAGCAAGACTATTCCATATAGAGCATTTTATTTTTAGGGAAGTGCTTCCAAAGCCCTTATCAATTCTTTTGAATTTGCTATCTTGATAAACTGGCCGAAATCTATATAAAATGAAAAATATATTTTTAAGATTATTATTGATCCTGATAATTGGGCTGCCCTGCAAGAGGACATTTTCTCAAGTCAGCTCGGAAGAAATTGATGCTATCGTGCAGAAAGCTATGGAAAGTTTCTCCGTAGCCGGTGCCGCTGTGGCCGTGGTGAAAGATGGCAAAATCGTCCATCAAAAAGGATATGGGCTCACTTCCATCGATGGCAAGACCAAAGTCGATGAACACACCAATTTTGGCATTGCTTCTAACTCAAAAGCTTTTACAACAGCTGCTTTGGCCCTATTAGTGGAAGAGGGCAAACTTTCCTGGACGGATAAGGTCATTGACCATATTCCCGAGTTTAAAATGTACAATGATTATGTTACCCAAAATTTTAATATCCAAGACTTGCTCACGCACCGGTCGGGGCTGGGACTCGGTATAGGAGACCTGATGTTTTTTCCTGATGGCTCGGATTTTACAGTGGATGATATTCTCTCCAGTTTCCAGCACTTCAAGCCAGAATCCGCTTTCCGCACAAAGTTTGACTATGACAATCTCCTCTACATTGTGGCAGGTGAAGTCATCCATCGCGTAAGCGGCAAAACCTGGGAACAGTTTATCAGCGAGCGAATTTTCGCACCACTCCAGATGGATCATTCTTTTGCTTCCTACACTTTCATCAAAGACAAAAGCAATGTGGCCTCTCCCCATCTCAGCAATGACAAACAAATTACTTTGGTAGAACCCGAGCAATGGGATCCTAGCAAACTTAATGGAGCCGCAGGAGGGATTTATTCCAATGTAAACGACTTGGCCAACTGGATGCTGATGCAGCTTAATGAAGGAAAGTATGGAGAAAATTTAGAGCAGCAACTTTTTACGGAAGCAAGCCAGCGTGAGATGTGGAAAATCCATACCACCTTAAATGCGAATAGAAATCCTCGCTACAATTCCCACTTTAATGGCTATGGGCTAGGTTGGTTTTTGACTGATGTCAGAGGCAATATAATGGTTTCCCACACAGGAGGGTTGATTGGGATGTTGTCCAAAACGGTATTGATTCCCGATTTGGATCTGGGCATTGTGGTATTGACCAATACTTTTTTGGACGGAGCGGGAGTTTACTCTTCCGTTACCCAATCCATTTTGGATAAGTATTTGGGACTAGAAGAATTTGACTGGAATGGGTTTTATGTGGAAAGGTTGAACCAAAGTAACCATGAAGCGGATGAAATTGTCGCTACCATTTGGAGCACAATCGACGCAGCAGATCAATCCAAGCTTGACCTCAATAATTATACAGGAATTTTTGAAGACCAGTGGTTTGGGAAAATAGAGATTTCCCAAAAGGGCGAACGGTTATGGTTCAGCTCATACCGCTCTCCTAAAGTCAGTGGCCCCATGTATTATTACAAAGCCAACACCTTTGTCGCCAAATGGGAAAGCGCCAGCCTACCGGATGCGGATGCTTTTGTGATGTTCCAGTTGGATGAGGAAGGCAAGGCCCAAAGTATCAAAATGAAAGGCATCTCACCCGCTATTGACTTTAGTTTTGACTTTCATGATTTGGACCTTCATAGGGTCATTGAAGATTAATTTGAAGGATAACCACCTGATTCTTCTCCTCTAAAAAATGATTGAAGTTTATATATTTGACCATCAAAATTTAAAATCAGACAACCCTTCTGAAGTAAGTTAGTATTGATATAGACTTTATCCTTATTAGGTTAAGATAAACCACAAATGAAAAGGATAAACACAGATTTATGATGAGTTGATAATAATTTCCAGCACAAGAAAAATAAATAACCAAAACAATGTCAACTTATTAAAGTTATAATTTTTCATTTGGGTGATCGTTAAAATAGCACTAAATTCTGAAAGCTTTTTAAACATTAACCATCATCATGAAGACTTTACTTAGCATCATTCTTCCAACAATCATCATTTTAACGCCTATACTGGTATTTTTTGTCTACAGGTTCAACATCAAAGAGAATATCAGGCAAAAAATATTGATATCTGGAGCCTTACTTTTTCTATTGGGTTTACTTGTACCTCGACTTGCTACTTTTGTCTCTCTGTATGGGCTAGGGCCGGGTACAGGTGAAAATACCAGATGTGCTATTGGTGCCACAGTTTTTTTCTATTTTGGCTACTTGATTAATTTGGCGGGTATCCCTATTCTTAGTACAATTTTCTATTTTACAGGAAAGAAATAGTATACAATATCAATCTTATTGTACAAATTGAACTAAAAGCAATCATTAAGACCATGAATACCAATGTCGAGGATTATTTTACGGATGGGTGCGGTAGGTGCCCACTAGGAGGTACTCCGGATTGCAAAGTCCATCTTTGGACACAGGAATTGAAGCTACTCAGGCAAATTGTCCGAGAATGTGGCCTGGTTGAGGAAAGCAAATGGGGCGTTCCTTGCTATACCCACAGCCAAAAGAACATCGTCATCATCAGCGCTTTTAAGAACCACTGTGCGCTGAGCTTTTTTAAAGGCTCCCTATTGAAAGATGAAGAGAAGCTTTTGGAAAAACCCGGCGAGAATACCCAGGCAGGAAGGATCATTAAATTCACCAATGTCCAGAAAATCCAGGAATTACAAGCTACCTTAAAAGCCTACCTCTTTGAAGCCATAGAAGTAGAAAAGGCGGGTTTAGGAATAGAATACAAAGAGACTTCAGCTTATGATGTCCCTGAGGAATTTCAACAAAAATTGGATGAAGACCCTGGCATCAAAGCAGCTTTTGAGGCCTTGACACCGGGAAGACAAAAAGGTTACTTATTGCACTTTTCACAGGCAAAGCAATCCAAAACCCGGGAAGCCAGAATAGAAAAATGTCTCCCCATGATCTTTGCTGGAAAAGGGCTCCATGACCGTTAGGGCATATAATTAGTCGCTTTCAAAAACCCTGTTCGGTAATTTTTCCAACAAATAAGTCCAACACTTATATTCAGTTCATCAGTTTTAATTTTTACCTTAATACAACAACCAACTCTTGACTTGTATCTCCTGACATAACCTCCTCTGCAATGAAACTCTTCAAAAAAGGCCTTTTATTTCTCTTGGTAGCTTTTCTGCTTTTTGTCGCATATCTGTTTTTCAATATGTTTACTTTTCCTTCCAAGCAAATCAGCAGTAAGCCTATTGAGCCACTTCAAATAAACTCCACTTCTGTTTCCAACTTTTCCAGGGCCATTCAGATCCAAACCGTTTCACCGGAAGACCCCAAAGACTTTGACACCCTTCAATTCCAGCAATTTGCTGATTTTCTCAGCAGCACTTATCCACTTGCAGATTCATTGCTCAACAAGAAAACCTTCAATGACTTTAGTTTTCTATATCATTGGGAAGGCAGCAAACCCGACTTGAAACCCATCATTCTTATGGGGCACTTAGATGTGGTGCCTGTTATTGAAGAAAATATCCCAGATTGGAGGGAAAGCCCTTTTGGAGGTGAGGTCATCCAAGACACTATCTGGGGACGCGGAACCATCGATGATAAAGTGGGCGTTATCGGGATCTTGGAAGCTGCAGAGCGGTTGTTACAAAATGGCTATCAGCCGGAGAGAAGCATTTATCTGGCTTTTGGTCATGACGAAGAAATAGGTGGAGTAGAAGGTGCCCAAGCCATAGCGGCCTACCTTCAAGAACAAAATGTCCAGGCCGAATTTGTGCTGGATGAGGGCGGAAGTATTGTCCAAAACATGGTTCCGGGAATTCCTGGAGATGTGGCACTGATAGGCATAGCGGAAAAGGGCTTTGTCAGTTTGTCCTTATCGGTAAAAGTAGAAGGAGGGCACTCCTCTATGCCAGAAAAGGAAACAGCGATTGACATCCTTTCGAGCGCTATCGCCAAGCTGAAGCAAAAACCGTTTCCTTCCCGGATTTCTGCACCAATCGATGGCTTTATCGAGTACTTGGGCCCTGAGATGCCCTTTGTAAACAAACTCGTTTTCGCCAACCAATCGATCTTTAGCCCTGTAATCACCAAAATATATGAAGGAAGTGCATCAGGTAATGCCTTGGTAAGAACCACTACCTCTCCCACCATCTTTAACAGTGGGGTCAAGGAAAATATCATTCCTCAGTCTGCCAAGGCCACCATCAACTTCAGGATAATTCCCGGGGAAACCATTGAGTCGGTGGAGGACAGGGTCAAAAACACTATCAAAGATGAACGTATTCACATTCAGCGCAGTGACTTTATTTCCAATCCTTCCAAGGTATCCCATACGGATTCATTTGGCTTCCAAACAATCCATGAGACCATCACGGAAATCTTTCCCTCCACTTTGGTTTCTCCGTACTTGGTAGTGGGCGGTACAGACTCCCGTCACTTCAATGAAATTTCCGATAATATCTATCGGTTTTCGGCCATCAAGCTCAACAAAGGAAACATCAAGTCATTTCATGGCCTCAACGAACGAATTCCAGTAAGTGACTTTGAAAATTCTATCCGCTTTTATCATCAATTGATCCTAAACGCTACAGAAAACTAAGCCCATGCATTAACCGATCAAAAAATGGCCGAACTCTTCTATAACAAATGGTTTGAACTGAAATTATCCCATACCTACTTCAAGCATGGGAAAGCTCCCGTTTCCATAATTCCTACCCGAGAAACAAAAATGAACTTAGATCAAAACAATGTTCTTATCAAACAGAATGATGGGAGTTTTACTTTATATAAAGCCGCTTTAGATGAAGCTGAACAAGCTAACTTTACTGAATTGAAAAAACTGGGAGTACTCCGGTTCCTGCTTTCCAGTGAAGACCCGTATTTCTATTATTATACCGATCTCCCCGACCAAAAACCAGGTGAAATATTAACCTTTAGCAATGACATCAATAGTATTGGATGGGGATTAAGCTTCTCCATTTCAGAGCCCCCCTCAGACCTAAATAGCTTTGCTTTGTTAAGCATCGATACAGAAGAAGTCGATACTGACCTTTTGATTTTAACATTCAACTCTCGAAAGGTATTTATCAAATACTATATTATTAATTCAGGAAATGCCTCGGAAATTACAGCAATGAATATTTACGATGACAATGGAATGAATTATAATGGTCCAGTTGAGGAGTCCCTCCCTAATGGCCAAAAGGCTTATGTTTTTACAAGCTCTAGCCTACAGTCACTACAACAAATGGACAATGGCCCCAAATTAAAGATCGCCTACCTTAATAATCAAACTCAAAACATGACAACTGAATTACCCCTGCCCACCCCCTCATCAAAAGAAATCAACATTTACAATGATGGTCCAAATAAGGGGCAGTTCTATTGCCAGGTATTTGTCTATATTTAAATTTCCAAAACCTTAATATTGGCCTTTTTGAAGGCTAACTTTATAGCACAAAAAATTAAGTTAAACAGACTGTAAGATGTTTTTGTCAATTCTATTGAGTGTTGTTTTTATTGGACTTGGCCTGATCCACTTCAACTGGGTAATCGGCGGAAAGTTTGGTTTTGAAGCTTCGCTGCCCACCAAATCAAATGGCGAAAGGGTATTGAATCCTAACAAGTTGGACAGTGCTGTTGTTGGACTTGGCCTCACTGCTTTTGGGGTATTTTATCTTCTCAAATCGGGAATACTTGAATTTCCACTTCCTGACTGGATCTTTCATTATGGCGGTTGGATCATCCCCATCATATTTCTTTTGCGGGCCATAGGAGAGTTTAGGTATGTCGGTTTCTTCAAAAAGATAAAAGACACTGATTTTGGAAGGCTCGACAGCAAACTCTTTTCACCATTATGTTTGTTTATTGGTTTAGCCGGAATATGGATACAATGGATATATTAGAAATCTCCTTGGCTGAAAAAACATAGACAGACCACTATAAGTTAGAAAACAGTTTACAAAAAGAATACCTATATTTAAATACCAATTATCAAAATAAAACAACCACCTACAACTAAATACTGGTGAAATCTAACCTATCATGGATCAAAGCAAGAACGACCAGGGCATGTTAATTGATATCAACCCTAAATTACCCATGCGCGACAAGGCGTCCACCAAGGATTACTACATTAACCATTTGGGGTTCGAGGTATTTGGAAGTCCTGATTATGAAGGTTATTTAATGGTAGAAAAAGACAATATTCAGATCCATTTTTTTGAATTTGCAGCACTTGACCCAAAAACAAACTACGGACAAGTCTATATAAGAACCAATGACATTGACCGGCTTTATCAATCTTTCCTCGCTAAAAATGTCAGTATCCATCCCAATGGAGCACTGACAACGAAACCTTGGGGACAAAGGGAATTTTCTCTCTCCGATCCAGACAATAACTTGTTGACTTTTGGGCAGACAATCTGAGTCACCGATAAATCCCCAAAACTTACCATTAGCAAAGCTACTTTATGAACTACAAAGCCAAAATATTCTATAGCTATTCCCATGAAGATGAACCTTTCAGGGAAAAACTCGAGACTCATCTTGCTATTTTAAAAAGAAATGACCTGATCGAGGAATGGCATGATAGAAGGATTGCTCCTGGTGCAAATTGGGAAGAAGAAATAAATGAGAATATTGATGCTGCTGATATCATTCTCCTTTTGGTTTCTTCTAACTTCCTGGCCTCTGATTATTGTTATGATTCTGAGACCATCAGGGCGCTTGAAAGACATAAGGACAAAAATGACTCGGCCATTGTCATCCCAATTATACTCAAACCATGTTTGTGGACCATTGCCAATTTCGCAAAACTTCAGTCATTACCTAAGGACGGCAAGCCTATCACCACTTGGGACAATGAAGAAGAGGCCTGGCTGGATGTAGCCACTGGAATCCTGGAAAAAGCCAGGTCTTTTAAATCAGCAAGCCATCCTGTCGAGGCTATTTTAGAAGAAAGAGTGGAAAAACCCCAAGCAGTAAGCCATAGGGAGCTTGTCAGAAAGTTTCTCTGTACCTACAAGTCCTGGTATTTTTCCCCTTTAAGAGTCATCAAATGGGGAGGACGAAGACTTGGATTTGAACAATTGTATTACATGGAAACTTCCGAAGTAAGATCCATTCTATCTGATTTTGTTAGAGAAGGCTTAGTCATCACCACCGAAAGTAAGAAAGGCAATACCATCTACAAGATAAAAAACAGCCATTGTTAAACAGCTTCTCCGATGTTCTCAAAGATTAGCTTCAGTTCTAAGGTATTATTATTGATTCTTTTTACCGTCATCCTGGTAACGGGAATTGATCTTTTCCGAATATCAAGTTATCAAGCTTATCCTTTGAAACCCGAAGATAAAATTGACACCAAAGAATCACAGGTATATTGGGAGCTTGTCAAAGGAACTGAGAATATTGATTGGAAAGGTCTTGATGGCACTTTGGAGTTTATCAAACAGGAATACGATTGCTCTGATTTTAGATTGGTAAATCTGATTCGGATCATGTATGAATTTGAAGACAGGGTACCTGCAAGTTATAAAAGCAAGATAGAAGGTGTTCTCTTTAACTTTCGCTATTGGCTGGATGAACCGGGAGAGAATTCGATGTGCTATTGGAGTGAAAACCACCAAATACTTTTTGCATCAGCAGAGTTTTTGATTGGCCAGAAGTATCCAAATGTTATGTTTCCTAACAGTGGGCTTACGGGAAACCAGCACATGGAAAAGGCTAAAGTGCGCATCTTAGATTGGTTAAAGATGCGCTGGGATTATGGCTTTACAGAGTTTTATTCCAATGTCTATTACAAAGAAGACATTGCTGCCCTGATCAATCTAATAGATTTTGCAGGGGATGAAGAGATCGTGAAAAAGAGTCAGATCATCATGGATTTACTTTTCTTTGATGTAGCGACCCAAAGCACCAAAAACATGTTTATTTCTGCTAGTGGAAGGGCTTATGAGGGCAACCGAAAAGGTGGCCCAGGAGCTACACTTGGTGGGTTGACACAATATTTCTGGGGTGATGGGAGTGAAATAGGGGCTGGAATGATGTACGGCATGATGGTTTCCAAAAACTATCAATTGCCCCCAGTGCTCAAGGAGATTGCCCAAGACAGTTCGGAGGTAATCATCAAGCAAAGCAATGGGCTGAACATTTCAGAACTGAAAGCGGAAGGCTATTATGAAAAGGACAACCGCAGCCTGATGATGCAATGGGGGATGGAGGCCTTTGTAAACCCTAGCGTGGTGCGCAATTCATTGTCAAATATCCGAACGCACCAAATGTTCTCTAATGGGTTTTTAAAGGATTTTAAAGTGCTTGATTTTTCGCTGTTGAGAATTTTAAATCTTGAACCTACAGTGGTCAAGCTTATCAATCCGCAATACATCGGTACAGCCATCCAAAAAGGAGATACCTACACCTACAAAACCAAAGATTTCTCCATGTATACGGTACAAAATCACCAAATAGGTGATTTTGCTGACCAGCAACATGTCTTTGGAATCAATGTAAAAAACCATTTTGCAGTTTTTCATACTCATCCAGCGGTGGAGAAAAATGTAAAAGTGCAGTCACCGAATTATTGGGTGGGCTATGGGCACTTTCCCCATTCGGCACAGGAGAAGAACATCAACCTTTCCATTTATAATATCCCGGACAAAAAAGGAATCATGGAAAAAGACTTGTTGGATTATACGCATTCCTATTTTCCCAAAGAAAAGTTTGACTCCACTTATATCACCGGCAACTATATCTTCGGGAAAAAAGAGGATACTTATTGTGCGTTTATTGGAACAAATGCATTCAAGTATCGGGACAATGCCACTGATGACATTATTCAAACAGGAAAGCAGGTGTATTGGATTGCTGAAGCGAGCTCTAAAGCCCAAGATGGTTCCTTTAAGGAGTTTATCGATCGAGTCAAAAACAATAAGGTAATATTTGATGGACAAAAGCTTGAATTAAGTTATTACTCCAACAACAATAAATATGAATTAAGATTTGGTAGTGACTTCAAAGTAAATGACCAAGTCATCAATACCGCTTATTTACGTTTTGACTCTCCCTACCTCAAATCCGACAAAAAAGCTAAAACCTACCAAATCACAATGAATGGTCAGTCACTATACCTTGACTTTGAAAATGGCACAAGGGAATTTTAAATGAAAAACTATTAATAGGTTATTAATGCTTGCAGTTTTCTCTATTTCTTACCTCAATACCTAAAAACTTATTGTTTTGACAATAAAAAATCATATTAAAATCAATCAAGAAATGAAAGTTACTTTTTTCATATTGGTAAGTTTCGTTTTAATTTTTAAAGTTCAAGCACAAGATAGTGACTTAGAATTAGCTTCACATCAATATGAATATATAGGAGACTCTATTGAGTTGAAAAAAATATTGAGTTTACTTCAGTCTGATTCACTTCATGTGCTTGAACAGAATAATCAAATTTGTGAACTAAAAATTAAAGGCCTTGGCGAATCACAATCAATAAAATTTCGGATTTATTCCATTGAATACGGATCCGGGGTAAGTTGTCGTGGTATTTCGAAAACTGTATTTTTCAAAGAAAACAACTTTATCGGGTACATTAATTCTGATATGATTGCCCCAGAAAAAGTTGATGGAGACCATCTGATTTGGAAGTTTGAAAATGGAACTTCAGTATTAATGGATTTGAGTGAAAAAATCCCTCCTGAATTTCATTTTGAAAAATTGAAACTAAAATTAGTCATGAACTAATTATTTCAATTAAATGATTGATGGTTCAAGGAGTTTATAAGCTCAAAAGACGATCAGTATCACGAGGCCAAAGACCTTCTTTCCAAATTGCAACCTTAAATTCAATCAATAAATGACACCGAACTTAAGCCCGGTGTCATTTGTAATAATCTCAACATGGATTATCTTATCTCTATGGTTTGAGTAGGAGTATTCCAGCCACCAATTTCAATCAATGCCTCAGTACTTTTCAGTTTGTCATAGCTTACTGTAATTGTCTTTTCTTCCCCAGGCACCAATGAAACATAGTTGTCACTAAAGAAAGTGGGCAAGAGCCTCTCCCTAGTGTCTGCATCAACCAAAGAAAGTCGGTTAAAGAAAGACACGGTATTATCTGCTGAGTTGCTTACTCTCACAATGATTTCGCTATCAGAAATCTTGGTAGCCTCCACTTCCAACTGAGCGCTGACCATTTCCTGCAATCCAGAATAGTTGCCTTCTGCATCTGGTATCCAATAGAAGTTATCACTGACTAATTCTTGGTCCACATTCAAGAGCTGTACTGACAAAAACAGGCCTTTTTCCTTACTCAACTCTTGAATGCTCTTCTGAAGGGACATGATCAAACGGATACTGGTCGGTTCGATGTAGTTAAATACTTGAGTCAATCGTTTGCTTTTACCCTCCATGTCATAAGCTGTCACTCGAAGCATCAGGTCATGCTGCTGCTCAAAAGTATTGTTGGCGATCATGATATTTCCTTTCACAGGGTCATACATGGCATGCAAAGCTTCACTTCCTTCGCGAAGCCCATAGAGACAAGCATTCGGATCGAGGTAATAGTCATACATCTGTCCACGAAGCGCCGTCCAAGGATTCTGGGTTTTCCAAATGATCACCCCAGTATACCAATCCCACATATGGGCCGTAAAGCCTTCCATCAAGCCCCTGTATTGGTTGTAATTTACCAACTGGGCTTTGGTAGCAAAATCTTCCATATCAGTTGGTTTACCATATGGTTCCATGGAATTGGCATAGTCAATATATTTGTGATAAGTCCAGACTTCATCCCTTACCTTCTCAGTGCCTTCCATTTCAATTGGAATCACTTGGTTTTCTTCCGGTAAAAATCGTCTTAATGAGACGGCATCTCCAGTTCCCACAGAGCCTACTTCTGAGTTAAATGGCCAAGTGCGCTCTGCCCAGAAAGTACTGATGTCCTGAATACCATAAGGACCATCACCGTTTCCTCCTTTAAAGTTATAAGACATTTCATCCGAATTGGAATAATCGATAAACCAACGGGTCCCGTCGTATTCCGGTAAAATCTCCTCTTTGATGGCATGCATGATATCTGCGGGGGGAGTAATCTCATTTCCGCCACACCAGATGGCCAAAGAGGCATGGTTACGAAGCATTTTCACGACATCTTTGGCAGACTCAATAAACAGGGAATGATCATCCGGGTATTGTCTGCGGGTCCATTGGTCTTCCTTCTTTTTGGGGTCTAACCAACGACCGTTACAATCTCCTGACATCCAAAAATCCTGAATGACCAACAATCCGTATTTGTCACAAGCTTCATAAAACTCTGGACGCTCCGGCAAGGCCCCTCCCCAAATTCGGATCAGGTTCAGATTCATATCCCTATGGAATCGGATTTCAGCATCATACCTTTCTTTGGAAAACCTCAACATGGCATCCGAGATGATCCAGTTCCCTCCTTTGATAAAGATCTTCTGCCCATTTACGGAAATTTGCTTACTCAGCGTATGGGCATTCCAATCTGTCTGAATCTCTCTTACCCCAAAGGTTACTTTTTCGCTGTCAGAAGTCTGGCCATCTGTCAGGAATTTTATATCCATATCATAAAGGTTTTGCTCACCATAGCCACTTGGCCACCATAATTTTGGAGCTTTCAAAGCAAAGTCCGGCAAATCCACCTCAACGGTTTTATGAGCTTCAAGACTCACTGCTTTGCTCACCGTCTGTCCAGCTAAAGTATATTGCAAAGTCCCCTTCACGGGAACAGAAAGAGTATTTTGAAGTTCTGCTGACACTTTGATGGTGGCAGGATCTTGTTCTTCTCCAGGCTTTCTTACACCTTCCACCAAAGTAACAATGTGGGGATTCTTTAAGTTGACGGCCCCAGTTTTTTCAATAAAAACCTTGTCCCAGATCCCCGTATTTCGATCTCTAACAGGTTGGATCCAATCCCAGCCGGCAGTATACTGCAGGGCCACTCCTTTGGCAATGGTCCCATCGCCCCCTTGTCCTCCATTGGGATTTCCCACATGATCTGCTGGATGCACCAAAACAGCCAACCTGTTTTTTCCATTGTCAGCCAATAAGGAAGTAATGTTAAATTGCTTACGCAAATACATGCCTTTATAAGGCTCAGCATTGACTTTTTGACCGTTTAGAAAAACCTCCACACTGTAGTTGATTCCTCGGAAACTTAACCAAACTTGCTCTCCTTCTTTGGCTTTTTCAGTGAAATCTTTTGCAAACCAATAGGTATAATGCTCACGGCCTGTTTCATAAATGTCCTTGATTTTTTCATTGTTCATGCCGTAGAATGGATCTGGCACTTTGCCATTATTGAGCAGGGTGGTAAGCACCGTACCGGGAACAGTGGCCGGCATCCACTTTTTTAAGGAATAGTCAGTACTGGAGAGTTCAGAGCCTGTAGCCTTAGTATCTCCAATGGGATTACAGTACCATTCACTGTTTAATTCATAGCGATTCTGTGCCGCAGCAATCTGAATACAGCACAAAGTGAGTACACAGATTTTAAAGAATAGGTAAGAAATTTTCATAGGTTTTGTATAGGTTGAATAGGTAAACAAGTTTTGTAAAATTTTTACAAAACATACTTAAATATAACAAATAATTATATTATCTATTTCATTTACTTAAATCTACGCAATTAATTCAACCATAAAATTCAAATTTTACTCCCAAAGATTCCATTTAGGTTCATTTTGTAAGCTCATTAACTCTCAAACCAAATGGGTATCCAAAGCTACCCATTTGGTTTGAGAGTTAAGTAAGTTTCCTTTTGATCAGATTCCATTAGTTTAGCCATAGAAAGCACATCCGGTATGGCAATCAATTCCTTAAAACTATTATCTTAGCAGAAAGCAACTAACATTTTTTATATTCAAAACATGAGTCTAATTGAATGGATTGGGGAATCCATAAGCCCCAAAAAGGTAGGAAACATTGCAAATGAAGCACCTGCTTACAGCCGAAAATCAAAAGTATTTATCATCCTGAACTTTATCATTTCAGGATTGATTTTAGCGGGCTATTACTATCTCCTCTTCCGCAATGAACCTTCTGTAAGTATCAAGGAGATTGGTTTTAGCAGTTTTATTATCCTGTGCTATTTATTGATGAGTTACTACTTCAAACCAAAGCCAGACTATGATAATGTTGGAATATTTGGAGGGATCATTGATCATCCCTTTAGAATTTCAGATGATTTCAATAGGATCCTAATCGTGCTTAAAATACTGCTTATTCCTGGGAGGTATGTTGCGTCTTCTATCCGGGATTTTTATAAATTCGTTAAATTCACTACAAATTAAGAAATACTAAAAATGACCCTTTCTGAAGTACTCAGCCAACTTGAAGCCTTGGGCAGTGAAAGAATGCGGCTCCAAAATGCCAAGCGAGGAGCGCATGATAACCAATACGGTGTCAAAATGGGAGACATCCGTGCTTTGGCCAAGAAAATAAAAAGCGACCACCCACTGGCGCTTCAACTTTGGGCTACTGAAAATATCGATGCCAGATTAGTGGCCATCCTGATCATGAAACCTAAGGAGCTTTCCGACAAGGAATTGGACGAAATGGTCAAATCCCTGAAATTCTCTCAGGTTTCAGATTGGTTCAATTCCTATGTGATCAAAGAACATCCAAATAAAACAGCTTTCAGGGAAGCTTGGATGAACGATAAAAACCCTTGGGCTGCTCGAGCCGGATGGAATCTCACCAGTAGCTTGATCAACAAAGGAGCAGAAGGATTGGACCTTAATGCCATACTTGATCGATTGGAAAAGGAAATGGGCAGTGCTGCCCCTGAAGCGCAATGGACAATGAATTTCAGCTTGGCCCATATTGGGATTCATCATCCTGAATATCGGGAAAGAGCCCTTGAAATAGGAGAAAAGCTGGGACTTTATAGGGATTACCCTACTTCAAAAGGCTGCACCTCACCCTTTGCACCCATCTGGATCAATGAGATGGTCAGCCGTAAAAAATAGTTTTACTACATCAAATCGCTCTAAACCTTAAAAAATGAAAAACAATTGGATTACAAGTACCTATAAATGAAATAATTTTTTTCTTTATAGTTGATTTTATGCCTTTTCTCACAGAGTAAAGCGATTCAGGATTCATCCAAAGAAAAGCTAGCAAATGTCATATTTAAGCCGATTTAAAAAAACAATCCATGGCTTTTAGTTCCTTGCATATTAAGAACATATCTATTTTGAAATTATACCAAGGATAAAAAAGCGGCTTGGATTAATTTTATTGGAAATCGATTGTTAAATTAACTTGTTCAACACAACTCAAACTTTCCGATTATGGTAAAAAAAATCTTGTTGGCACTTTTAGCCATATTTATCATCATTCAGTTTTTTAGGCCTGAAAAAAATGATACCAATGCCCAGCCCGCTCCATTAAGTGATACATATGCCATCTCATCTGAAGTGGAAGGCATCCTTCAGAAAGCCTGTGATGACTGTCACTCCAATAGCACCGTCTATCCTTGGTACTCAAATTTCCAACCTGTAGCTTGGTGGCTGGATGGACACATCAAAAATGGCAAACGCCATTTGAATTTTGATGACTTCACCAATTCACCCATCGCCCGACAAAACCATAAATTCGAAGAAATCGTGGAAGTCATCGAGGAAGGTGAAATGCCATTGGAGTCTTACACCTCCATGGGAATGCACAGCGAAGCCAACCTTACGGAAACTGAAAAATCAGCCTTGATGAATTGGGCCAAGGAACAAATGGCCATGTTAAAGGCCAATTACCCAGCAGACAGTTTGGTAATGAAAAGACGACCAAGACCTCAGGGATCAGAACATTAACCAACGAATGGCAGCCACTAAAAATGGCTGCTTTTTCATCTCCTGTAACTGATCAATCATCATAGCTTTCCTTCATTACCGCTGTGACCAAATCAATTGCATTTTCCCATGCTTTTTGCACGTTACCATTGTGGGCGTCACCCAGCTCTTCTTTGATCGCGTCCAAAATCACCTCTTTGAGAATGGGGTAATACTCTTTTTTGACTCCATAATGAATATGTTGTTTCCCTAGCTGATGCAAACCCATTTTTAAATGCTCTGGCCTGCTCAAGGAATAAATAATCCCGCTGAGCATATGGGTAAGCATCCTGCCTTGCTCCAGCATGTTTTTCTTAAAAAGGCTTTGGACGCCCGGAGCTCTAATAAATAGTTTTTCGTAAAAACGCTGTGCAAAGCGGTCCTCATTCTTCAATAACAAATCCAAGGTGGCCTGCACTTCCAAATTGGTATCGAAGTGGGCGAAGCCTTTGATCTCAAACAATTCAAAAACTTCATCCTTTCCTTTTAAACTTACACTAGAGTGCTTCCCTATTCTTGCTGTATCACCCGGTAACTGATCCAAAAAGTTTTTGGAAACCAACAGTTGGGTTTTCAAATCTTTATTTTGATTTTGGATCCTGCTGGCCACGTTAACAGGATCACCAAGGACCGTAAATTGTTTATGCTTGGGGTGGCCGAGGTTTCCCACAAAAGCATGACCGAAATGAATTCCTATTCCCACTTGAAAGACGGTAGAAAAATCCTTCAACTCCATCTTGTTCAATCGCTGCACCGCATAGAGCATCCCCAAACCAGCCCTGAGTGCATCCATGCAGTTTTTCTCCTCACTTCCTCCACCTGTACCAAAAAGGCCAATGATCTCATCTCCCGCATATTGGTAAATGATCCCATCGTTCATCAATATGGGATCACCCAAAATGGTAAAAAAACGGTTCAGCATATGGGCTAAATCAAAGTTGGTATGCTGAGAGGCAATGGAGGTAAAATCCCTCATGTCGCAGAACAAAATAGCCAAAGACCTTTCCTCTCCTACATCAGCCGGTAAGGTCTCCATCTGCAACTTACTGATTTCAGCACTGGTCCAAACCAATCGCTGAATCGCCGCATCTCCCTTTAATTTGGTCTGACAGGCCAATCTAATGGTAGGGTCCCAATTCCGAATCCGTGCTACTTTCCTTTCCCATTCATCGGGAGGAGAAACATGGTGCATTCCATCAATCACCCGAATCCGACATGTCGTACACCTTCCGTTTCCACCACATTCGTGCAAATGGGGAATCTTATGTGCAATAGAAACTTCCAGGATATTGTCATAATCCCTTTCGAGCTCTATCTCACGGTTGATACCTACATATTTCAGTTTGGGCTTAGCATCAGGCATCGTCAAA
This sequence comes from Echinicola sp. 20G, assembly GCF_015533855.1. Classification (GTDB taxonomy): domain Bacteria; phylum Bacteroidota; class Bacteroidia; order Cytophagales; family Cyclobacteriaceae; genus Echinicola. Next base: position 1,779,417 of record NZ_AP024154.1, on the reverse strand, counting down.
AAATTATTTATGGTCTACCTCAATATACTAATTACAGGACACAAAAACCTACTAACCACCATTTTATATATTCAAAAAGCAAAAAAAATAGAACTTTAAGAAAGCCTTATTTGAGTCTTCCCTTCGCATTACGACTACTTTTTCTTGTTCAAAAGATCCAGATAAAGTGCTTCTACCTTATCTCTTGCCCAAGGAGTTTTCCTAAGAAACTTAAGGCTGCTTTTGATGCTTGGGTCATTGATAAAACAATTGATACGCACCATGTCGCCAAGATTTTCCCAGCCATAGTATTTCACCAAAACAGTAACAATTTGCTCAAGTTTTACCCCGTGCATGGGGTTATTGGGTTGTTCTTCCATGGAATAGACACATTATACTGATTTATAAAGATACTTGAATTACCTTTGTTCCATGACACTTTTAAGCATAAATCAAAAAGCAATATTATCAGGCCTTGGCTTTGAGGCGCTCAATGAAATGCAGGAAGCCACTGTAGCGGCCTCCAGTAAACATTCCAAGGTCAAGCTTTTAGCTCCTACGGGAAGTGGTAAAACTGTAGCCTATTTGATGAGCATTTTGCCCAAACTCGAAGAAAAGGAAGGTGTTCAAGCGCTGATCTTAGCGCCTACAAGGGAGCTGGTCTTACAGATTGAAAGTGTCTTAAAGCAAATGAAGCTGCCCGTCAAGGTCAATGCCTGCTATGGAGGGCACCTTTTCAGCATAGAAAGAAAAAACTTCTCTGTGCCACCGACCATTTTGGTGGGTACTCCTGGAAGGATCAAAGACCATCTCGAAAGAGGTACCTTTGACGCCAAAGGTATTTCCCAACTTGTTTTTGATGAGTTTGACAAAGCTTTGGAACTGGGTTTCACAGGGCAGATGCGTTATATAACCAGTCAGCTTTTTAATGTAAAAGATAAAATTTTGGTTTCTGCAACAGACGGGATTGAAATACCCTATTTTTTGGATTTCGATGATCATTATACAGTGGAAGCGGAAGGAGAAGGCAAGCCCAGCATACTAATCAAAAAATTGGTTACTCCAAAAGGCGAAAAGCTAGAGGGTTTGCTTTCATTGATTCAAAATCTACAAGCAGGTCAAAATGTGATTGTATTTGCCAACCACAGGGATGCTTGTGACCGAATAGGAGAATTCCTGGACCAACATCAAATCATTTTCGCCCTCTTTAGAGGAGGCTTGGAGCAGGATGAAAGAGAATCCCAACTTACTAAGTTCAGAAACGGCAGTGCCCAGGTCTTGATTGCTACAGACATTGCTTCTAGAGGCATTGATATTCCGGCCTTGGATTATGTGGTTCATTTTCAAATTCCGTCTCAGGAAACTACCTTTTTGCACCGAAATGGACGAACAGCTAGAATGAAAGCTTCAGGAACCAGTGTGCTGATCATGTCAGAAACAGACTACTTACCGCCCTACCTGACACATCAGCCCGAAACGCTTCTTCTCCATGAAGGAGAAAAGAACATCGAACCTCCATTTGCTACCTTGCATATTAACAAAGGTAAAAAGCATAAGGTAAACAAAATCGATTTGGTCGGCTTTTTCCTTCAATTTGACTTTATGGATAAAGAAGATTTGGGCCTGATCGAAGTGAAGGACTTCTTCTCCTATGTGGCCATAAAACGCAGCAAATACCAACAAGCCATTGATGCCTCCGAAAATCAAAAGATCAAAAGGAAATCCATCAAAGTGAGTTTGGCAAAATAAGGTTGCCAATTTGATCACTCTTTAGGAAGCTTTTTTGCGTGTCGTGCCAACCCATAAAAAAAGCTGCTTGTCATAGACAAAGCAGCTCTGTTAGGGTGATCTTTCAACTTTCTCAGGATTTCTTCTTCAGCACTACCGGCTCTTGAATCTTATTGACCATATACTCCATAAATGCTTTGAGGTCTTGGTAGTCAGAGGGCTGTACCATCTCTGTATTCAAATCAAATTTCACATTGATTCTAAGCACATTGTTATTGGTATCTTCTTGAGGAATATAGACAAACCTGGCCAAACCACTAGGCATGGATATGGCTAATTGTTCTGGAAAATCATCCAATTCGTAACCTTCAGGAATGCTGATATTGGCAATATAATTATCAGAAAATACATAGTTAAAATCCACTGGAAAATTCCTATCATCAATCTTAAATGGATTTTCCTTATGCCTTTTTACCATAATGGGGTTGATGAGCAAAAGCTCCGCAGAAGTGTTCATCGGCATATTGACCATAAAACTACTTTCCACTTGTCTTCTTTTGCTTTCCAGGTCCTTCACTTCAAGGCCCATGACATTGACCTCATCCTTGTCCAACATCTTTTCCAATTTCTCTTCATCCAAATCATCATTTCTCTCTAGAAATGACACTGCGTCATAATCCACATAACGCACTGTGTGGCCAAAATGAATTGAATCCGCATCCAAAGAAATATTGACCATTTGTCTGATTCCTGACTTATGTTCCAAGTTCATTCTTATCAAATCACTTCCCTCTTCTTTCACCAGGAAACCGCCTTCGACATGATACGCTAGAGGCAAATAACCGAACGGAACATGCTCATGGGAAGTATCCGCAAACACCACTTCTCCGTCTATAGTAGCTTTTACAATAAGCCTATTGAACTGCCTCACAAATGGAAATTGAACCAAGTAGGATCTGCCATTTCCTTTGCTACTGATAAGCATTGGATCTGCTTCAATTCCATTGGCCCGTAACATGGCAATCATCAGAAGGTTCAACTCTGTTTTGCTCCCAACTTTATTGGCCACCAACTTTTTGATGTTTTGATCTGGCACAAAACCGCCTTCGTCGTTGAGCGTATATTTTTCTTTAATCAGCTGATAAATATATGCTGCTTTCTCGGCCTCTGTCTCTCCTTCAATGTCTACTTCAGCAAGGTCCTTAAATGTTCCATTATTTCGGAAATAGGATTTGAAGGAATCAAATGCAAATATTTCATCTGCCAATTTCTGCCAGTTGCTTAGAATTGATTTGTAATGCCCCAAGTTTCCATAATCCTTATATCCAGCCAACTGAAATTCTATCTTGTCCAGATAGTCCACAAAGTTGTTCATATAAGGCTCAGACTGCACAGATTTTAGGTTGGTCAAAGTCCATTCATTTTCACCAAAATTATTTACTCTATTTTGGTTGGCTACTACAAAATGTTCTCCCTGGCCTAAAAACCGGTAATCCAGGTATTCTGGGATGTCTATTTTATATCGGGAAAAAACAGTCGGGATATCATTCTGAAACTGCCATCCATCTAAGAAAGTAATGTTGTCAAAGTAATGGTCATATTCATATTCAATGATTGATCCTTCCTTTACATTGGGAAAAGTAAACCTGATTTCCTTATAGCCATTTCCTAGGTCGGTCTCATAGAAATCTTTTTTGGACATCTTGGTAATTACTTCTTTGCCATTCTCAAGATTCATCACTTGCGCCTTTAAGCCTGTAATGCTTTCCACCTTATTTTCACCTTCATAATAGGTAATGGAAATATCCGCATAATCTTTGGCCTTGCTGTCAAAAATCTTTAGTCTTCTCTTTACCTCCGTAATCAATCTGCCATTGGAAAAGAACCCGATTCCTTGCTCACCTAAAACGATGGCAGCAGCTTCAGGCTCAAAAGCACATGAGGTCATCTCTAGTTCTTCTGAATTGTATTTTCCCAACTTCACTTCATAATCTTGGGCAAAAGAGGAAAAGGAAAATAACGTTAAAAAGGCCATTATAGAAAAGACCCTAAGTTGGTGGTACATATTGTGTATCATTTCTTTAAAAATATCGGTTGATCATCTAGCTTTTCTATTTGCTTGAGTGTCTTAGTGATAGTCTCTTCATTCACATCTTCAGGGAAATGAAACTTTACGACTCTAGCAATTTTTAATAAATTATTCTCAAGAACTTGGTGCTTTTTATAATCAAAATAATCCTCAACAAGGTCCAAGTCTACTTCTCCACTTTCCAGCTCCATTTCCTCAGGGCTCGCAATCTCAATATTCTCCTCCCAATGCATATTAAAATTCAAAATATCATCTGCCTTGATCGTCTGGTAACTTGGTTTGATAATTAGCCTCTTGCTGGTGCTTTGATAAAACTGCTGTAAAAAAGTTTCATGATTCAGGATGGCCTTCGGTACGATTTGCTGATTATCTACATTGAGATCAAATTTCTCAATATGAGCGCCACTAAAATCCAAATCATAATAGATATGCTTTTCAACTTCCTTTTCATTTAAATGATGCTGCACTGCCAAATAGGTCTGTGCTGCAAAACCTGTCATTTCTTTGGTTTGCTTGATCCTGGCCATTCCTTGGCCAAGCAGCTCAATCTTTGAATTATTCTTGATCTGGTTATAATCATCAGACTGATAAGCTGGAGTTTTGACGAGCTTTCCTCCCTCTTCAGTAATGACCAGCACATGTCTGTCCATCGTAAAATCCCCTAAAAAACCTGCAGGCAAAGTACTGGAGGTGCACTCCAGCCAAACCGTATCCTGCTCCATCGGAACTTGCAATATGGCATGGTTGAACTGGTTTGACGGAAAATCCACATCAATGTCCTTTTCATCACTTCCAGCATTTACCAAAACATAATTCGCATTGATTCCAGCCTCTTTAAGCATGGCATTCATAAACATACTTAAAGCTTTACAGTCGCCATACTTGGCCTCAAATACTTCCGTGGCATACATGGGCATAAAGCCTCCGATCCCCAACTGGATACTTACATAGCGATAATTATCCTGCATGTATTTATACAATATTTGAATCTTTTCCAGCTCCGACTTAAGCCCTTCTGTAAGTTCAGCGACTTTCGCTTTCGCCTCTGGCGACAAGTCATCCTTGCCTTGATTAAGCTGATAGATCCAATTACCAAAACCTCCCCAAGTCTCCATATTGGACGAATAGCCTTCCATAGTAAAATCCTTTGGAGCAATTTTTACCATGGCGATACTATCCTCATCTGGTTTATCATCTGAAAGTTCGATAAGATTCTCGAGCTCCCAATGCATTTGAACCTTTCCCTCGGCTTTTGTCTCTTGGGCTTCATGGTCGATATTCTTTACCAGATACCTGACCTCCATGTTTTCAGGATAAATTAAATTAAGTTCAGCCTTTTCAACCAACTGTTTTTTATTTCCTTCAGGCCTCCAAGTAGGGAATGACATGTTCCCCCTCTTTTTAGTGGTATACTCAAATTCAATCTCTAGGGGAAATTTACCTGCATGTAATTCAAAATATTTTAACCTGCTATCTTCAAAAACGGAATAATCAGAAATGAGAGAGACGTCGTTCAGGTCTTTCAATTTCAGTTTTTCGATTGTTTTTCCTGATTCCTTATCCGTAATCACTCCACTAAAATCTTCAATCGAAATCAGATCATTATAAAAAATGGTAATCAGCCCATCTTCCAACCCATCTTTGTTAAGCACAGTGACTTTTTTCTTCACGGTCTCCAGTACTTCGAAATCAGGAGTCAACTCAACATCAAGTGTCTTGACAACCCTGGAATTAAAAAGCACCAGCTTTTTATCAGTTTGGGCAAGTACTTCACTTTTATAAAAAAACAGTGAAAATAGGGACCCCAAGAGTGCCCACTTAAAAAGGAGTTTCATTTTAAAATGTGTGGAATTATTAAAATTAAAAACAAATAGAAACCTAAATCAAGTAAATAATTTCTGTAAAACAATAAGTATTACCAAAAAACGTTGACGAAATCACGCTTGATGTAAGCAAAAAGCTTAAAACCAGCAGGTTTAATAATGTACGGCCTTTTGTGTATATTCGCTTTTTAATTTATCATAACCATACTTCATGAGTCAGTTAATTATTAACAGTTTTGAGGAATTCGAAGAATATATCGGTAAAGATTTAGGAATTTCTGAATACCATACCATCACCCAAGAGCAAATCAACAAATTTGCTGATGCTACCTTGGATCACCAATGGATCCACACCAATCCTGAAAAAGCCAAGGCTGATGGCGCCTTTGGCAACACTATCGCCCATGGATACCTTACCCTTTCTCTAGTACCTTTTCTTTGGGAACAAATTGTTCAGGTTAACAACCTGAAAATGCTGGTAAACTATGGCATTGAGTCATTGCGTTTCGCACAGCCTGTAGTAGTGGACAGTGAAGTAAGGCTCCATGCCAAACTGGCCAATATCACCAATTTGAGAGGCACAGTAAAGACAGAAATGGAAATAAAGCTGGAAATCAAAGACCAAAGGAAACCGGCCTTTACAGGTAAATTGGTTTTCTTGTATCATTTCAAGTAATTCTGGCACAGTACTAAAAAGGTTTGTTTTTGAGGAACTATAAACTATATTTATAGTTCCTCAAAAACAAACCAATGTTTAAAACAACACTCCTCCTTTTTTCGCTTTCGGCCTTTTTTCTCTTTTCCTGTGGCCAAAATTCATCTGAGTCCAATACCAAAGTCGAAACTGTTTCACTCGTAGTGAAAGACTCCATCGATATCTCCTATTTGGGCAAACTGATGCTACAGGATGTGGACACCAAAAACAGCAGACTTTTGCTGTATGACCAACAGCAAAGATTGTTTCTCATCACAAATATGAAAGGTGACATCCTCCATCAATTTGGGAAGCAAAAAGACAGCAAAGGCGGCATAAACTACCAATATGGCCCAGCCAAGTTTTTCAAAGAAGGACAGGTACAAATTATAGGCATGCAGGGATTTTCTTGGTTTGACTTCAATGGAGAACTCCTCGATCATAAAAAATTCACCAACGAAGAACCTCCTTCATTTTCTGCACGACCTATGCTTGCCGAAGAGTTTGCTCTCATCGATGGTAAGTATTTGGGGAAAGCCGTCCGCGCGCGAGGTCAGTACAGTATTATTGATCCAGAATTCTATGATGAATTTCAATTATTGGCTTGGTTTGATACTAAAGAAGCTACCTATAAACGTGTCTTTGGATTAGAAAATGAGAGTTTGTTCAAAAACGGAATGGCCTATGATGTCACTGAGATGATGCCCACTCACACTTACTTCGACAATAAAATTTTCATTGCGGTTGGTGTGGATCCTCACTTAAACATTTACCAGTCTCAACCACCTTATAGTTTACTGTCCCGCGTTCCGCTCCAATACTCCCCTTTTTTCCAAAGTGAAGGCGAGGAGCCGGCCAAAGCTGATCCTTTGGCCATCAAGGGACCAGGTGCTTCAGGACACACGCAAAACCTCAAGGCCACCTCAAAATACCTAATTATTGGCTTTGTGTCAGGCTATAACCCTGACAAAGAAACTGATGGTGTTCGCCCCAAATCTTCTGAACATTTTTACATTATGGACCATGAAGGAAAAATGATGACTATACTTGACAATACATTTGACATCAACCTTAGAGAGTTCACCACCCGGAATGACGAAATATGGGCCGTAAAGAAAATTAGTCAAGAGGTAGAGGAAGACTTTATTCGTATCTACCGAATGGCCATAGAGAAGCAATAGGCCTAAAACTTAACAAACATGGGTAGAAAAAATTGCTTGATAAGTATAAAACATATTATTGATAATAAAAAAATAGCCTCCAAGAGAGGCTACTTTTTTGTTGTTAAACCAAAATAAAATATGTCTTAATTAAACCCGAAATAAGCAATAGAGAATCTATTACGGTCTGAAACTGCTTTAAAATCAGTCGCTCAGCTACTGTTTTCGACTTCACCATAGCGGTGCTATGCCTTAGTCTCCAAACAGTCTGATTTTCTTGCACTTTCAACCCTCATTACAAATCCTATTGCATAATTCGAGTTAAAGGCGATTTCTTTCCTCAGTACTTCCACTTCTATTGGATACCTTAAAATCTTCACCTTTCGAAAATTTCCATCTTAATGTCAATCTAACGGCCTGTTGGCTATTGTATTGTTGGATATCCGTATTGATATCTCCAAAATATACCCCTCCTCTAAAGGTGCGCATACGGAAAATATCATTGCCATTGACGGTCAAAGAAAACTTGTCATCTTTGAAAGTCTTGGTCACACCTGCATCAATCCAGCCAAACCCTTTAGCTTCCAACTGTCCTTCTAGGAAAGGGCTTAAATACATCCCTACCAATTCTACCTTAAATCCTTTTGGCAAAGTGATATTATGTTGGGTTCTGGCCATGTAAGAAAACTGGTTGACATCCAAGAATTCATCTCCCAATTGTGACTGATAGGCTTTGTAATAAAGGTTAATCATATTACTTGTGCTGTACCACTCGGCTATCTCTACAGGTATCATCATCCTCAAACTCAAATCCTCGGATTTATCAAAATTCTGGACCTGCAAGGTTGTCTTCCGCGTCTCCTCATCTTGTGTCATCACTTGACCAAAGGCATTGGTTGTTTTTGAGTAGCCCAGAGTAAACTGGTAAGCACCCTTGATCACGTGGCTCATCTCAATATTGTTAGCATACTGAGGTTTTAGATTTGGGTTCCCCTGTTCTGTGGTCAATGGATCCACATAAAACACAAATGGATTTAACAATCGGTAATTGGGCCGGGTAATCCTTCTATTGACATTATAGTTGATCTGATAATTTTCAGAGACTTTATGCTGTAAGAATACCGTAGGGAAAAGATTTAAATATTCCTGTTTGTTTATTTGATTCAGGGTTACAGAGTTACCCGTGATATCAGAGTACTCCAACCGTAAGCCAGCTTGAAATTCAAACTTTTCACTAAGAGGTGTATTTACTGAAGCATAGGCAGCATACACATTTTCATTATAAATAAAGTGATTGCTATTTGGATCTGGTTCGTAAGGCCCCTCTTCCACACTTCTGGAGATCATCAAGACATTGTCCGATTCTACCCAACTTCCTTTAAGGCCTGACTCAAGCTTCGCCTTTTCACCCAAAGGTTTTGTAAAATCGGTTTTGGCAGTGAAGATGGTATAATTCATCTTGTTTTCGGTCAGGATCCTATCCGTAGCCCCACCGTCAAAGTCTTCGTTCAGCCAATAATCATTGGTGAGCAAACTGGTGGATCCTCCATCCACGGCTGTATAATCGATATCTGCAGAAAGTTTGGTTCCTAGAGTGTCCAAATTGCCCACATAGTGGAAATTTCCAAAAATTCTTTGATTGGCATTGTCCCCATCGTTAAGTGCCCTGAGGTGATTTAGGTCACTATTTTCTGGATTGGAAATATCTGTCAATGAATTCCCATCATTTCTTCCGTTATAATCCGAAGCTTGGAGGTTTACACCCACGGAGTGTTTATCACTAATCCTATAATCAGCTCCGCCATTGAAGTATATGCTTTTACCTCCTAATTTTAACAAGGCATTCTGGTCGAATACAGATTGTCCTTCTTCCAGCTGGAACCTACGGATAATGTCCAAGTCAATATCCTGAACCCAACTACTGTAATTTAAACTGGAATTGGTGGTCCATTTACCTCGCTTAAGGTTCAGGCTAGCCCCTGCAAAGGGCGCATTTCTGCCATTATAAAAATTGCCTGCCTGGACACTTCCGTTCATTCCATTATAGTCATTCTTCTTCAACTTGATATTGAGCACACCAGCAGCTCCTTCCGCATCATACTTGGCTGGAGGATTACTGATCACTTCTATGCTCTTGATATTATCAGCCGGCATCGCCCTCAAAAAGTCCGCGAGCTCTTTGGCACTCATATAAGTCTGCCTGTCATCCAACAATACTATCACCCCAGAACGTCCGTTGAGGTTTATATTACCATCACTGTCTACATAGACTCCCGGAGACCTTCCGATCACTTCCAATGCATTACTACCCTCTGCCATTACAGTTCCTTCAATGTTCACCACAGTTCTGTCAGCTTGAATAGTAACTTCAGGACGACTACTTCTCACTTCCACTTCATCAAGTGAAGTCGCTTCTTCCTCTAGGTTGATGGTTCCCATATTTTTTTTGGAAACACTTTCCAGGTTGATTTGCTCAGAAGTGTAGGTTTTAAAACCAATAGTGGAAACATTCAAAACTGCCATTCCAGACTTTTCGGTCTTGATGGAAAAGTTTCCTCGATCATCCGAAACAGCGCCAGAGATCATTTCTCCTGTTGCCGCTGTTACCAATGCCACATTGGCAAAAGGAAGCACTTCACCTTTGGCATCCTGAACTTTGCCATAAAGCTCATGGCTATCCTGAGCCAGGGCATGACTGGAGATCAAAAGGAAAGAAAATATTATAACGAATAATTGGTAAGATGTTCTCATGTGCCTGTTTCAATTGCAAATCCTTCTCTCCACCTTGAAAAACTAGTGCCAAGAAAAGAAACAGGCCGAAACACTCAACAGGAGTTGTTTTTAGGCAATAGACCAAAAAACAACTGTATCAAAACCGAACAGTCCGATCGTACGGTTTATGAACAGTTCAAAAAATAAAAATCCCCGATCCACCAATGTGAACCGAGGACTTTCTCAGTTAATTTTAATCTTTGAGGGCTTATTTAGCCGCTGCATATCTTTTACCTACTTCTTCCCAGTTTACTACATTCCAGAAAGCAGTAATATAATCAGGTCTTCTGTTTTGGTAGTTCAAATAGTATGCGTGCTCCCAAACATCCAAGCCAAGGATAGGAGTACCTTTAGCTTCAGCTATGTCCATTACTGGATTGTCTTGATTAGGAGTAGAGGACACGAAAAGTTCACCGCTTCCATCTACACTTAACCATGCCCAGCCTGAACCAAAGCGGGTAGCTGCTGCATTGTCAAATTCTTCCTTAAGCTTATCAAAAGAGCCAAATTTGGCATCAATTGCTGCTGCTAAATCCCCAGATGGAGCGCCACCACCATTTGGTGACAAAATTGTCCAGAATAAAGAGTGGTTGTAGTGTCCACCGCCATTATTTCTTACCGCTCCGTTAGAACCGGCCACTTTCATCAAATCTTCTAGGCTTTTTCCTTCCAGATCAGTACCCTCAATAGCAGCGTTCAATTTGGTAACATAACCATTGTGGTGTTTTCCGTGGTGGATTTCCATTGTCTTTGCATCGATATTTGGTTCCAATGCATTTACGTCATAAGGTAATTGTGGTAACTCAAAAGCCATTGTTTATAAAATTTTATAGTTAAACATTAAATAATTATTTCTGTATTAAATCACTTACCAATCAAACCAAGTTAATTTAAAAATGGTTCTCCGAAAGGCCCTTAATGCTAATTTCTCAATTTTTTAAAAAAAGCATCTAACAGTGACTTGGATTCATTTTCCATCAAACCTTTGCTGATTTTGGTCTTGGGATGTAAAATCCCTTCATTCAATCGCCCATAGCCTCTTCTAGGATCAGATGCAGCAAAATGGATGCCACCAAGCTGAGCCCAAAAACTTGCACCTGCACACATCACACATGGCTCCAATGTAACATAAAGTTCACATTCTGTGAGGTATTTGGCCCCCAAGGAGTTTGATGCTGCAGTAATCGCCAAAATCTCCGCATGAGCAGTCACATCTGTCAGTTTCTCGGTTTGGTTATAGGCCCTGGCAATGATCCTATTTCTACAAACCATCACTGCACCCACTGGAATTTCCTCTTCTTCAAAAGCAATATTGGCCTGCTTTAAGGCCTCATTCATAAAATATTCGGGCGAGTATAATTCCATTGGTCTTATTTTGGCCATTGAAGTTAAGTTAAATTTGTAAAGTGACAAAACCTCTGCCACCACCAAAAGCACAATAATTTAAAAATGAGGCAAAAAAAAAGCGGCCTAAGCCGCTTTCAATATTTTATTAAAACAGTAAGTCAAAGACTTCGTTCCGGACACCTTCATTGATAACAAGTGCCAAGATCAGTGACACAACCAAACCAATGGTCGCTTTCATCACGTCATTGCTAGCCATCCTATATGCTCTGACCAAGCGTGCTTTTCTTTTCTGTAGTTTCTTTGATTTTGCCAGTGCAATTGCAATCTCTCTTCCACCAAGCAAACCGATAAACACCCAAGTGGTACTCATTGGCATATTGCTGTACATTTTAAAGTAAAACAAAAGGATACAGTATACAAAGTCTACTATGGTAGCAGCCCTAACATCGGTAACTTTTGATTTCTCATTAACAATACCTTGAATCCTATCTCCTTTGAAGTAAAATAAGAAGCCTAATCCAAAGAAAATAAATCCGGCATAAGCGATAAATTCATAGATATTCAAAGCCCTTGGCAAAAACACTGCAATATTTGCGGCATCCTGCATCAACCAAAGTGACCATAAAGTACCAGAAGTAACCCACTGTAAGATATACCAGTAGTTTTTGGCTTTGCCTTTAAGATAGCTGGTCACAAATTTTTCCAATACAAACCAAGTAACGATAGCAATCACAAAAGCCAATAAATAACCTATCAAACTCTTCTGAACCACTCCACCGATGGTACCTGCTTTATATGTAAATACATTCAACAACAAGAAGGTTGTAGAAACAGGCATTCTCAACCTGGTCATCACCATCAAGACAATCGGTGCTGCCAACTGAAGGAACACGAATTTTTCTGGAGCCTTGTCCAAGCCTTTTACATAAAGGCGCTGATAACTTACATCTCCTCCATAGGTGATCCAACTATAAATAGCGGTGGCCAAGAATATGCCTCCCATAAAGAGCCATAGCCAATACCACTTTTTCCGTTGATTGGAAGCGATGAAAGTACCAATGGTTTGGATACTATCATTACCAATAGCCGAGTAAGCTGCCAGGGTAAATCCAAACCACATTGCAGCATAGGTATATTGTGTGATAAAGCCTGCAATTGATACGAGCACACACAATACCAGTAAAAATGACTTCTCTTTCTTAGTAAAATCAAAAAGTGAATAGGCCGCTTTTGAAAGGGCGTCCTGGTTGATGTTTTGATCTTTTAGCTTAGCCATAGATTTGTTTTAGGCGATTTTTATTTGGCCACAAAGTTAAATAAGATATTAAGAGCATAGTGTTATCAAATTGTTAAGAAGAACCGCCAAATACCTATCTTCCAGATTTTCAAGCACAATATGCCTTAAATAATTCTTTATACAAAATCAATAGATTAAAAAAGACAATATTCACAAATAAAATATTGACATATTTTTCCAAAAACCCTTAATTCACTCATAATGTTAACATAAGCTTTACATCAATTTTAAAATTATCTATAGTTGTTCGGCTTATTTTGTGAATTACCTTAAATTACGCCTTTATTAATAAAGGACGAATTGAATTAATGACGGAAGAAACACAGAAAAAAGAATCTTATAATCGGTGGATCATGGTTGCGCAAATGGTATTTGCGCTCATTCTTTTCATGACTTCGATAGATCTTTTGACCGTTTCCCTCCTAAATATGAACAATGAGGTAGCCAATGAAATATTCATGGCCACCAATAATCCTTTTGTCGGGTTGTTTATTGGCTTGCTGATGACCGCCCTGATCCAATCCAGCAGTACTGTGACAGCAATGATCGTAGCAGTCGTTGCTTCTGGAAGCCTCAGCATTATGCAGGCAGTCCCATTAGTAATGGGTGCGAATATCGGCACCACGATTACCTCCACCTTGGTTTCCTTTACTTATATCATGAAGAAAAGTGAATTCCGGAAAGCCATTTCAGCTGGGGTGCTTCATGATCTTTTCAATATTTTCACGGTGATCATCTTATTGCCACTAGAGTATTACTTTGGTTTCTTAAGCCGAATAGCCACTTATGTATCAGGTACTCTCTTCAATGCCTCTGGAAGTTTAGGTCAGGATTACACCTATAATATCATCTTTACCAGGTCCATCAGTAAGACTTTGATTGAATGGATAGACTTCCCCATAGTGGCGCTGATCATTAGTGTCATTTTACTTTTCCTCTCGATCAAAATTCTATCTTCCTCAGTTTACAAGACATTTGTATCCACTAGTTTCAAACAAGTAAGTAAGCATATTTTCAAGTACTCTTATCGTGCTTTCGCCTATGGCGTGTTTTTCACGGCAGCTGTCCAATCCAGTACCGTGACCACTTCACTGCTAGTTCCGGCGGTGGCCACCAAAAAAGTATCGCTCAACAAGGTTTTTCCTTTTATCATTGGAGCCAATATAGGCACTACTATCACTGCGGCAATCGCGGCGATTTATAAAACTGAGGCTGCCATAGCCATAGCCATTGTCCACTTTCTTTTCAACTTCATCGGGGCACTGATTTTCTTGCCATTTCCGGCACTGAGGAATATCCCTGTTAAAATGGCCATTTACTTCGGAAAAGAGTCCGCCAAGAAAAAGTTCATCGGGGTGACTTACATTCTTTTGGCCTTTTTTGTGATTCCATTCCTATTAATATATTTCAATAAGGATGGGGATGTCAGGGATTTGGAAGCGGGTAAAAAAATAGAGGTTGTTGAAAAAACACCAGTCGATCAAGCCCCATAACATTTTACTTTTCCACTCTTTCTGCCATTTCTTTTAATATGTCTACACCAGAACTGGTGCCTATCCTATCAGCTCCAGCCTGAATAAAATCAAGCACTTGGTCTAATGTTTTGATCCCCCCACTGGCCTTGACCCCAACATTGCTGGGCAAATTTTCCCTCATCAATCTAATGTCCTCCAATTGGGCGCCAGATGTGGAAAATCCAGTTGAAGTCTTGACATAATCCACGCCGGCATCGCTACAAAGCTTGCAGGCCTCCACCTTTTCTTCGTCAGAAAGTAAAGCTGTCTCAATGATTACTTTCAGTATTTTTCCTTCTTCATGACACACAGATGATAACTTCGCCAACTCGATCTTTGGCCAGTTCATCCGAGATTTATAAGCAGACAATGACCATACCACGTCGATTTCATCTGCTCCATTTTTTATGGCTTGTTGGGTTTCAAAGACTTTGGTTTCTGTCATTTGATAACCTAGTGGAAAACCCACCACAGTAACCACTTGAATATTCTCATCTTGCAATTCCCTTTTTACCTTTTTCACCCAAAAAGGCGGGACGCAAACACCTACAAACTGAGAAACCTTCGCCTGTTCAACCAAAGCATTGATATCATAGTCGGTCAGGTCAGGCTTAAGCAAGGTATGCTCTAAGTATTTTCTCACATCAAGCATTGGGATCCTCCTTTACAAAACCCTCCAGGTAGCTGTATTTAGGCGTTAAAACACCATTTTTAGCAATGGTTGCTTCCTCGATAATTGGGTTTCCTTCCTCCAATAAAGCGGGAATAACTGCCCTCATCAGCTGACTGCCAAAATCAGCAGAGGCATCTCTGGGCAGCTCGCAAGGCAAATTATCTATTGCCATCACAGAAATACTCAATTGCTCGCCAAAGGCTGGAATCTCCTCCATGGTTTCCCTGTCCACATCATAAACGGGATCGGCAATGGTGCTTGGCTTAATAGTAGTCGGCACAGATCCATCAATATCACAGGTAATATCCGCAATGACAGAAAGGTTGAAATCATCTTTAGCCACATCTTTAGCCGTAAAAAGTTTGGGAGCCTTGGGGTCCCAAAAAGCAGCAGCAAAAAGAATGTCACTTACTTCGGTGTACTTCAAAAAATGGCTTTCATACTTTTCCGGTTGAGAATAAAACTCCTCCTTATCATATCCACCATCAGTTTTTCTTCTGTTATAATCTTCCATGGCCAATTGGGCAAAAACCGGCTCATCGTAATAATTATTGAGCAATTCCTTAGGACTCACCTCCCTGATACTAGCCACTTCCAGGATTTCTTTTACCCCATTCCCAACCCGACCATTTCCGGTAATTACCATTTTGATTGGGGGAAGCTGGATATTTCTCACCTCATCATGCAACTCCTTGAGGTCAAAGCAATCTCGAGCCCTTTTCATATCAAACAAACTGGCCTTCTTGCCGTAAGTCCATAATCCATTATATCCTCCCACTATCCCTGCCCATCGACCAAAAGCCACTACGCGCTCATTATTTGCACGGAGCACTTCATAATCAATCAATCTGATATTCTTTTCCAAAACTGCTCTGAGCAAGCCTCTGTTATAGGGTTGGGCTTTGATGGTATGCGAAAAGAAAAAGTAGGTTTTATCAGCTATTAATTGATCAATAGGAACTTCTTTAATTCCCATCAGCACATCGCAATCACTTACGTCGGAAACAAGTTCTATTCCTGCATTCAGGTACTCTTCATCGGTATATGCCCTCAAATCACTTTTTTGCACGACAAATATCGCCTGTCCTTCATAAGTTTCATTTATATCTTTCAATTGCTGGGGACTAAAAGCTACCCGTCTATCCACGGGGATTTTCCCTTCTTTGATCAAGCCAATTTTCATAAACAATTTAATTTATGGATATTCGCAAAGCCTTTAAAAATGGCTCCTTTTGCGGATTTATTGTTTTCTATTCTTATTGCATAATATAAAAATAAAATACGATAATCTGTTTAAAAAACACCCGTCTTGGGAATTTCGAAGAGTTAAAAGATATAAGATGACCGAATTGATCATATATGCTGTCCTGTTCATTCTGCTATTTGGACATGCCATCATGGCCTCCATGATGTACAACACCGTTCATAAAGACGAAACATTGGGTCAAAAAGAAAAAAATGAATGGAAACTAAAAGCATTGGTGTTTCCCATTTACTTCTGGAAACAGTACAAAGAGACCAAAAAGTAAAGACTAAAGAAAGGCCATGTCAAAATTTGACATGGCCTTTTCTTCCTGTGTGTGTGTTTAAATTAAGTTGGATTAACCTTTTACCAATTGGACACTGGCCAAAATCTTAATTTGATCGCCCACTACCACACTACCTGCTTCAGTCACCGCATTCCAAGTTAGCCCGTATTCTTTTCGACTGATTTTTCCTTCCAGCTCAAATCCTGCCTTGGTATTTCCGTAAGGGTCATCTGCTACCCCACCAAAATCAACGGAAAGTTCAATAGGCTTGGTCGTTTCCTTGATGGTCAGGTCACCTTTCAAAACATACTCTCCTCCTTTATTTTCCAAAACACCATTGGAGAACTTCAGTTGAGGATACTTCTCTGCATCAAAGAAATCTCCAGATTTTAAGTGGGCATCACGATCTGATTGGTTGGTGTCAATACTATCAATGTCGGCAGTAAAACTCACTTTAGCGCCATTGAAATCTTCAGATTCCACTTCTGCTTCTCCAGCAAACTTTTTGAATTTTCCGGTTACAGTCGAAATCACCAAGTGTTTGGCTTTGAAATTGATTTCAGAGTGTGTTGGGTCGATAGTCCATTTTGTAGTACTCATAACAATTTGATTTTTATAGTTTTATAATTTTAAGTTTTAACATTAAATGTATATACACATATATAACGAAATTTTTTATCCTCTTAGTTTATCCAACAGATCATTTAATTGATTTACTTCTTCTTCACTAAGATTGATCACTCTATCGTTAAAGGTTTTAATTTCTTCATCCAAAAGTTCCAGAAGCGCTAAGCCCTTTTGCGTAATGGTGATGTCTACTTGCCTCCTATCAGCAGGACACTCTTTTCTTTCCGCAAACCCCTTCTGTTTAAGCTTTTCCACTAAACGAGAAGCGTTGGACATTTTATTAAGCATCCTATCCTGAATAGAAGAAACTGTGATTGGGTCAGGATAGTGACCACGTAAAATCCGAAGCACATTGTATTGCTCAGGAGAAAGCTCATAAGGCTTGAAAAGCTTACTCTGATGCGTCACCAAATAACTCTGCGTGTACAACAAGTTCACCACTGCTTTGTTATATGGACTCTTAAAGGTCTTCTGTTTAATGGCTTCCTCTATCTTCATATTATAACTTGCCTTTGTATTTAATGTATATACATCTATTTATAGTAAAAGGTTTCAATAAGGAAGAAAAATTTCAAAAATTTATCCTCTTAATATTTCCATGGGAGGTTTGTTGATAATATTCTTTCCATTCAGCCAGCCCAAAACCACGGTAATTGCTGTAATGATCACATAAATCACTGCTGCCTCAGCCCATGCCCAACGAACCGGGAAATCGAAAACAAAAATACTAAGCAAAGCCGTCGCTATAAAGGACAATATAATCCCGCTTAAGGATGCCAAGCTTCCCAAAAAGAAATACTCCAATGTATTAATGGTTCTTACCACAGGGGAGCTTGCCCCTAAAGTTCGCAGCAAAATACTCTCTTTCATCCGCTGGTATTTGCTTATGATCAGTGAACTGATCAGCACCAAAATACCGGTGACAATGCTGAAAAGCGCCATAAACTGAATTACAAAACTGATCTTACTTAGTATTTCCTCTAATGTATCGACGATGGTTCCCAAGTTGATCACGGAAATATTTGGAAAGGCCCGGACAATTTCATTTTGCACTTTTGCTGCTTGCGTGTCAGTCTTGGATTTGGTAATGACCACATGGAATTTTGGTGCCTTCTCCAATACATTGGCAGGAAACAATACTAAGAAATTGGTAGAAACCTGGCGGAAATTCACTTCCCTGAAAGATCCCACATAAGTAGTCAGTGGCCGTCCCTGCACATTAAAGACCAGCTCATCACCAAGCTTCACCCCAGTACGCTCTGCATAGCCCTTATCAAAAGACACAAAGATGCTATCTCTTTCACTTTCCACCTTATACAATTTCCCTTCTGCTAACTTCTCTGACTCCACCAAAGTGTCTCTATAGGTCACCCTAAATTCCCTATTATAAAGCCCTCTGGATCTTTGGTCATCATCAGGCAACTCATTGTTTTCTGACTTATCTATGCCATTGATCTCATCCAAGCGCATGGTCACAATCGGAACTTCCTGCATAACAGGTAAGCCTTCTTTCTTCACTGCTGCTTTAACTTTATCTACCTGATTGGTCTGTATATCGAAAAACAGCATATTGGGTTGATCTTCCTTGTCAGCAAATTGTACCTGATCCAACAACTGGTTTTGGATAAAGAATAAGGTAGAAATCATGGCCGTACCCAAACCAATGGTCGCTATCAATGAGATAGTTTGGTTATTGGGTCTATACAAATTGGCTAAAGACTGTCTAATGGGGTAACTAAGGGACAAAGGCAAAAACTTCCTGATCGCCCACATTATGGCCGTCCCCACCAACCAAAGTGCTCCAAATGCCAAAATCACAAAAACTGTAAAACCCAGAGCTTGTTCCCAGCCATCCAGCAACATTAGACTAAACCCGAAGATGAAAACAGCTATTCCTATCATCACCAACCATCTCCACGGATCCCGTACAAACTTCGCCACTTCTGCATCTGTCCTAAGGGTCATCATAGGAGGAACCTTACGAATTTTAAGCAATGGTAAAAGGGCAAAGAGCAAGGAAATGAACAAACCTGTCAATACACCAAAACCCACCGCAGCCCAAGAAATCTGGACCGTCACCTCAACGGGCAAAAAATCACTAAAGACTTGAGGCAGGACATATTGGATCAAGGTTCCCAGAAAAGCACCAAGAATCGACCCAATTAAGCCCATGATCATTATCTGAGTAAGATAAATCAAGAAAGTATCCGTTGAAGAGACTCCCAAACACCTCAGCACTGCCACTGAGGGTAGCTTTTCCTTCACAAAAACATTCACTGCACTGGCCACTCCCACACAGCCCAAAAGCAATGCTATAAAAGCCACAAGGCTCAAAAAATCGGATAGGTTTTCAAAGGACCTACCTGTCCTTCTTTTTCTATCTTCTACAGTATCTGCATCTACATGATCTTCTTCCCATTGATCTTGATAAGGCTTAATCAAATCATCTACATTGGTATTTTCAGCGAATTTGAAATAACGCTGATAGTTTACCCGACTTCCATATTGGATCAAGCCTGTCGCATCCGCATAAGCCATAGGTATATAAACCACAGGTGCTACTGTAGCCGTTATGCCAGTTTGTCCGGGTGCTTCGTGCAGCTCTCCCACAATTTCAAAAAACACCTTACCAACCCTTACACTATCTCCTACCTTCGCATCAAATTGATCCATCAAGATCTTCTCCACCAAAGCTTTCTTTGCTCCATCCCTGAATCCTTTGGCTGCTGCTCCAGGTACAGTCTCCAATTGTCCATAAAAAGGATAATCACCTTCCAAAGCTCTCACCTGCACCAACCTGCTTTCTCCACTTTTCGGAAAAGCCACCATACTGGCAAAATTGACTTCTTCAGCCATTTCCTGAGCCATGCTATCCAACTCCTGATCACCGATAGGCTGGTTATTCTCCAAGACCAAATCCGCTCCCAAAAGCTCCTTGGCCTGACTATCGATATCATGTTCCAAATTATCTCCAAAGGAATTGATCGCTACCAACGCTGCAATCCCAATCACAATGGAGGATACAAACAATAACAATTTGGCCTTGTTTTTACGGAAATCCCTCAAGGCCATTTTTAAAATCCATGAAATTCTATGCATGTTGATTTTCTTGAATTTTCCCTCCTTTAATATGAATGATCCTATTGGTTTTGGCAGCCAATTCAGCATCATGGGTAACCAGAATAAGAGTAGTCCCTGAAGCCTTGTTAAGATTAAAAATCAGGTCTTCAATCATTTCACCGGTTTCAGTATCAAGGTTTCCTGTCGGTTCGTCGGCAAACAAGATTTTGGGCTCGTTAGCAAAGGCCCGGGCAATAGAAACCCGCTGTTGCTCACCGCCTGAAAGCTGGGTAGGATAGTGGGTGGATCGATCCCCTAAACCTACTTCCTTTAAAAGCTCCATAGCCTTCTCCTTGGCATCCTTTCTTTTTTTAAGCTCTAGTGGAACCATTACATTTTCCAAAGCAGTAAGTGTCGGCAGCAATTGAAAATTTTGAAAAATAAATCCAATTTCCTGGCTTCGAACTGCTGCCCGCTGATCCTCGGACAATAATTCCAATTGATGGCCATTTAACTTCACACTACCTGAGGAAGCACTGTCCAAGCCAGCACACAAGCCCAGCAATGTCGTTTTTCCACTTCCTGAAGGCCCCACAATGGCTATGCTGTCCCCAGCCTCCACAGCCAAGTTTACTGCATCCAAAACGGTAAGCTTACGTGCTCCACTTTGGTAAATCTTACTTACATTTTCTACGGAAAGTATGGTCATAAAGCTAATTCTAAATATTATGTTGGAGATGAAACAATTCAGGCCTTATTTTTGGTTTAAGTGAATAAGTCCTGGAATATTGCTCAAAATAGATACGGGTTTCACTGAAAATTAATCATTTTTGATGATTAGGCTTCATTTAATTAATAACTATATAAATCGAAAATCCGCCAGAATAAGTTTCACTTTATGTATAAATTACACGTAATATCTCGATTATCATTGTTTTTAGGCTTTATCATCAGCTTTTCTGCCTGTAACAACTCTACTTCTCAGCGTGAAGAAGTAGCTCAAAAAAAAGATGAGCCCCAAACTACTGAGAAAAAATCAGAAAAGACCATACTCTTCTTTGGAGATAGCATGTCCGCAGGCTATGGCGTAGATCAAGAAGAGGCTTTTCCGGCATTGATACAGGATAAAATAGACAGTTTAGAATTAGACTACAAAGTAATCAATGGAGGCTTAAGTGGAGAAACCTCTGCAAGTGGATTGAGCAGGATCGATTGGTTTCTGGAAGACGAACCAGCCATTTTCATTTTGGAATTGGGAGGTAATGATGGGCTTCGAGGAATACAACTCAGTGCCACAAAGGAAAACTTACAAGCTATTTTGGACAAGGTCAAAAATAAATATCCCAATACTCAGCTAATGCTCGCAGGCATGCAAATCCCCCCAAACATGGGGGAAGACTACACTTCTGAATTTAAAAAAATCTATCCTGAACTAGCCCAAAACAATGATTTAGTCCTGATTCCTTTTCTATTGGAAGGAGTGGGAGGAAATCCAGAGCTAAATCAACCTGATGGCATTCACCCAACCGAGGAAGGTCATAAAATTGTTACTGAAACTGTATGGAAATACTTGTCACCAATCCTTTGATTGGTGACAAGTATTTCATCATCTATAGTGTACAAAAACCATTTGTCAAATTTCACCATTTTTTAAAGTCAATTAAACATTTTACATTTTTATCAAAAATTCACCCCCTTAGCTTTCATTTCCATAACCAAATCGTATTTTTTTACTAAAAAATCAAAAACAATGCCTAAAACCCATAATTCCAAGTAAAACTAAATCCTTTTAGCTAATTATTTTTTTATATATTTCCATTTGAAATAAAGACCCAAGATAATTTGGATTTTTGTGCTTCAAAATTCCTTTAGAAGCTTAAACATAAGTCTTCATAGCATTTATAAAATCCATTCTTACTTCTTTGGTTTATTAAAATCTTGAATTAACTTAAAAGACAATTATAAAATAATTAAACATGAGTTTTCAAATCAATTCACCGGGAGAAGCCTATGACGTAATCATTGTGGGCTCAGGCGCCGGTGGGGGAATGGCATCCAAAATCCTCTCAGAAGCGGGATTTTCTGTTGCTGTTGTGGAAGCTGGGGGAGATTTTGACCCTGCCAAAGAAGAAGACAGGACACAGCTAAGGTTTCCTTGGGAATCGCCACGAAGAGGTGCCAGCACCCGTCTAAGGCCTTTTGGCGACTTCGATGCCGCGATTGGTGGCTGGGACATTGAAGGTGAACCATACACTAAAGCAGACGGAACTGAATTCGATTGGTTCCGCTCAAGAATGGTCGGTGGACGTACCAATCACTGGGGAAGAATTTCTTTACGCTTTGGCCCAAATGATTTTAAAAGAAAAGACATTGATGGAATGGGTGACAACTGGCCAATTGGCTACGATGACATCAAACCATACTATGATAAAGTAGATAAGCTGATTGGAGTTTTTGGTTCCAAAGAAGGCATCTACAACGAACCTGATGGTTTTTTCCTTCCTCCACCAAAACCTCGTTTGCACGAGCTTTATATCAAAAAAGGAGCGGACAAAATGAGCGTTCCGGTAATGCCCTCCAGGTTATCCATCCTAACCAAGCCTATCAATAACGAACGTGGTGCTTGTTTCTTCTGTAACCAATGTAATCGAGCATGTCAGGCTTATGCTGATTTCTCTGCAGGTACTTGTCTAGTGAAGCCAGCCATGAAAAAGGGCAAAGTGGACCTTTATACCTATGCTATGGTTAGAAAAGTAACCACTGATGCCAAAGGACTTGCTACCGGCGTTTCCTACATCAGTAAGGTGGACATGAAGGAATACAAGTTGAAGTCAAGGGTGGTAGTTCTAGGCGCTTCAGCCTGTGAGTCTGCTAGAATCATGCTTAATTCCAAATCTTCAGTTCACCCTGACGGACTTGGAAACGGAAGCGGAATGATCGGTAGGTATCTCCATGACTCCACAGGTTCTGACCGAATGGGCTTTATCCCAGATTTGGTTGATAGACAAAAATACAATGAAGATGGTGTTGGAGGTATGCACGTGTACACACCATGGTGGTTGGACAATAGCAAATTGGATTTTGCCAGAGGCTACCACATTGAATATTGGGGTGGAATGAGCATGCCAAGCTATGGCTTTGGCTTTGGAATGGACACCATCAGAAAGCATATCAAGGATGAATTTGGCAATCCAGGTGCAGCTGGAGGCTATGGAGCAGGCTTGAAAAAAGACATTCGTCGTTACTTTGGCTCCATGGTTGGCATGTCCGGTAGAGGAGAGTGTATCCCCAGATATGATAACTACTGTGAAATCGATAACAACACGGTGGATAAATTCGGTATCCCTGTATTGAAATTCAACTATACTTGGAGTGATCAGGAGATCAACCAAGCCAAGCACATGCAGGACACCTTCGAAGAAGTATTGACCAATGCAGGAGCAGTATTATTTGGAGAAAAAGCAGGTCCTGAAAGCAAGTATGGCCTTCACGCTCCTGGTAGAATCATCCACGAAGTGGGGACCACTCGTATGGGCAATGACCCTAAAACTTCAGTTTTGAACAGCAACTGCCAGTCTCATGAGTGCAAAAACCTATTTGTGGTAGATGGAGGCTCGTTTGTATCCCAAGCAGACAAAAATCCTACTTGGACCATCTTGGCATTGGCTTGGAGAACTTCCGACCATATTGTTAGTGAATTGAAAAAGAAAAATATCTAAAAATAGGGCGATGAATAGAAGAGAGAATTTAAAACTATTGTTTACAGGTTCATTGGCATCGGGTCTTTTTATGACTGGCTGTGGACCTGAAGCCCCTAAAGAAATCGCACATGCACCAGTAATTGGTGAAGGCACCAAGTGGGGCAGGACACCCGAAGAGATGGCTCACAATGCCGCCTTGAAAGAGGATGTTTTCTTCACCGAAGGCGAGATGGAAAAACTCAACTACTTGGTAGATGTGATCATCCCTAAAGATGATGTATCAGGAAGTGCTACTGATGCTGGTGTACCAGATTTCATTGAATTCATTGTAAAGGACATGCCTCATTACCAAACTCCAATGAGAGGAGGTTTAATGTGGTTGGACAATCAAGCTGATGATCGCTTTGGCAAGACCTTTATGGAGGCAAGTACAGAGGAGCGTATTCAGATTATCGATGATATCGCTTACCCAGAAAAGGCCAAACCAGCCATGAGCCGTGGTGTGAAGTTTTTCAATACCTTGAGAGACCTTACTTCCACCGGTTTCTTCACCTCACAGGAAGGCTTCAAAGACCTTGATTACAAAGGAAATCGACCAAATGTTTGGAACGGTATTCCTGATGAAGTAATGGCCAAGCATGGCTTTAAGTTAGAAGAAAAATATATTCCTATCTATATGAACCCTGATACAAGGGCCACATTGGCCCAGTGGGATGATGAAGGAAATTTAATTGGTTAATTGTTTGTTTTGGATGTGGAAAGGCCGTCCGCTTAGGCGGATGGCTTTTTTTATGGCCTCACTTTTTCAAAAACCATTTTGCCCATCGCTTCTTTTCCCTCCAAAATCGGCACAATCACCAACCTAGCCGCTGTCAGCTCCACTATCTTGGCTTTCTTTATCTTGCTACTTTCCTTGATCAAGAGCGTGTCCTGATCCAATGTAAAATTGGCATACTGTTGTACAATTGCTCCTTCCTTGAGGTCTGTATAGTGAAGGCTGTCCCCATCTTGAAAATGGTAAAAGGTATTTTCCAATAGCCTTTTTATTTTGTAATCCATGGCCTCTCTCTGTTCTCCCATAGCTTGTCTATAGGCTAGGGAAGACCTGACTTGATCCACCATATCCGCCTGAACCAGCTTCCACTCTCCTATAAGCTTAGCTGGTTCAATGCTTTGGGCCAGCGTCATTTTTCCCATAAAAATCAATAAACCAAACAAAAGTAGTTTTCTCATTTTGATCAAAATCGATGGTATTAATAGTTAACGAACCGCTAAGGTAATCATTACAGTAAACATGCTTGGATTAATAGCGTACCGCCCATGTATTTTCACCAAACTCAGTACAGATAAAGTCTTCATTTTAATTATATTATGTGGTATAAAACAATAACCCGAAACATAATGTCAGATCAAACTATTAACAAAAAACGAAGAGCTTTTATGCACAAGGCCGGCATAATGACTGCAGGCTCATTTTTTATTCATCCTATCGCCAAAGCACTATCCCTTAGGGATGATCCTGCCAAAAAATTACGGATAGCATTGGTAGGCACAGGAATTCGCGGCACCAGCATGTTTGGCAAAAGCGTGATGGAAGACTATTCTAATGAGGTGGAATTTGTAGGGCTTTCCGATATCAACCCTGGCCGTTTAGCGTATGGAAAAAAGTACATTGGCGCAGAGTGCCCCACCTTTGTGGATTTCGACGAAATGATGGTCAAAACTAAACCGGATGTACTGATCGTCACCACCATGGACAGTACCCACGATCAGTTTATCATTAAGGGACTGGAAGCGGGCGTCAATGTAATCACTGAAAAGCCCATGACCACCGATGAAGTCAAATGTCAAAATATCCTGAACGCAGAAAGAAAAACCGGTAAAACGGTCATTGTAACCTTTAACTACCGCTACAGTCCTCACCGTCAAAAAATCTATGAATTGCTGCATAGTGGTGAAATTGGTACAGTAACCTCTGTGGACTTTCACTGGTACCTCAATACAGATCATGGGGCTTCTTATTTCAGACGGTGGCATGGTTACCGTGACAAAGGTGGCACTTTACTGGTTCACAAAGCTACCCACCATTTTGATCTGCTTAACTGGTGGCTGGATTCCGACCCACAGGAAGTTTTCGCCTACGGCAAATTGGAATTCTATGGAAAGAATGGCCCTTTTCGACACACCAACTGCCGCCCTTGTCCCCATAAAAGCAAATGTGACTTTTATTGGGACATCACCAAAAGTGAGCGATTGACAGGACTCTATACTGATAATGAACAATATGATGGTTATTTGAGAGATGGCTGTGTTTACCGTGAAGATATCGACATCTACGACAAAATGGCCGTGCAGATTAAATACATGAATGACGTACAAGTGAGCTATTCCTTGACTTCTTACTCTCCTTATGAGGGCTATAGAATCGCTTTCAATGGCACCAAGGGCCGACTGGAGGCATGGATCAAGGAAAGCCAACCTTGGGAGGTAAAACCTGCTGATGAAATCCGTTTAACCAAAAACTTTGCAGATACTGAAATTATCACTATCCCTCACGCGGGTGGTGGACACGGAGGAGGTGATACCAGGCTCAAAGACAAGCTCTTCAAGGATCCCAATATGGCTGATCCTTACCGTCAATCCGCTGGAACAAGGGATGGGGCCATGTCCATCTTGATTGGCATTGCTGCCCGGAAAAGTATTGAAAGCAATAAGCCTGTCAGGGTAGCGGATCTAGTGGATATCGAGCTGCAGGCAAAGCGACCAAAAAGTTAAAATCAAAAAAAGGTCGAAGCATAACAGCCTCGACCTTTTTTTGCCTCAATAGCCATGTTTTTTATTAACCATACGGATCATATTGTCTAAAGTCCTCAGGCTAGAGCCACTATATGGTCAAAACTACCTCATCGTTCTTCCTGCGCTCCGTGGTTAAAACACATATCACTTCACCCCAACCCCACTTTTCTGCTCTAACACCAAAGCGGCTCCATAGGCTGAACCCAGTGGAAAATCGGAGAATTCCAATTCACAATCAGGCAAGTAGTGCCTCAGCAGTTCCATAAATACTTCGTTATGGACAAAACCGCCATCTATAAAAACTTTGTTGATATTAGAGCTTCCTTTGGCCAATTTCAACGACGCCACCTGAAGTAAAGTCAATCCCCAAATCAAGTGGTGATAAGCTTCCTCAAAGGAGTCAAAACCCTCAGGATTCCATTCATTTCCTCCAAAGAGTGATTTCACCAAGGGTGTTTCTGCAATATGCTTTGGGCAAAAAGTATTTGTGACGGCCCCATCTTTAATAGGCTGAAGAATGGACCTGTCCGCCTCGACATTCTTGTAATATTTGTCTGGCTTGTTATAATGCTTGTTGATTCTATCAATCTGGTAATTAAACTCATAGCCCATAAAAAAGCGGGACGCTTTCACCGGATTACCATCAATACTCAAAAAATTCAAGCAGTCGTTATCCAATTCCTCCATCGTCAATGGATCTTGGGTAAAAGGATTCAAAGATATACTCCATGTCCCTGTGGATATCAACAAAAAAGGCTCTTTGATCCTTACCAAATAGGAAGCCAAAGCAGAGGAGCTGTCATGGATTCCTACACCTACTTGCACCTCATGGCCGCAAAGCTCACTGGGGTAAGTCTGGCTTGTAGGTACAATTTCAGGCAAGACCCTGTCTATCCCTTCTTGCTTTACCCAATCATGATATTCCCTCTTCTGAAAGTCCCAAAGCCGCGTATGACAGCCTATGGATGTCGGCTCACTGACTGCTTTTCCAGTAAAGAGGTAACTCAGGTATTGTGGAAAATGCAAGGAAGATTTAATTTTTGAAAATAAATCAGGTTGGGTCTTTTTCAACCAATATAGCTGTAATCCAGAATTCAGCATTCCCAAAGATGGTGAAGCAGTTTCCAGATTATTGGTTTCTTCAGGATAACTTTGGTAAAACTCATCAATAATCACCTGAGGTACTTCTTTCAAATAATTATAAAGTGGTGTCAAAGGCTGACCATCTTCATCCAGGTGAACAAAAGAAGCCCCATAGGTAGAGAAGTTCACTCCTTTCAGTTCATAAGCTGAAGATTCGCAAATTCCATCCACTGTAGCTTTAATCCATTCGGTCAACACAGGCAAATCATCACATTCAAAACCATCTTCATCTTTGGTCAAAGGAATTTTGTAGTATTCCTGCTTGACCTCATTCATCTCTTCATCGAACAAGAAGAATTTCTTATTCGTTTTTCCTATATCAAATATGGCTATTACCGGTAATGGCATCATGGGCAATTAGATTTATGTTCTTTTATACAGAACAAACATTCAGTACTAAGTCCATTCCTTATTAATTCCTAAAGAATGGACTTCGCACCAAAAATAAATGTAATCGAGTTGTAATGGTTCTTAAATGCACGTGTAGTACAGCAATCCTACATTCAAGAATATTTTAAAGTCCTGTCGAAACTGTTTTAGCACCACGTGCTGCAATCAATTCCTTACGGACATTCAATCTTCTATAAGTTCCAATCGGATCCAAGGCCCCTCCAGCATGTAACCTTGCCTCAGCCAGTAGTGGACGCACATCCGTTCTGTAAGCAGCCTGAAGAATTTCCTGTGCCAATGAAGGATCATTATTTTCCCTTGCTTCCTCTAAAGCCGCTCGATCCACCAACATGGCCTGAGCATAAGCAATTTTAATGGCCTCCAAAGACTGTAGCAAGTCCTCCAATGGATCTTTCAAATTATGGCTGGCATCAATCATCCAAGCTGGGTATGGATTATTGGAAGTGGGATCTTCCATGCCATCCACTAGTTCATTAAAGATTAAAAACAGCTGATAAGGCTTTAATGAACCTACAGTCACATCATCATCTCCATATTTGGAGTCGTTGAAGTGAAAGCCCCCCAACTTACCGACCATCATCAAGGTAGCAACAATCTGTTCAATATTGGTATTGGGCAAATGGTGTCCTAAATCCACCAAGCTAAAAGCCCTGTCACCCAACTTATCTGCCAACATGTGGGAAGATCCCCAATCCTGGATCACCGTAGAATAGAAATTTGGCTCGTAAGGCTTGTATTCTACAAACATTTTCCAATCGGAAGGCATGCCCGCATAGATGGCCTGCAAAGACTCCAAAGTTCTTTGAAAAGCCTTTTTAAAGTTCAGCTGTCCAGGAAAAGAAGACCCATCGGCCAACCAAACGGTCAGTGATTTGGAACCTAAAGCTTCTCCATATTTCACCACCTCCAAATTATGGTCAATAGCCTGTTGACGAACGGCTTTGTCCACATGGCAAAGCGAACCAAACTTGTAGGACAGCTTTTGATCCGGCTGATCCTGAAAGGTATTGGAGTTAACCGCATCAAACAGCAACCCGTAACTGTCAGCCAGTTGTTTGATGGCCTCAACGTCTTCTGGAATATCCCAAGGAATATGTAATGAGATCGCCCCTGCAGACTGACTTAACTGGTGAAGCAGCCCAACATCTGCTATTTTGTCTTCCAAGGTTCCTGGCTCTCCGCCTCCGGAAAAGCGGCCAAATCGGGTTCCTCCTGTTCCCAGGGCCCAGCTAGGAATGGCCACTTGGAATTCTTTCAATTTACCGATTATACTATTTGCATCGATTTCTTTTCTGCCCAGCACTTTGGACAAATGATCAAGACTCTCCCGATGTTCCGAGAGAGTCTGTTCATTTACTTGATTTATTTTTTGTTGATCTAAACGCATAATTATCTTACAAAGGCAGCAGCTACACCACCATCCACATTGAGAATGTTACCTGTTGATTTGCTTAGGTCACCGCCCACAAAGGCGAATACACCGTTAGCAATATCGTCCACACCTATGATCTCGTTCAAGATCGTTCTTTTGGCATAGAAAGCTGGTAATTCTTCTACTTTGATTCCATAAGCTTTGGCTCTTCCTGCAGCCCATTCGCCTTCCCATATTTTACTTCCTTCGATCACAGCATCTGGATTCACCACGTTTACGCGGATTTTATCTTTGCCCAGTTCCGCTGCCAACAACCTGCTCATGTGGACTTGTGCAGCTTTAGCTGTTCCATAGCCTACATTGTTTGGTCCTGACACCAAGGCATTCTTACTGGCTATATTGATGATATCTCCACCCAGTTTTTGCTCTCTCATGATTTCCACGGCAGCTTTGGAAACGGCAAACTGGCCTTTCACCAAAATATCCTGAAGCAAATCCCAGTCTTTTTCTGTGGTCTGTTCGATCGGTTTGGAAATGGCCAATCCTGCACAGTTCACAATGATATCTACTCCTCCAAACTTCAGCGTTGCTGCTTTTAGTGCAGCAACAATATCATCACCTTTGGTCACGTCCATGATGGCTCCCGCTCCTACATCATTGGAATAAGTAGCTACTGCTTCATCCAGACGGTCCTGATTGATATCAGTGATAAATACACAGGCGCCTTCACTGGCCAATTTGTCGGCAATAGCCTTTCCGATACCGCCAGCACCACCAGTCACCAAAGCAATCTTTCTAGAAAGTGGCTGCTCTTTGGGCATTCTTTGAAGCTTTGCTTCTTCCAACAACCAATATTCAATATCAAAAGCTTCCTGCAAAGGCAATGAAACGTATTCAGATACCGCCTCAGCACCACGCATCACATTGATGGCGTTGATATAAAACTCACTGGCCACCCGTGCAGTCTGTTTATTCTTTGCATAAGAGAACATACCCACACCAGGCCATAAAATAATTACCGGATTGGCATCTCTAATCGCGGGACTGTTGTCACGCTTGTGGTCTTCGTAATATTTGGTATAGTAAGCCCTGTACTCTTCAAAATCCTTGTCCAGTTTGGCTTTGATTTCCTCCGCATTGCTCAAGTCCACATCTGCTGGAAAATCCAATACCAAAGGTCTGATTTTAGTTCTAAGGAAGTGGTCTGGACAGCTAGTTCCCAATGGAGCTAACTTTTCCAGGTCATGACTGTTAGCAAACTGCAACACTCGCTCATCATCGGTAAAATGGCCCACCATTCTGTTATACCCTGAAGCCAAACCCCTCAATACTGGAGCGATTTTGGCCGCTTGGTCTTTCCTTGCTTCTGGCGCCAGCGATTCAATTTTCTGACCACCAAATACTGGACGATCCTTGCCATAATTTTCTTCCAGATAAATGGAAGCCTTATCGATTACCTCCAAACTGTTGATGTAACATTCGTAAGCAGTATCTCCCCAAGTAAACAATCCATGTCCACCCAACATGATTCCTCGGATGCCAGGATTTTCATTCAAAGCTTTCTCCAATTGTAAGGCAAGGTCAAACCCCGGCTTCTGCCATGGCACCCAAGCAATCTGTCCTTCAAAAAGCTCTTGTGTAATCTTTTCACCATCCTTTGCCGCTGCAATGGCAATCGCCGCGTCGGGGTGAAGGTGGTCAATATGTTTGAAAGGCAAAAAAGCGTGTAATGGTGTATCAATGGATGGTGCCTTTGAGTCCAAATCATAAATACAGTGATTGAAAAGACCTACCATCTCATCTTCAAACTCCAAACCTCTGTATACATTTTTCAGGGCATGTAATTTCTCCACATAAAGTCCTGCAAGTCCGCTCTTTTTCAAAGTCCCGATGTCACCACCAGAACCTTTTACCCACATCACTTCCGTTTCCTTTTTGGTCAAAGGATCTGTCTCCATGGTCTTGCAGCTGGTGTTTCCTCCCCCATAGTTGGTTATCCGAAGGTCAGCACCCAAAATGTTTGACCGGTAGATCAAAAGGGCCACTTCATCTCCTTCTAGTTCCTGGGCCTTTTGGTCATCCCAGAGGTAATTCACATGCTTAAATGTTCTTTCTAATGTGCTCATTATGATTAGTTTTTTTAATTACAGGTTTGATGTATATGTTAGCGAATTTATTTTTTTATTTCAGAAATACTGTCCTGTTGTGTACTGATAAAATTGATACAAAAAGCAGCTTAATTATCATTAAACTATTTAATTTGAAAGGTTAAAACATCTTCTGGCACTTTTTCTGAAACAGCCCAAAGAACTTTCCCTGCTTCATCATAATGCCAACCCTTCTGGCCGGAGAGCAAAGAATCAATAGAGATCATATCCAAATCCTTTCCACTGGCCAAAACAGTTTGAGGAATGCTATCCAAATGGAGCTTCAGAATATAATTCCTTACGCCTGGGTCAAACTCCCCTTCTGATGTTCCTATTTTTATTGCCAAGGCTTCAGCTTCTTGATGGGTCTCAATTGTTGTTTGAGCATAAGCTCCCTCCATGTACTTTTCAGAAATGCCATCATCCTCAAACAAAGAAAAAACTGCATCCTTACCTGGGAAAACTTCTAAAGTAATGTCTCCGAAAGGCTCTTTGTTATCAAAGGCCACCGCTTCCTGCATCGGAATGATCGCTCCAGCTTTCACAAAGACGGGCAGCTTATCCAAAGGAGTCACGATATTATAATACTGTTTGCCTTCGTATGGCTTTCCATCCCAGTAGTCATACCAAGTGCCCTCTGGCAAATAAACTGTTCTTGTCTGCGCTTCCTTGGTTAAGACTGGGCACACTATCATTTGGTCTCCAAAATAATATTGATCATCTATTTCATACGTGTTGTAATCATTTTGATGCTCCAATACCAATGCCCTCATGATTGGCTTGCCTGTTTGGTATTGCTGAAAGGCCGTACTATAGATGTAAGGTATCAGCCGATACCTTAATTTATCATATTTCGTAAAGATTTCCTCTGCTTTCTCACCATAATTCCATGGCTCCTTATAACCGGGATGATCCATTCCAAACACATGGGCTACGGGGCTAAACATACCAAACTGTACCCACCTGATAAACAACTCAGGGTCTGCTTGATGCTCAAACCCTCCCATATTATGGGACCAATATCCAACTCCGGACAGACCAATATTTATTCCTGCTTTAATTACAGGTCCAAAGTACTGCCATTCACTGGGCCAATCTCCTGCCCAAATAAATGGATATCGCTGAATCCCAGCATAACCTTCTCGGGTATGGTTCATCCCCCTCATCCCATTATATTCCTTAAACTTTTCATAAGGGGCTTTTGCATAGGCTACAGGAAACACATTATGCAACCGAACCGCTTGCTCACTTGTGGGACCTGTTTTATTACTCTCATTAGCCTTCCTCCCAAAAGCACTGCCTTCATCCGTTTTAAGAAACATGGCTCCTATTTCGGCAATCCGCATCACACCATTTTTCCACCACCAATCCACTGATTCCTGGTCAAAGACATTAACAAATTCCCCTTGATTATGGTCTTCTGGATAGACATACCCTTCTTCTCTGGCTTGGTCCAATAGATTGAGGTAATTTCCATTATCGAACCGCGGCCTGACATGAAGCCCTACCATATTCACATCCAGGGCATATAGGCTTTTAAACATACTCTCGGGATCTTTAAAAGTTTCCCTCCACTCAAAAGATGTCGCACCACTCCCTCCATTTTTACCGAACATTCTCCACGTAGAATCCAAGTGAAGTACATCAAATGGAATTCCTTTCTCTCTGTATTTTTGCGCCAGAGCTACCACATAATGGGTTGATGTCATTTCCTCATGCCCCCAAGTACCTCCGCTATATGTGCCCACATGCAACCCATGTGCAAAACGGGGCAACAAAGGAGATCTCCCGGTCAAGTCCGTGTAGTGGTATAGTATTTTAGAAAAATCAGGACCATACATAAAAAAATAATCCAACTCCCCACCTTCAGCTTCAAAGCGCAAAGCCTGGGACTTGCTTGCCCCCATGTCCCAATGAGTTGCGTAGGAATTATGGAAAAATATCCCGTAACCTTTGGTGCTCATAAAAAACGGAACAGGAGAATAATTGGCTTCCAAAACATTATAAGCTCCAATAATATGAGGTCTGCCCAATCCCCTTCCTACATTCAAGTCCAACCGCTTTCCTCGTCGGTCCAAGAAGTCCATCCGTTCACCAAAACCAAAGAAATGCTCATCTGGAGCCAGGAATTTTGTAGCCCCAACTGCGCTTCCATCCTGATATGCGCCCCCGCTCACCATTTCATTTTTTTCTCCAGAAAGTAAATCTCCATACTCATCATATATGGAAAGCTGAAAAGTCTCTTTATCCACCATCACAGTCATCCTTTCCGTCTCAAAAACAAAGTGACCATCACTTTCTTCCACTTTTACAGGAATAGGCTCCCACTCCTGTTGCTTTAACATATAGGAATATTCATTTTCAAATTCTTTGTCCCAAACGCACCGGACGCGAAGGATCACGGGAGAATAAAACTCCAATTTCAGGGCTTGTGAAGGAGAATGGAGCAGGTAGCTATTTTTGTTTTTTGATAATTCACTTGAGCCAGCTTGGCCAATGGAAGAACCTAGTGTGGCGAAGAAAATGAAAAAAGCTGCAAAGAAATGTTTAATATTCATGAAGCTATAAATTGATAATTTTGGGTTATTTAAGGTAACTTTATCTAATGGTTTGCTTTTGATTATGCAGACCGAACAGGAAATTTAATCTTTTAATCCCTTTTCGGTGTACTTTACCTACCTGTATTGGCATACCAAAACAGTATGGTGCAGGATGAATAGCCAGACTGACAGCATTACATTGGGATTTTGAAATACATAACTATGCGTGTAGGACTATTTATACCTTGTTACGTCGACCAGTTTTACCCTGGCGTAGCCAAAGCAAGCTTGGAATTATTGGAGAAATATGATATCGAAGTGGATTACCCGCTTTCTCAAACCTGCTGTGGCCAGCCCATGGCCAACTCAGGTTATGAACGATATGGCAAGGAATCCGCTGAACTCTTTCTGAAAAATTTCGATCACTTTGACTATATCGTTGCCCCATCTGGGAGCTGTACCCTTCATGTCAAAGACCATGTACTGCCCAAAGATGAAAAGGCTCCGCAGATTTTCGAGCTATGTGAATTTTTGACAGATGTGCTCAAAGTCAAAGATATTGTTTCAAGCTTTCCGCACAAAGTCGGTTTTCATTCTTCCTGCCACGGACTTCGGGGCTTAAGGTTGGCAAAATGCTCAGAAAGAATGGACCCAGAATTCAACAAGCCCCTTTCTTTACTTCAAAAAGTCAAAGACATTGAAATGGTTGAACTGGACAGAAAAGATGAATGCTGCGGCTTTGGAGGCACATTTGCTGTGGCGGAAGAGGCCGTTTCCATCACCATGGGCAATGATCGTATTGCGGACCATCAAAAGAATGGAGTTGAAGTCCTAACAGGTGCAGATATGTCTTGCCTCATGCATTTGCAAGGACTGATAACCCGTCAGAAAAGCCCTATAAAAGTCATGCACATTGCAGAAATCCTAAATGGGAACCCCGTGAAATAACCAATTATGAAAGGACATACCCACGCTAAAGCAGCGGAAGAATTTATAAAAGATGACGCCAGAACCCACTGGCACGATGAGACCCTTTGGCATGTGCGTCAAAAAAGAGACCTATCTGCTCAAGGCATTCCTGAATGGGAGACCCTCAGGGACACAGCCTCAGCCACCAAAAACTATGTACTTTCCCACTTGGGAGAGCTTTTGGAACAATTTGAAGCCAATGCATTGGCCAATGGGGTAGAGGTGCTTTGGGCAAAAGATGCCAAGGAACACAATGACCATGTTTATAGGATTCTTCAAGAAAATAAGGTCGCCAATATTGTCAAGAGCAAGTCTATCCTTACGGAGGAATGTGGTTTGAACCATTACTTGGAAGACAAAGGCTATGAGGTAGTGGATACGGATCTTGGAGAGCGAATCATCCAGTTTGCCAAGCAAGCTCCGAGTCATATTGTTCTCCCTGCCATCCACCTTAAAAAACAGGATATTGGAGAGATTTTCCACAAGCACATAGGTACACAGGAAGGCGCCAGCGACCCCAAATACCTTACTGAAGCTGCCCGGCAGCACCTTAGAAAAAAATTCATTGAGGCCAATGCCGCCATTACAGGAGTCAACTTCGGCATAGCGGAAACAGGCGGTTTTGTAGTCTGCACCAACGAAGGTAATGCCGATATGGGCACTCACTTGGCAGACATTCATATTGCCTGCATGGGCATTGAAAAATTAATTCCAAGAGCCGCAGACTTGGGCGTTTTTCTACGACTTTTGGCGCGAAGCGCCACTGGTCAAAGCATCACCAACTATTCTTCTCATTTCCACCGACCTGCCCAAGGGAAAAAGATGTATATCATCTTAGTGGACAATGGTCGAACGGAACAGTTGGGCAGGGAAGACTTCAAAAACTCCCTGAAGTGTATTCGATGTGGGGCCTGTATGAATACCTGCCCTATTTACAGAAGAAGTGGTGGCTATAGCTACAACTCCACAGTTCCGGGCCCGATAGGCTCTATCCTTTCCCCAGGCAAGGACCTGAAGAAATACAGCACCTTACCATTTGCCTCCACCCTATGTGGCTCTTGCTCAGACGTCTGCCCCGTGAAGATCAATATCCATGAACAACTTTACAAGTGGCGACAAGTAATTACAGAAAACACGGATGTGGATGCCAGTAAGAAATTGGCCATGAAAGTGGCCGGTGTAACATTTGGTAAACCCGTTCTGTATGACCTAGCTGGAAAGATGGCCCGAACAGCCCTCAAGATCACTCCCGATAGCTTGGTATACAGTAGCATCAATGTATGGGGAAAACATAGGGATTTACCTCAGGTGCCTAAGGAAAGTTTCAAAGAGTGGTACAAGAAAAACAGAAAATCATGAGCAGTAAAGCTTCAATTTTAGCAGCTATTCAAAAGAATAAGCCATCAGCAACACCTTTACCTGCATTTCTCAACTTTCCTGACCAACCTGATTTGGTAGAAAAGTACCAGAAAGGCCTTTCAGGAAATGGGGGAAAATTAATCGAAGCAGGTTCATTGGAACAAGTCCAACAATACATTTCAGAAAACTTTGCCGAGGATCAGCTGATTGCTTCTTTGGTGGATGGCATAAAAGGGAATGTCGATGTACAACAAATTTCCGATCCGCATGACTTAGAACATGTTGAACTGGCTATTCTTAAAGGAGAATTGGGGGTGGCTGAAAATGGAGCTATTTGGATGCCGGAAGAAAATGTCGTTCATCGTGTGTTGCCCTTTATCGCCCAACACTTGATCATCATTCTGAAGGAAAATACGTTACTGACCAATATGCATCAAGCCTACGACAAAGTAAATGTGTCAGCCCCGGGCTATGGTGTCTTTATCGCAGGACCTTCCAAAACAGCTGATATAGAACAGTCGCTGGTTATCGGTGCCCATGGTCCAAGAAGTTTAACCGTATTTTTGTTGAAATAAAAATTGTCTTTAACAAAGAAAAAGCCCTCTGACAAGTGGATTGAATCAGAGGGCTTTTTGATTTTATTAGCTTCATAAGCATTTATTCTTCGTTAAGATTAAGGATATTTTGGATGTCCTTGATATCTCCGAAAAGTACCAAAATATCATTTTTTTCAATCATGGTTTGGGCATTGACCACACCAAGCACCTTTTGTCTCTCCTGCAGATTACCAAAAAGATTGGCCCTATTGCGGACTTTGATAATAGTCAGAATGTTGACATTGAAGCGATTTCTTACTGCCGTTTCGCCGATAGTCTTGCCCACAAAATCTTTTGGGGCTGTCACCTCCACGATATTATAGCCGTCCGAAATATCAAAGCTGTCAATCACCCCTTTCATCTCCAGCTTTTTAGAAAGCCTTTCTGCTGTTTCCTCTTCCGGATGGATAATTTCATCCACACCAATGGCTTTGATCACGGTTTCATGGGTATTGGTAATGGCCCTACTAATGATTCTTTTGGCCTGCAATTCTTTGAAAACAGCTGTCGCCATAATCGAAGCTCCCATATCCTCTCCAATTGCAATCAAAACAACATCTGTTTCTTTGATTGGTAGATTTTTGACGGCATGCTTGTCGGTAGCATTCATACAAATGGTATGGGTTACTTTTTCTTTGACGGCCTCAATCTTGTTCATATCATTATCGATGCCAATCACTTCGTGACCTTTGTCAGTTAACCGGGCAGCCAGATAGGCTCCAAAGTTGCCCATGCCTACGATGATAAATTTCATATATATAATGTTTTTCGTTTCAATCTATCAAGTGATAAACACTGACTCTTCAGGATAGCGATAGCTAAGATTTTTAACACCTTTGCTGACCGCAATCAATAAGGTGAGGATCCCCACTCTTCCTACAAACATGGTTACAATCAGCACCAATTTACTTCCAAAGCTCAATCCTCCAGTGATTCCCAAACTTAACCCCACAGTCGAAAAAGCTGAAAACGCTTCAAAGAATACACTCAATAAAGGGATATCTCTATCGAAAAGCTTCAAAAAGAACACCGCTCCACCAATCATCATAATCGACATGAAAGTAACCGCAAAGGCTTTTCTTAAGGTTGTGTTGGATATTTCCCTTCTAAACACCTCCACCCGGTCTTTCCCTTTGGCAATACTGAATGAACTGAGGATGGCCACTGCGAAGGTACTGGTCTTCAAACCTCCTCCGGTAGACCCTGGTGAAGCCCCTATCCACATCAACAAGAGATAAACCAAAACTGTTGGAATGGCCATGTTCGTCATATCCACCGTGTTGAAACCGGCAGTTCTCGGCGTTACCGCGCCGAATATTGCTGTCACCACCTTACCATAACCACTGAGCCCTGCCAGTGTATTTTCTTCCTCCAAAACCCAATATAGCACAAAGCCCACCAATAAAAGTAAGCCAGTAGTGAGCATTACTAATCGAGTACCTACATTAACTACTCGTGGCACATGCCTATACCTTTCTCCAAACAGGACCTTTCGATATAACCCTCTTATAAGATGTTTCAAATAGCCATAATAACTTAGCACAACAGGAAATCCTATTCCTCCCAAAACAATTGAAAAAGCCAGAATCAGGTGCATATTGTAATTGTCCCTAAAGCCTTCCTGGTACAAGCCATCACTCAAGATGCTAAAGCCTGCATTGCAAAACCCAGAAACACTATGAAAGACGGAAAAGAAAATCATTCCTCCAGTGCTTTCAAACAGTTCTTTGTCCAATGAAAAG
Organism: Echinicola sp. 20G; assembly: GCF_015533855.1. GTDB lineage: Bacteria > Bacteroidota > Bacteroidia > Cytophagales > Cyclobacteriaceae > Echinicola. Next base: position 1,740,349 of record NZ_AP024154.1, on the reverse strand, counting down.
AAGATCAGTACCGCGCCCACTCCTTCCACCAAAAAGGTAAAAAGAATTACTTTAAGCAGGGTATTAAAAATTTGGCCAAAGTTTTCTTCATTGATAAAATCCCGTAAAAACAGTTGGTTCTGGATGCTGAAGCTTCCTCTAAAGAAAAAGCCAAAAAAGCTCGTAAAGGTCATCATCCCCAATCCACCTAATTGGAACAAAAACAGAATGATCAACTGCCCGAAAATGGTAAAGTCTTTGGCGGTATCCAGCACTATAAGTCCCGTTACACAAACGGCACTGGTTGATGTAAACAAGGCATCTACCAAATGAATGGGCTGATAGGTAGCATTAGGCAGCATCAACAATACTGTTCCTATAATGATCAACACAAAGAAGCTAAGCAAAAATATTAATGGAGGATTGAGCTTGAGTTCATTTACTCCCAAGCTGACTTTGGACAGTTCTATTAAAAAAACTACCGCCACAAGCAAATCCACCAAAAACCGATCAGTAGTAACCTGTGTTATCGCTGAAAAAGTAGGAATGGAATAATCGGTAAATATGAAAATCAAAATCAAACTGATCATGAAAATCAGCGCTAGCTCTGAAATTCTCTTTTTGCTAAATCCTGAACCTGCCTTTGCCAAAAAATAAAGCCCTATATAGCCTGACCAGATAAAACCGAGAATAGTCTTCAATAAGGCATGGGAATCCGACAAGGACAAGAATGGCTTTTTAAAGCCTTCTTCATAAACCACTAAGGCAAAGCTAATAAAGCTAAGCACCATGATTGCCTTTTCCAATACGCCTTTTATCAGCTTTTTATTTACATTCATGCTTGTTTCTTGAATGCGGTAAAGTTAGGTGAACTACTTAAGTTTATTAAATTTTCCAAGTCAAATATGCTAAAGCCTGGTTCCACAATATTTACAATGGTAAGCATCCTCATCATGATTGCCAGCATGGCAAGTATGACAGGTTCTTTGGTCATCTGAATTTCTCTTTTTGTTTTTAGCCGCATTGATCTCGGAAGTCACTATACCTGTAGGTACTGCGATGATCGCATAGCCTAAAAGCATAATCAATGAAGCCATAAATTGCCCTAGCGGCGTCATAGGTGAAATGTCCCCATAACCCACCGTGGTCAAAGTTACAATGGCCCAATACATGGCCATGGGAATACTGGTAAAACCACTCTCAGGCCCTTCAATGAAAAACATCACCGTGCCCATCACCAGAATAATGGTAATCACAGAGCCAAGGAAAATCTGTATTTTCATCCGGCTATTATGCAAGGCTTCTGTCAGCATCTGTGCCTCCCGCATGTACCGCCCCAGCTTTAAGACCCTCAACACCCTCAAAAACCTAAGGGCCCTGACCACAGCCAGAAAATGGCTATTGGCCACCACCAAACTGATATAGGTTGGCAATATGGCCAACAAATCCACCAGACCATAAAAGCTCAACACATAGCCCGCAGTCCTCCGACTAAGCCAAACCCTCAAAATATACTCAATGGTAAAAAGAATCGTGAAAGCCCATTCCAACATATAGAAAATAGTACCATATGCATCATGGAGCTTTCGAACAGAATCCAATACCGTAATCGTAACACTACCAAGAATAGCGATCAATAGAACTACATCGAAACGTTTGGACGCTGCATCATCTGATTCAAAAACAATATGTGCCAGTCTTTTTCTGGTCAGTTTCATTATTTATCTATTCATAGCTGCCATTAATGACCTTTCTCTCAAAACCATAATTGGCTAATTTCATTTCAAAAATATTGACCTTTAAATAACCTTAGGAAGAGGAATCATTCTTTTTATTGACCTCGTGTTTATCCATCAGTTTTTCGAAAGAGTCACGGTGCAAATGTTCTTCATCAGGCTCTCCAATCAAAAAGCTAAAAGGCTGGGTAGCTTCTGTCATATCGAATACAATTTTGATCACTGCTACCATTGGAATTGCTAAAATCAAGCCTCCCAAACCAAAGAGCATCCCTCCCAAGATTAAAGAAACAATGGCTACCAGTGGGTTCAAGCTCACCTTTCCCCCTACAATATTTGGAGTGATAAAATTTCCTTCCAGAAACTGGACTACCTGAAACCAGCCAATTACACCCAGCGCATACCAAGAGCTGTCCATGGTCGCCAAAGCATACAATGCTGGAATCAAAGAACCAATAGCCACACCGATATAAGGAATCAAAATAAGTATGGCGGCCAGGGTCCCAAAAAACCAAGCATACTCAATCCCCATCATCAATAACCCAACTGTATTGAGAACAGCCACGATTCCCATTACAGTTACCAATCCCAACAGATAACTTTGGATAACGTGGTAAATCCTACTGATGGTTTCGACCACTTTTTCAGCAGGAGCTCCCTTGGCTGCTTGAATGAGAAAATCCTTAAAGAAATCCCTGTAATAAAGAAAGAAGAAAGTATACAATGGTACCAAAACGCCATTGGCCAAAGTACCACCAGCAGAGCTAAAGACAGTGGTGAGGTATTTACCAATATTTGAAACTGACTTATGGGCTTCTTCTCTGATCTGGTTGGTCAATTGCCCAGGCTCCAAACCAAACTTGCTCTCAAACCACTTCTGGATGCTGTCATAAATATTCCCAAAATTGGTGGCGATATCCTGACCATCCTTTCCGATCACAATTACTTGATGAACGATAAAGTACATTAAACCAGAAAGTACCAATGTGGCTACAATAACCGATAATATGGAAGCTGCAGCTCTGGGAAATTTTATTCTTTCCAGTAGATTACATAGCGGGTAGAGCATGATCGAAATGATCAGGGCAAACATCATGGGCACCAAGACACTCTTGAGAAAGTGGGCCAATGCAATGGTCAAAAACAGGACGATAAGCTTCGAAGCCAGTATGATGCTACTGGGATATTTCTTCTCCATAAAAATCTTGATTAATATCCTTTATTTCTTACTTTTTAAAATTTACACTATTTATTCAAATAAATATATTCTCCTTCTGATAAGATCAAACTTAAGTCTTTTTTCTCTTCAAGCGATCCCGCCATAACCTCCAATCAAAGATAACTAATATCTCTTGGGCCTTTTTGGTATCAATCTATATTTTCACTGGGCTTATCGAAGATCAGCCCCATCTTTTTTGCCCTTGCCTCCCACTGATTTCTAGCCAAAAGCTGCATATCTTTTTCTTCATCACTTTCATCTTGAATCTCCATTCCAAGCAGCGTCTCTAAAATATCTTCCAGGGTTACAATCCCCGACATCCCGCCGTATTTATCCACCACCAAAGCTATATGCTCTCTCTTGTTCAACATCATTTCCAAAACCGATGGGATAGGATAATGTTCATACACCACCATAATCTCTCGCTTCAGCGCTTTCAATTTCATATCGAAATGATCTTCGGCCAACTCTGCCAAGACATCATGCTTCATGATATATCCATTGATATTATCGATTGTACCATCAAAAATGGGAAAACGGGAAAACCTTCGAGATTCTTTTTTGGTATAAAAATCCTTAACTGTCTCTTCTTGTTCAAGGGCCACTGTCACCGTCCTTGGTGTCATGACACTGGCTACCAAAATAGATCTAAATCGAATTAAGTTCTGGATAATTTTTGATTCTCCCTCTTGAAACACTCCTTCTTTAGTAGCTATGCTGGCCATTGCTGAAAGCTCTTCGCGACTCATGGTATGCTGCTCCTCTGTTTTAAAAAAACGGGTCAAAAACTCGGAAATTTTCACCAATGGATAAAGGCCATAAATCATCACTTTCAGGATCCCTCCAATATAAGGCGCCAGCTGTTTCCAATAATTTGCTCCAATAGACTTGGGAATAATTTCTGAAAAGATCAAAATGGCAATGGTCAAACCAGCAGAAATCCACCCAAAATATTGTTGTCCAAAAACCTCAACCGCCTGAGCGCCCACTCCAGCAGCTCCTACCGTATGGGCAATGGTATTAAAAGATAGAATCGCGGCCAGAGGTTGATTGATATTCTCCTTTAGTTTCATCAATTGCCTCGCATAGGCCTTCCCTTTTTCTTGTTGTGACGCAATATAGGAAGGGGTGATGCTCAAAAGGGCAGCCTCTAATGCCGAACATAAAAAAGATATGCCAATAGCCAAAAAGAGGTAAAGGATCAATAAAGTCATAGGTGGTGCTTAAATGGAATCATCATTTAAAATACTAAAAATAAATAGGTTCTTCAATGGACAAGCCTTTTCAAACCCTGAATTTATTATCGAATGAAGTTTCATCCGGAAGCGTCATTTTCTACGAATTCAAACAAAAAACCAGCCAAGTAGCTTGACTGGTTTTTCTAATTTTCAACAACAAGTTTTATTTCACTTCGTATTCAGGAACGGTTGGTTTTACCGGCGGATGCTCTTGGAGCAACTTCATGGCTTCTTCTATGGCTTTTTCCAATTGTGGATCAGTACCATTTGCCAAAGCTGTAGGATCTTCCAGTACTTCAATATCTGGATCCACACCATGGCCTTCCTTAAACCACCCTCCATCAGGATCAAACATTCTGAAAGTTGGCACCGTAACCGAGCCCCCATCAATCAAAGACGGAGCCCCAGAAATCCCTATCAATCCACCCCAGGTCCTGGTTCCAATCAGCGGTCCTAGGCCAGCTTTTCTAAAATAGTCTGGAAAAGCATCTCCTCCAGAACCACTCCAACCATTGATCAGCATCACCTTGGGGCCAAAATTAGCTACCTGCGGCCATTGCCAGGTTTCCCCATCCCGAACTGCCCAAAAAGCCAAAGGTTTCCTGTTCAACAACTCGATAAAGCGATCAGGTATTTGTCCTCCATTATTGAACCTTTCATCAATGATCAGCCCCTCCTTGTTGAACTGCCCATAGAACATCCTTGTCAGTTCATATTGTCCGTCCAAACCGGTGCTAGGCACATAGATATAACCGATCTTTCCATCAGTTGCTTCTTCCACTCTTTTTCTATTGGCCTCTATCCAAGCCAAATTTCTCAAGCGGGTTTCACTTCCCATTGTCTTCACTACTACTTTTTTGGCTCCCTCCAAACTGGCCTCATCGTTCACTGTCAACTCTACTGTTTCACCTGCCAAATCTTCGAAAGCTGCCCAAGGGTCTTTTGAAAGATCCATGGCCACGCCATTCACTGCTAAAATAAAGTCTCCTTCATTTACATCTACACCTGCTTGATCCAATGGTGATCGGGCTTCATTGTCCCAAGGGGCTCCACGAATGATTTTCTTTACATAATAAGCATCATCCTTCACTCCCCAATCAATGCCAAGATAACCTACTGACTTTGTATTTGCATGCTCTGTGTCTCCACCGCCCCGGTAAGTATGAGAAGCACTGATCTCTCCGATCAGCTCTCCAATGATATAATTTACATCCTCTCGGGTAATGGCATTATCAATCAATTTACCATATTGGTCGCGCATGGCTTCCCAATCTACTCCATGCATATTGGGGTCATAGAAGAAATCACGCTCTAACCTCCAAGCATCATTAAAAATTTGCCTCCACTCTTCTTTGGGGACTAAGGTCATTTCCATCTTTTCCGTAGGCATTTTGTCTTCTAATTTCTTGCCGGCACCAATGCCGATCACACCAAACGAGCCCCTTGATACCACCAATGCCTTCTCTCCATCTGCAGAAAGCCTGTAGCCATTTACATTTTCAATAATCGCCTTTTCTTCCCGCTCAGCGATATCGTAATACTGAAGAGAAGAGGCTCCACTTTGAGGGTGTTTGATATAAAGGACTTTTCCTTTGACAGCGTTTAGCATACTGTAGTTACCAGCTGAAACTGGAAGTACCACCAGTCGCTGTTCCATTCCATCCCAATCAATCTTTACTGACTTGTCATCACCTTTACTTTCATCCTCCTTTTTCTTGTCACCCTTTTTATCTTTCTTCTCTTCACCATCTGCTTTCTCTTCTTCTTTTATAGAAGTCGTATCATTTTTTGGCGCCAAAGGAGAAGCTGTTGCTTTCTCTAGAGGAAGCGCAGCGATTTGTGTGGAATTGGCATATACCCAAGCACCTTCAAAATCACTGTAGATAGGATCAAATTCTCGATTGGTAAAGAAATACAAGTATTTTCCTTCTGGATCAAACACGGGATTTCGATCACTGTAAAAGCCAGAAGTTACTTCATGCAGCTCATCTGATTGTGTATCAAAAATCGCAATGGAGTTATTCAGGTTGTTAAGGTTTTTCTCAAAAGCCAGGTAGCGGCTGTCAGGAGACCAGACCACTGTAAAATTATCCAGGTTATACTGGTACAGGTATTTTTGTTTGTCCACATGACTGGTTTCATTGGTTTCCATATCATGGATATAAATATCCATGGCCTTGTCCACGAAGGCTACTTTTTTACTATTAGGTGACCAATATGGCTGATACCTATATCCAGCACCATAAGAGCTCAACTCCTTTTCCTCACCACCATTCTCCATATCCTTAATGGTCAATTCATATTCTCCGGAACGATCACTCCAGTAAGCAATATATTTTCCATCAGGTGACCAGGATGGATAACGTTCAGCCACACCGGAAGTTTGGGTCAGGTTAATCACAGGACCATCTTTGGCAGGCACGGAAAACAATTCCCCCCTAGCTTCAAATACAGCCCTGTTTCCATCATGCGAAAGCCATACATTTTGGATGTAGTCTTTTACATTCTCTTTTCTTGGCATCAAAGAAGCCACATCAGAGCTGACCTGTATGGGCACTTCATAATGCGCTTCGGTTGTTAAATCCAACAAGTAAATCTTGCCCCCAGCAGTAAACACGATTTCTTCCTCTCCAATACTTGGAAACATGACATCGAACTCACTAAAGTCAGTCACCTGATCGATTGCTTTAGAGCTCAGGTTATAACTGTAGATATTGTTTCTTCTATTTTCTCCGCGGTCAGACAAGAAGTAAATCTTATCCGAAGTCCACATCGGGAATTCATCATTATAAATACTCTTGCTGATATTTTCAGAAGAATTATCAGCGAGATTAAAAGTATAAATATCGGTGGCCATGCCTCCTTTGTAGCGCTTCCAGGTTCTGAAAGCCCTACTCTTAGGAGTATATGCAATCTGGTCTCCGTCTGGAGAAATCATTCCAAACTCGCCATAAGGCACTGGGAGTTTTTCCGGCATTCCTCCTGAGGCTGGCACTTTATAAAACTGACTGAAACGCTGCTTCTCACTTTCTCTGGACGAAGTAAAAAGGATATGCTTTCCATCACTGAACCAATCTGTCACGCGATCACCCATTCCGTGATAAGTGAGGCGCTCGGGCATACCTCCCTTTACTGGCATTACATAGACATCGCCATTTCCGTTGTAGACCCCACTAAAGGCGATGGAATTCCCATCAGGGGAAAATTTGGGAAAGGATTCTGTTCCTGCAGAAGTGGTTAGTCTATTAGCCAAACCTCCCGTTTTTGGCACCACCCAAATATCTCCACCATAGCTGAAGGTAATTTGGGTTGCTGATACATCTGGAAATTGGGCGATCTTGGCATCTACCTGAGCATAATTTACCATAGGAATCAACAAAACTACTCCTATGAAATTGATTAATTTCTTAAACATCATGTGTTGTTGGGGTTTGAAGAAAAATTCAATAAACAAATGGCCTGAAAGTACGCTATCGTACACATTTCCAACCTATAACAAACAAAGCCTATCAAATATAAAAAAAATATCACAGCATGCTAGAAGTAAAAAAAGCGTGGATATTGCTATCCACGCTTCAACTATGATAAAGGTTAATTAATGCTAACTTCTGCCGAGAAATTAGAAAGTATAAGCCAATTTAAGACTGATCTTGGTACCAGGGCTTAGTCTAGTGAAAATCTGATCTTGAGCATTGTATGATCTAAATACTTCCTCTTTTTTGTCATTAAGCAAGTTACTCACTTTCAATCCGGTTTGGAATCTCTCGTCAGCTCCAAAGGTCTTGTTTACGTTAAGGTTCAAGCTGTGGAAAGGAACAGTATAAGTATCCGTTCTGTTACCGAAACCTACATAAGACAATGTGCTTCCTTGTACGTTATAGTAAACACCAGCTTCCCATCCTGATTCCCAGTTTTCATAGGCTAAACCGGTATTGATGATATATGGTGCTTGACCTGCCATATCTCTGGTAGAAGAAATCTCTTCTCCCTCTCTGGCAGAAAGCTCTCTTGACCTCAATTCTGACTCAGACATTTGAATGCTAGACTTAGTGAAAGTTACATTAGCATTGAAGAAGAAATTCTCAGCAGCTGGAGTAATAATGTCCAATGATTTTCTTACTTCCAATTCAACTCCGGTCACTTGGCCATCACCCACATTTCTTGGCTGGAAGGCTCCTGGGTCAGAAAGGAACTGCACCATTTCGATCGGAGCAGCAAACTTTTTGTAGAATACACTGGCTGACAGGATTTCACCTCTTTTAGGGAAAAGCTCCCATCTAGCATCTAAGTTATGGATTCTGGTTGACTGTAAGTTACCATCCCAAAGTGTCTCTGATCCACCATTGGTAGTTTCAGGGAATAGACCTCCAATAAAAGTTCTACCTGTGATTGGATCCAAGATTTCAGCAAAAGACATTTCCTTGAAAGAAGGTCTAGCAATTGTTCTTGAATAAGAGAAACGTAGATTTTGAGTTTCTCCCATATCATAGATCAAGTTCAAGGTCGGGAAGAAATCAGTATCATCCAATACCTTTTCATTGTCAAAAACAATGGTTTTGGTCTGGTTACTTCCGGTGTAATACTGTTCATATTTCTCCATTCTCACTCCCACAATAGCCTTCAAGTTATCAAATGGATTGATTTCAGTATTCACATACACCCCTAGGTTGTTGATGCTTGCATTATACTCGTTCGGATTATTCGGTATAAACAATGGATCATATCGAACGCCGTTGGTATTGTCAGCAGAGAAAAGGTTCTCCTCATCAAATACTGCATTTGGATCCCCAGTAAAAGTGGTGTTGCCCACTGGGAACTGGAAGCTTTGGATCAAGAAGTCTCTCTGTTTATAAGTGTAGCTAGTTCCAAAACCGAATTTAGCAGCTTGGTCCCTGAAATTATAATTTTTGGTTACATCTACTTTTCCAACCACGTTGTCCTCATTCAGGTTTCTCCAAATTCTTTCAGGAAGACCCACTTCAGTAGAGATTGAGTTATTGATGTCTCTGAACCTCAAGATTCTTACGTCCGGGTCTTCGATAACCGACCTTGTTGGAGATAATTTCCAGTTCAATTCCCAATCGTTCGTTGGTCCCAACTTGTGCTCACCGCTCAAAAGGATATTGGTCAATGAACGCTCACTGTATTCAATGTTATATTGGTCAGCACCATAAACGGTACCCACATTATTGCTTTCAAAATCAAACTGGCCCACTTTAGACTCTCCATTTTGAAGTCTTAAAAAGTTCAATTTATACTTGGACATGCCAGTCTTATAAGCCAATCCAGCCATTCCACCCAACAACACATTATTCACTCCATAATCACCTACTTGTGTTTCCAGAGGCGTCAGCTCATACTCGCCAGTATTGCTTGGCTTACCGTACAAATTATATTCTGCTCCCTCAAAATAAGTAGTTTCATTGCTATATGTCAATGCAAAGTTATAGCCTAACTTACCATTTCCTGCGTCGACTTGGTTTCCATAGGACAAACCAAGACTCATGTCCATTAAATTACTGGTGCGTTGACCACCCATAGTAGGATTAAACCCTCTTAATATAGACTGGTACTCTTGGCCCGCAGATCCATTTGGATTGCCTACTACTTGTGCGTACTGAGGAATATCTGTTCTTCCTCCTGTTGGAATATCACGGTATCCATTGTCAAAGCCTAAAAAGTCAGTCCCACTACCATTTACTTTGAGGTAGTTGCTGTTGAAGTGCATCGAAGGGTTATAACCACCGCTAAGACTCACTTTAAATGTTTTTTCTTCTGGAAAATCTTTGGTTTCAATATCCACCACACCACCGGTAAAATCGGCAGGAAGATTGCTAGTAAATGATTTGGATACAATGATGTTATCTACCACATTGGTAGGGAAGATATCCATTTGGATAGAGTTTCTATCGGGATCAAGTCCAGGGATGTCCACACCGTTCAATACCGTTTTGGTATATCGGTCACCTAGACCTCGGATATAGACATATTTTCCTCCCTCAATTGATACCCCTGTTACTCTTTTAATAGCAGAAGCGGCATCGCTGTCACCAATCTTTCTGAAAGTAGACGCCGAAATACCGTCTATCATGTTGGCAGCATTTCTTTTTACAGTCATCAAAGCTGCTTCAGTAGTTCTGATTGCCTGAGCCGTTACCACTACAGATTCCAATTCCTCTGTAGCTTCAGCCAATTTTAAGTCACTAAGTAAAGTAACTTCACCTGGCTTCACTTCCACCCCACTGATTTCCAGCTTATTGAAAGAGATGAATGAAGCAACAAGTGTATAAGTTCCTGGCGCAAGCTTGATTTCAAAAGCTCCATCCAGATCCGTAACGGCACCGGTTTGTGTTTCTTTAACCAAAACAGAAACCCCAATCAAAGGTTCTCCTAGACCTTCGTCAATAATATTTCCTCGGATAGTACCCTGTTGGGCAAATACAAGTTGAGGGATTGCAGCGCATACCAATATGGTTAGGGCTACGAATATCTTTTTCATTTTTATTTGAATTATAAGTTACAGCTAACGATTAAAAGATAAAAAAGTAGATAGAAGGGATCATGAATGATCCCTTCTGAATATGGATGATTGATTATTTCAAGATATCAAGTGCACCTGAGGCGGCAGCCCAAGTCCATCCTGCAAAAGCAGACTTGTCAGCACCTACAGTATTTTCACCTTCAGCTACTGCAGTAGTGAATGCTGCAGAACCACCTAGGAATGCATCAGAAACCATAACACCTTCAGGAAGCGTCACTTCAAAATTAGAGAAAGCAGCTGCTACAGTTGGAAGCTCATCGAAAGTCTGACCACTCGCTACACTAGTGAAGTAGATGTTAGACATATCTACATTAGTATTGGCATCGTTATCCACTAGGCCTACAGCACCGTTTGCAATGATAGAACCATTGGTCAAAGTGTAGTTTCCATTTACATAAGAACCTTCTGGGCCATCCAGCTCAAAACACTTATCTCCTCCATTTACAATGATAAAGTTGTTTAGGGTACCATTCCACGCTTGGTCAGCATCAATGGAATCATCTCCAGCATTCCAAACCACAGCGTTGGTTACGCTAACAGTACCACCAAACCATTCGATACCATCATCTTGGTTACCTATGATTTCCACATTCTCGATTACAGTTTCTGAACCAACACCACCTAAAGTAAGTCCGTTGATTTCATTACCATCACCGATATTTGCACCACCATGACGGATTGATACATATTTCAAGATACCAGAGTCATCTTCATCATCATTACCACCATATAGACCATTCGTATCGGATGGTGGAATACCCTCAATTTGTGCTTCTGTATTATCACCTGGAAGAGATACTCTCGCTTTACCTAAGATTAGAAGACCACCCCAAAGGCCATTTTGCTCAGGAGAAAGTCCGTCCTCATGATATATTTCGCCTGGTACGATTTCATCCGCAATAGAAGTAAAAATGATCGGAGATTCTGCAGTTCCTTGGGCATCGATTTTAGCGCCTCTAGCTATCACAAGAGCAGTAGCATTGGCACCAGAACCAGCTTCACCTTTAATGATTACTCCTGGCTCAATGGTCAATGTAACACCATCTAAAACAGAAACCCTGCTTGCCAGTGTGTACACATTACCAGATTCTAAAGTACGATCTTCTGTAATGTTTGCATTGAGAACAAATTCATCTTCAGGATCAGGTCCTGGATTAGGATTTGGATCATCATCGCTACAAGATGTAAACATCACTGATGTTCCCATCAACATTAAAAACAGAAAGTTAAGTTTTTTCATGACTATGAAATTGATTTAGTTTGTTCGCTTTTTTGTTTTCGCTCCACAAAACTGAACCAATTTTTCTTCGACTTAGAATTTTTCCAATTATGTATTTTTTAAAAAAGTAGACGCAGATTAATATTGAATTAACAAACAGACAAAAAAAAAGCCTTTGAGATATCAAAGGCTTTCGAAAACGCTTATTAGAGCGTTATTTCAATGTTACGGATTTATTAATTGGTATCTTATCCAATATAATATGAATCAGGTCACGGGTATTGATATTGTCCGCTTCTGCCTCATAATTAAGAATAATCCTGTGATTAAGCACATCTTCTGCTACTTCCTTGATATCTTCCGGAAGCACATAATCGCGTCCATCCATAAAGGCCACAGCCCTAGCAGCAAGATTCAAATTGATACTTGCCCGAGGAGAAACACCAAACTGTATATACTTGGCTTCTTCTTGTAAACCATATTGCTCTGGGAATCGTGTAGCAAATACCAATTCAATAATATAGTTCTCTAAAGGCTCAGACACCTGCACTTGATTGATCTTATCACGAATTTCAAAGATATCCTCTTTGGAAAGCATGGCCTGCACATCAGCCTTATAACTCATATTGGACATTCTTCTCATCACCTCCAGCTCATCTGTTTTGGCCGGGTAATCGATGTGTACCTTCATCATAAATCTATCCACCTGAGCTTCAGGCAATGGGTAAGTACCCTCTTGATCCACGGGGTTCTGAGTGGCCAGTACCAAAAATGGACGATCCAACTGATAGGTAGTTTCACCAATGGTTACCTGCTTCTCTTGCATGGCTTCCAAAAGAGCGGACTGAACTTTGGCAGGAGAACGGTTTACCTCATCAGCTAAAATCAAATTGGAAAAGATAGGTCCTTTTTTGACTTCAAAATCACCATTCTGCTGGTTATAGATCATGGTACCGATCAAATCTGATGGCAACAAGTCAGGCGTAAACTGGATTCTGTTAAAGTCCAAATGAAGCACTTTGGCCAAGGTGTTTACAGTTAGGGTTTTGGCCAAACCGGGCACACCTTCCAAAAGTATGTGTCCATTGGTAAAGAGTCCGATCAATAAACGATTGACCATTCGCTCTTGTCCTACCACCACCTTCTTGACTTCATTGATGACGTCCTGAATCTTTTCCTGATGCATTATAATCTTATATTTTTGTTAAGTCTCGTATAAAACTGCTGATGCCAAGGCACCTTGCTAAATTAAGAAGCCTAAATTAGAATAAATTGCCTTTTAACACAATTTAACAAGTGCTGAAATTCTATTTAAACCAAGCTAATTTCGCTTTCCAAACCTTCCTTTGGTACGCTTATGAAAAGGCCTGTTAGACTGATGACCCATTTTATTTATATCCACGCCCAATAGCTTGTACATTTCCTGCTGATCATACTCCCGAACTTCTCCAACCGCAAACCCTTCAATGGTGAGCTTTTCCATGGACCAGCGCACCAGCCTTAAGGTGGGAAAATTCACCGCAGCCGTCATTTTCCTTACTTGTCGGTTTTTGCCTTCAATTAATGTCAATTCAAGCCAAGAATCAGGTACAGTCTTACGATAACGAATAGGAGGGTCTCTTTCGGGTAATAAAGGTTCACTTTTTTTCAACTTTGCCTTGGCCGGTTTGGTATGGTACATTTTCCCGTCCACCTTGATATCCACCCCTTCTTCCAAAGCTAAAATGGCATCTTCATCTGGAACACCCTCCACTTGGGCCAGATAACTCCTTTGATGCCCAAACTGAGGGTTCAGCAAATAATGGTTCAGTGGCTTATCGTCTGTAATCAACAGTAAGCCTTCACTGTCCTTATCCAATCGGCCAACAGGATATACTTCTTTTGGAAAATCCCCAAGTTGCTTCAAAGTATTCTCTTCTCCACTAAACTGGCTCAAAATCCCAAATGGTTTATAGATCACAAAATACCGTGGCATAGGCTAAATATTGATAATGGGCAAAGTTTGGCATTATCTGTTTCAAAACCAAAAAAAGGGATTCAGTGGACAAAAGATATTATTACCTATTGGCTATCTTCTTTTCAAAAAGATACTCAAGTGCTCCCGTCGACCAAAGTGCCCATAAAATTAAAACAGGTTGAAAAAAAAGACGAATTAACCTTTCACGATCAGTATCCAATCCAAAAGCATCAATTTCATTGGTGTATTGAGCAATATTTCCCGGAAAAATCAACACATAAAATAGTGCCAAGGCCATACCTATTTTCACCTTTTGCTTGGCCCAGAAAACCATTGCTAGGCCAAGAATCAGCTCCACAATTCCGGATAGTATAACTACTAGGTCCTTGCTCAATGGAACCCAGTTAGGAACTTGCGCTTGAAATTCACCCCGCTGAAAGGTCATATGTCCAATGGCGGCCAAGATCATAAAAGCCCCTAAAATCACCCTAAAAGCTGTTTGAGCTTTATTTGTGTTCACCTCATTCATAACTGTTTTTTATACCCTAACTAAATGTAAGCAGATAAGTTTTCTGAAATTTATCGATACAGCTGCCTATTTACTATTCTTGGAAATCAACAAGCTCACTGAAGTAAATATTGTCCATCCAAATACGACCATGAAAACCAATCGATGGGTGAATGGCATAGACCAGAATCCTACCAACAAACCTAGGATTGAAACAACCAGGAGCATTGCAGCTATATTGGCCCTTTGTGTAATGGCTTTATCCAATTTGGGGTTGTATGCTAGTCTTGCTAGCCCCATGAGCCATGTAGCCAGTCCAAGTGTAATGGCAACTGTATGGGCTTTTGACAAGGTTGAATCAGTAAGCTTAAGATCAAAAGGTAAGAAAGTAAAGGCAAAACCAAGACCAAATAGGCCAATAAGTATCCCCACCCATTTATCCTGTATAGTCAAGCCATAAAGCACACCAAAGCAGGTCATGAGTAAACCCGCTAGCAAAAATCCAAACAAGTTAAACCAAATAGCATTTGGCTGACCTTTTGCACCTAGCTTACTGACAAAATCTTCAAGATAGTTAAAGTCGGGATGCAAGCTTCCAAAAACGATCAAGGCCAAGAAAAATATACCAACCGCCAATAATCCTATGGTCCCGGTCAACCTACCCATTCCGTTCAACTTTGCGTAGTACATGTCTTTAGTATTCCCATTATACCTCTCCCTTAAAATACATGGGCTTCTTCGCCATCAATTTACCAAAGCCAATAAAGCCCAATGCCAATACCAAAAAGGTCAAAATCAGCAATAATGCATGCTGCAACACTTTAGCCCAACCCAGCCGATTTACATCAATAAAATAATAAGGATAGAAATCTGAAAATTCTCCCCTTACCAAAATATAGATCAAGTAAAGCAATGGATAAATCAACATCCAAGGAAGCTGGCTCCATCTGATTTTATCCTTTCTTTCATAACGAGCCCAATAGATCACCACCAAAATAGGAATGATGGAATGGAGCAGCTCATCTACAACCATTTGAAGTCCCTGAGGTTCCCAAACACCTCTCAGAGTCACTTGGTAAACAAAGCCAACCATGGTGATATAAATGGTAATAGCGGTAAGCCAACCAGGTCGAGCAAAGAAAAAATTTGAATTTGGATTATTGGATATAGACTCCCTCCAAAAACAAAAGGTAACCAAAGCATTGGTCAGGATCGTAAAAAAGCTAAAAAATCTTAGCAGGTTTTGAACCATCGAACCTTCACTTGCCAAGACCATCAATATAAATTGGGTGACCACAGCGAAAAGTCCAAACAAAGCAATCGTGTTACATAAAAATCTTCTCATTGGCGAGGATACAAATCATTTTACCATTCATAATAGCACCATCTCCAATATAGTTGTTTTTGCATAATTTTATTACTGCTTCAAACTGTAAAGGTCACTTCAAATGGACAGGGTCTGTTCGATGGGTGAAAAACTGGCCATCATTAAGCACATAAATCAGGTCAAATGCATAATCCGCTTCCTCAGTCGGTCCCTTGGATAACTTCATATCAAAAACCTGATATTTCACGCTTTCATGATTTTCCTCTATATAATTGACCAGCGGCGTAAAATCCATCAAACCCTGCGCAGTATTTGTATAATAATTGGTCAAAATCAAATCATTGATCGTATCCCCAGCTACAAAGTTTTCATTGAAATCACTCAAAGTCCTGACATAAAGTGTGTCCAGGCCAATTTTATCTCCCTTCCAGCCATTCGGAGCACAGGATAAGGCAAACAAGCTCCCATTAGGAGATGTTGTTGCTTTTTGCGCCAAATAATCTGCTTCAAATGCAAATCTGATAAAAAACCTTTCCCATAAAACCACTTCTCCTTCCTCTATTTCTTCCAAATTATTATTGTTGGATTGGCTAGGCTGTAAATTGATCGATTCAATAGACTTGATGGAAAAATAGGGCAAAATATCAGGACATTCCCACATATCATTATCAACTTGCTGACAAGCCAAAAAAACGCCTCCAAAAGTAAAAACAGTAAACAGTAACAAAATTCGTAATTTCATAAGGTTTTTATTTTCCATACGGAACAAATCTAGGATTTGTCTCAGAAATACCTAATAAAATTACAGTACAACTAAAAAGAAAGCACTATCAACAATGATTTCCTAGCCTTCT
The DNA here is from genome assembly GCF_015533855.1 of Echinicola sp. 20G. Taxonomy (GTDB): domain Bacteria; phylum Bacteroidota; class Bacteroidia; order Cytophagales; family Cyclobacteriaceae; genus Echinicola. Next base: position 1,723,771 of record NZ_AP024154.1, on the reverse strand, counting down.
CTTGCCTAAAAATTGGTCTCGAAGCTTCTTTAGCCTCGTTTTGGCACCATACCTTAAACTTGCCTCATATTTATAATCATAGAAAAGCTTGAGTCCCTTTAAGGCATTGGTTCCTCTCAGCTCCATGTATCGGCGAATCAAATAGGTCATTGCCTCAGGCTGGAAGCCTAAGCGGTTCAAGCTTTTTACTGCATCGCTTTCACTGATCCTAATCTGTTTCAGTCGATTGTTATCAATCAATGCAAAGTCATACTGTCCATTTTGCTCATGGTACAAAATGTTGCCTAGGGTATAATCTTCGTGATAAATTTTATGAAGATGAAGGTTCAAGGTAAACCGGGCAAGAGATTCCAGCATCTCCCTTGACTTAGCCACATCATGGGTATCAAAAGAAGAAAGAGGTTTGTAATCTGTATAGACCGAAACAAAATATCCCGCTTTTAACATACCTTTTTCAATACAGTCAATAAAGGCTACAGGCTGTGGCGTGTTGATTCCTTCCTGCTGGAGCATCAGAGCATATTCATAGGCTCTCTTGGCTTTTGAAGGTCTTAGGTAAGCGTAAATAAATCTATTGGCCAAGTATATTTTTCTAAAGGACTTGACAACAATCTTTTCTCCTCGGACCATATCTGTCCTTACTTGGTTCCGCTCATTATAAATTACCGTTCCACGCTCTTCAAACTTTTCAGGAATCTCCTCCAAGTATTTTCTCAGGTGCTTGAATTGGTCGTGGATATGGATAATTTTCTTCATAAAAGTTTCTGCCTTGCTTCACTGGATTATAAAATCAGTTTTGGTGCTGCAACATGTATCTGATCAACTCATCCGGGCTTTTGAGGGAGTTAGCGGTTTCTTCATTCAGCTCGACTTGAAGTGCATCCTCCACATCATAAATCAAACCGTCCAAATACACCTTATCAAAACCCATATCCTTTACAAAGTCCGAACGCTTCACTTTGGATATTGGAGTGATTCCATATTTCCCCATCACTTCAATAATCGTTTTCAGTTTTGTGTAATTATTAGTTTTCATAGCTTTTTATTTTTTTAGACGAGACTTTACTTGATTCTGTCTCAATGTTTTGTAAATCACCTTTGTAGAATGACACGCTCAAATGGATTTACCCTTATTGTGAAGGTCAGTACAGTTTCAAAAAACAGTTTTAATTTCTTACAACTCAATTTTTAATCCTGCACTGACCATTCAGCAATCATCAACTAACTATAACTATATATACGCTGCAACTTCCGATTCCGACTCACTCAGCTCGGTTTCTTCGATTACAATTTCTTTTTTCTTATCCTTACCTAGCTTGGCCATGATACGATCGAATATATAATAGATCACAGGCACTACTACCATGGTCAAAAACATGGATGAAATCAATCCACCAATCAGTGCCCAAGCAAGACCATTTTTCCATTCTGCACCGGCTCCGGAAGCCATCGCAATAGGAAGCATACCAAAAACCATGGCCAGAGTGGTCATTAATATCGGACGGAAACGAATCTCCACAGCTTTCACCAAAGCAGCTTTCACTTCTAAGCCAGCATCTTTCAACTGGTTGGTGAAGTCCACTAGCATAATCGCATTCTTCGCTACCAATCCCATCAGCATGATCAATCCGAGGATACTGAAAATACTTAGGGAAGAACTCGACAAGGCCAAAGCCAATAGGGCACCAATGATGGCCAAAGGCAAGGAGAACATCACCACTAGAGGGTAGATATAATTGTCATAAAGCGCCACCATGATCAGGTAGATCAATAAGATCGACGCCAACAAAGCCACCCCTAAGCTGCCAAAGCCTTCTTCTTGCATTTTCATGTCCCCTTCATAAGAAATGGACACTTCCTTTGGTAGATTTAGCTGGGCAATTTTCTCCTGAATTTCAGCACCAACTACCCCAGTAGTCCTTCCAGAAACTTGTGATTGGACCGTAACAGAACTGATTCTATCCTGACGGTTCAACTCACTCGGTCCCTCCGATGGTGTCGCATTGGCAAATTGTTTCAGTAAGACCGTTTGCCCTTTATTATTGACAAAAGCAAGGTTCTCAATATCTGAAACGGACTTTCTGTCGAATTCATCCATTCGGATATTGATATCATATTCGTACTCTCCGTCCCTGTATTTGGTATCAGTGTTCCCGTTAAAAGCCACCTGCATGGTTCCACCCACCATGGCCATGTCCAATCCTAGATCAGCCATTTTGGTTCGGTCCACTTCTACCCGTATTTCCGGATTACCATCTTCCAAAGAGGTTTGCACTTTTCTGGTACCTGGTACTTTTTCTACCTCAGCCAAGACCCTATCTGAAAAGCTTTTCAAGGTGTCCAAGTCAGGACCAGAAAGCACAATCTGAATCGGAGCATCATTGGCAGTGCCGGTAATACTGATCGGTACTGCGGTAAACTCAGCTCCAATAATATTCTCCTCCAAGGCTATTTCCATCTCCTTGGCAAATTCGGGCGCACTCACATGACGCTTTTCAGCATCCACCATTTTAACAGTGATCTCCGAAGCATAAGGAGTTGATTGACTACCAGACATGCTTCCTGTCGTTTGACCAACTGTCGTAAACACACTGGTCACTAATGGATTTTTTTGAAGGAAATTCTCCGCTTCCCGCGTGGTAAAGTTGGTCTCCTCCAAGGTGGCGGACTTTGGTAATTCCAAACGGATAATAAACTCACCCTTGTCCCCTTCACTCACAAATTCGCTACCGATAAAACCATTGCTTACAAGCATAAATGAAGAAATAAACAAGACAAAAGTGACCACTAAAGTGATGATCTTATGGTTAAAAGCCCACTTTAGGATCCCAGTCAACCAATCAATAAAGCTGTCCAGAAAACCTTCAAAACCATTGATAATTCTTCCAAAAACGCTTTTGGGGTTGATATTCTCTAATTTTGTAAACCTCGAAGTCAAAAGTGGAATCAAAGTAAATGCTACCAATAAACTCATCAAAGTAGCAACTGCCACCGTGATACTAAATTGGGTCAAAATACCTGAGATCAATCCACCCGTCATGGAAAGTGGCACGAAAACCACTACGATTACCAAGGTAATTGAAGTTACTGTTCCCCCAATTTCGCGGATACCGTCATAAGAAGCCTGTACCGCTGATTTACCTTTTTCCAAGTGACGATAGATATTCTCAATGACCACAATCGCATCATCCACCAGAATACCTACCACCAAGGAAAGGGCAAGCAAACTCATCAAGTTTAGGGTAAAGCCCGCCAAGTACATCACTGTAAATGTTGCAATGATGGATGCCGGAACAGCAATCATCACAATAACGGCATTTCGGAAGCTGTGCAAGAATAAGAGCATAATGACTGCTACCAAGACCACTGCGATAATCAAGTCATGAATCACAGCATCAGCTGCTTCCAAAGTAAACTCTGAGGAATCCTGGGAAATCTCAAATCTGAGATCACTATTTTGATAAGTCTTCTCCAATTGTGCCAAAGCTACATCAACACGCTCTGCTACATCTACCGCATTGGCATCGGATTGTTTTTGGATACTGATACCGATGGCGCTATTGCCATTCAGCCTGCTGAGAATTTCCTCGTCCTTACTGGAGTCTACAACCTCAGCCACGTCCTTGATCTTGATAGCTGAGCCTTGTGCATAAGTAATGATCAGTTCTCCAATCTCATCCACACTGCTGAATTTACCCGCTAAACGAATTAGGATCTGCTCCTCATCACTTTTCAGTTTCCCTGTAGGAAAATCCAAGTTTGCCTGAGCAATCGCCTGATTCACTTGCAAGGGAGAGATGCCATAAGTATTTAACTTGTTTTGATCCAAGTTTACCTTAATTTCTCTCTCTGCACCGCCTAACAAATTTACCTGAGCCACCCCGTCAATTTGGGATATCATGGGCTGAATCCGCTGGTCCATCAAGTCATAAAACTCCGTCGCGGTCAAGTTAGAATAAGCTCCCATTTGCATGATTGGCATATCATCCAAACTGAATTTACCCAAGGATGGAGGATCTACATCTTCTGGCAAATCCCCAATTACGGCATCTATTTTTCTTTGCGCATCCTGAAGAATGATATCCACGTCCACATCATCATCCAACTCAATGGTAATGATGGAAAAGCTTTCCAATGAAGTGGACTTCATTACATCAATTCCTTCTAAAGAAGCCAAGGCATCCTCTAATTTTCTCGTCACTGAGTTTTCTACTTCTGTCGGTGCTGCACCAGGGTAAACAGTCGAAACGGTCACCACATTGGGACTAAACTTAGGCAGAAGTTCATAAGACATCTGGGTATAGGAAAAAATCCCCAGTAAAGTCAATATTGTAAACAGCACCACTACAATAGTGGACCGTTTGATAGATATTTTCGTTATCTGCATGCTCTACTAATTTTCAGATTAAAGTTCAGTTACTGCTGTCCCATCCTTCAAATTGATCAATCCAGAGGTCACTAGTTTCTCTCCTTCTTTTAATCCGTCCAAAAGAACCAGTTTGTTTTCTCCAACTTGCGCAAGGTTTACTTTTTTCAACACCGCTTTTCCATTCTCCACTACATAAACCTCTGGGTTCTTCACTCCACTCACTAGGGACTTTCTGTCAATCAGGATAGCTTCTTCAGCAGGATAATCAAAGGCTGCATAAGCAAACATTCCTGGTTTGATCTGATCGGAACTTTCACTCAACTCAATCTCTACTTCATACCTTAATGAAGCATCTCCCTTTCTGCTGGTAAAAGAAACCTTACCCTCAAAATCCTGCTCAGGAAGTACACCAACTTTCACTTTTACTTTATCTCCTTTGCTGATCCGGGCAATTTCCAATTCAGAAACTTTCACGACCAATTTCATAGGGTCAATGTCCACTATGTCCACGACATTCATTCCTGGGCTCATTAAAGTTCCGATTTCAATATAGTCTTCGTTGATATAGCCGGATATAGGAGCGGTAATCACCGTATTGGCCAGACGTTTCTTTTTCATTTTCACATCTGACTCGGCCATCTTGGTTGCATTGCGGATCTCTTCCAATTGTTTTTCCGTAATGGCTTCTGTACCCGCCAGATTTTCATAGCGACCCAAGTCCTTTTTATTTTGGTGTAATTTCACCTCTGCAATGGCCAATTCAGATTGGATCAGCTCATCATCCAGTTTTGCGATGACATCTCCTTTCTGTACGTAATCACCTTTTTCTTTGTAGATCTTCAAAACCTTTCCACTAGCTTCAGCCTTTAGGGTTAGCTCTTTGTTGGGTTCGAAAGTACCATTTGAGGTAAAGGAGATTTTGTGTGCTGTTTTTTCGATAACCGCTGTCCTTACTGGAATGGATTCGCTGGTCTTCATGGCTTCTTCTGCCTTGACCTCCATTTCTTGCTTATTTTTGAATAGCGTAAAGCCTATGCTTGCTGCGATGATGACCAGTATTAATGGTGTGATAATTTTTTTCATAGCTGTAGATGATATATTGGGGAAGTCTATTTCTTAGTTTCTTATGATTTTTTCGATTTGGCCAGTAGACTTATACAAGTCTGCTTCGGCCGTTTTCACATTGATGATTTGTCGGTAGTAACTTGACCTGGCCTGACGCAAAGTGGTCTCCGCATCCAGTAGGTCGGTCAAAGGAGAAAGCCCTTCACGGTAAAGCTCTCCTGTTTGTTGGAGAACATCCTCAGATAGCTCTAAATTGGATTCCTGAGCCTGTAAACTCTTAATACTGTTTTTGAGTTTTTTGACTGCATTGAGGTATTCGGCTTCCGCATTTTGCTCGGCCATATATTGGTCATATTTTATTTTTTGACCTTCCACCCTAGCTTGGGCTATTTTATTCTTCTTCTGAAAGCCATCAAAAATAGGCACTGAAAGTTTCAGTCCGATCAGCGATCCCCTGTACCACATATGGCTGGAAGACAAGAAGTCAAACTCTGTCGAGAAAGCATTATAATTCACATCCGCAAAGGCTGAAAGTGTAGGATAATAGCCTGATTTGATATTATTGATGTTCAAATCATTTAGCTCCTGTTGCTTGCCCAAAACCTGTAAATCGTAACGCTGACTAAGGTCTGCATCCACTTGTAAAGCCTGAAGTGGACTCAGATTGTCCTTAAAATCATACTCCTCTAGGCTAAGAGGAGTATTAACCGGAATACCCATCACCAACTTGAGGTAATTCTTGCGCTGCTCAATGGAAATCTCTAAGTTATCCATCTCTGTCTCCAAGGTTGTCAGGTTTACCTTTACACGATTGTAATCTACCTTCCGGGCCAGGTCATTTTCATATTGCGATTTGATAATCTCCTCCAATCGTTTCAACTGGTCATGGTTGGCCTCTAAATTATCCATTTGTAACTCGGTAGAGATCACAGAATAGTAGTTCAAGGCCACATCATAGACAATATCTTCCTCGGTCATTTGCGTCAGAAGACGGTAGAATTGTTCCGATGTTTTTGCTGCCTTCAAGCCTACCAAATAAGATTGACTAAAAATTAGCTGACTAATTTGTGCACCTGCTTTCATGCTTTGTGGTACACCAAAAGCTATGACATTAATATCACTGGGATCTGTATTGGGATCAAGGACCCCTCCAGGAATCGCCTGAGGATATACATCCAAGAAATTATTATAATCTCCATAGGCATCGACCTGGGGCAATCCAGTTCCTATGATTTCTTTTCTCTGGTAATTGGC